>JAURGT010000025.1 GCA_030833665.1 Miltoncostaeales bacterium
GCATCACGGCTGCGCCCCCAGCGCCTCGGCCTGTGCGTCCTGCAGCGCCATCCGGCAGAGCGACAGCGCCGCCTGGCGGATGGCCTCGCGGTCGGGCTCGCCCCGCACCATGGCCGCCGCCTGCGCGAGCAGGGGGCCGCCCGGCGTGCCGTCCGCCGCCCGCGCGGCCTGCGCCAGCAGAGGTGCCGCCACGGAGTCGCGTCGCACCAGGGCCATCTCGGCCTGCGCGGCGAGGGTGACCACGCGCAGGGCATCGGTGCCGCTCACGCGGCCTCGCCGCCCAGCAGGCGCATGAGGTTGCCCCCCAGCACGCCGCGCATGGCCGTGGTGTCCCATCCAGCCACCCGCGCCGCGACGCCCACCAGGTGCAGGGCCTGCGCGTGGTCGCCGTACGGGCGATCCGTGCCGAACACGATGCGCTCGGGCGGCAGGGTCACCAGGTCGGGCAGCGCGGCGATGGAGGTGTCGAACAGGACGTCCGGGTACGCAGCGGCCAGCGCCGCAAGCGCCCGGTGGTCGCCGCGCCCGCCATGGGCGAGGATGACCCGCGCATCGGGAACCCGCTCCAGCAGCGCAGCGAAGGCGGGGCCGAGCGCCCGCGCCCCGAAGCCGGCGTGGAAGAGAACCGGCCAGCCCAGGTCGGTGGCCCTGCGCACCGCTGCCACGCACACCTCGCCCTCGGGCGCGAACCGCTGCGCCACCGGGTGCAGCTTGAGCCCGCGTGCACCGGCCGCATGCGCCCCGTCGATAGCGGCCGCGGCGCCCACCGCCGGGTCGATGCGGCAGAAGGGGATGATGCGATCAGGGTGTGCGGCCCACGCATCGATGACCCGCCCATTGGCATCACGGAAGTCGCCGCCCGATCCGGGCTCGTCGGCGGGGAACGCCACGGCGCGCCCGATGCCGTTGGCGTCCATGTCGGCGATCAGGTCGGCGGCCGACAGCGCGTGGCCGTCGCGGTCGATGCCCAGGTGCACGTGGGCATCCACCACCTCGGTGCCCGGCGGCACCACCACCGAGCGCCGCGCCCACTCCTCGATGTCCGCGAGGGCCGCGATGTCGGCCCCGGCCGATGCCAGCACCGAGGAGTGCTGTCCGAGCAGCCGGTCGCTCAATGCGTGCGCGCCTCGAATGCCTCGATGGCGGACCGCCACTCCGCGGGCATGGGGGTCGGCCCACCGCCATCCCACGACTGCACCCCTACGACCACGGCGCGGGCATCGGCCACATGCGTAGCCCCATTGGCATCGATTCGCTCGAGCCGCGCCTCGATCGTGTGGCTGCTGGTGCCAATGCGGCTCACCCGGACGAAGGCCTCGACCTCGTCGTCGAATCGCAGGGGCGCGTGGTACTCGACGGCCATCGAGCGGATCATGAAGTGGTGCTCGTCGGCGCCCACGAGGGGCACCCCCGCGGCGCGGCGGTACTCGATGACGGCCCGCTCGAGGAACCGCCCGTACGAGCCGAAGTACACGACCCCGCCGGCATCGGTGTCGGCGAAGTCCACCCGGAAGCGCGTGCTGAACCCGTAGGGCGGGTGATCGTGGTCGCTAGCCGACAACCCGGCTCTCCCCTCCGTCGATCATCACCGATGCGCCGTTGATGAACGCCGCGCGATCCGACGCCAGGAACGCCACCAGGTCGCCCACCTCGGCCGGGTCGCCCACGCGACCCGTGGGGTTGCGGGACCCGCGCTCGGCGATGGCGGCGTCCAGGTCCGGGGCCGCGGAGAGCAGCTCGCGCATGCGATCGGTGAGGATGGGCCCGGGCAGCACGTTGTTCACCGTCACGCCGTCGCCCGCCACCTCGCGCGCCAGCGTGCGCACCGCGCCCGCCACCCCCGCGCGCGTGGCGTTGCTGAGCGCGAGGCCATCGATCACCTCGCGCACCGACGTGCTGGTGATGGTGACGATGCGACCCCACCCGCGATCGCGCATGCCGGGAAGCGCCGCCCGGATGAGACGCACGGTGCCAAGCAGATTCTGCTGCACCGCGATGTCCCAGCCGTCATCGTCGGCGTCCACGAACCGCCCCGGCGGCGGGCCACCCGCGTTGGCCACGAGGATCTCCACGGGGCCGATGATGGCCTCGGCGCGCGCGACGGCGTCGGCCGGCCCGAGCGGATCGGACATGTCGGTGAGGATTCCCTCAGCGCGTGCGCCCGACGCCCGGAGGTCCGCCACGGCGGCGTCCACGCCCTCGGCGCCCCGCGCCGCCACCACCACCTGCGCGCCCTCGCGCGCCAGCGCCTCGGCGGCCGCGCGGCCGATGCCCCGGCTGCCGCCGGTCACCAGCGCCACCCGCCCCTCGATTCCCAGCTCCATCGCACCCCCGCGACCGCTCGACTCCGTGCCCGCCGTGGGCTCCGTCACCATACGCCCATGAGCACCGCGCAGATCGTGGCGCAGGCCGTTGGCGTGCTGGGCATCGCCCTGCTGCTGGCATCCACCCTGATGCGCAGCCGAGCGCGGCTGCTGGCGCTCGATGCGGCCGGGTCACTGGTGATGGGCATCCACTGGGCCCTGCTGGGCGGCACCGCGGCCATCGCCATCAGCGCCGTGGTGGTGGTGATGGACCTCGCGGGAACCGATCCGCGGAGCGCCCGGGGGCGGGCGATCATCTGGCTCAGCATCCCCGTCACGGCGGTCCTCATCATCATCTTCTGGAGCGGCCTGGTGGACGTGTTCGCCGCCCTCGGCATGCTCGGCATCGCCGCATCGCGGCTCTCCTTCGGCCAGGTGCGGCTGCGCGCGCTCGCGATGGCGGCATGCGTTCCGTGGATCGTCTACGGAACGATCCTCTTGTCGATCCCGCAGGTGGTGTTCAGCGTCCTCTACTTCGTCGGGATGGGCGTGAGCATCCTGCGCATCCGCAGCGGCCGCTGGCAGCCGCGCACGCGCGCCGCCGATCCGGCTATCCTTCCGGCCGATGGCTCCTAAGAAGAAGCCCAAGCGCGCCGGCGGTCGCCGCGCGAACTACGCGCCGCTGGCCCATACCGTTGGCATTCGCCGCTTCTTTCCCTACGGCTGGATCATGTGGGTGGGCGGCATCATGTTTGGCCTGCTCACCGTGGCGATGGTCGTCGAGATCTTCGTTGCCGGCATGGCCGCCACCCAGGACGGATACTGGGGCGATGTCTTCGGGGCCGTACTCATGACCGGGCTCTTCGGCTGGATGACGTACCTCTTCGGCATCAGCCGCCTCAAGGACATCTAGCCGGCACCCCGCGAGGTGCCGCGCGGCCCGCTAGGCGGGGTCCGTCTCCACCACGAGGGCTGCGCACGCCGCATCGCCCTGCGCCCGCGCCGTTGCCGACTGCAGCGTGGCGTCCGGGTTGAACGCCGACAGCACGCCGCGCCAGATCGCGCGGTCAAGACCGCACACCCGCTCGGGGTCGACCTTGGCCATCTCCTCGAACGGGCAGGCACGGAGCGTGATGCGACCGTCGTCGTTGGCGCTGGCCCCGAACCCGAAGCGCGTGAGCACCCCCACAACGCCGGCCACGGCGTCCGTGGTGGACGAGTACGACGGGCTGCGGCCCGCGGCGCGCTCGGCCTCCCCCAGCTCGCGGCCGAATTCATAGCCCACCCGCTCGAGCACCTCCTGCGGGTCCTCGCCGGAGCGGTCGCTCATGGCCCTGAGCAGCAGCTCGGCGAGCAGGTCGTAGTGCTTCACCTCGAGGAGGGAGTCCTCCTCGGCCTCGGCCAGCGCATACAGCTTGGCCGGGCGACCGGCGCCCGGGCCCGTGCGGCCGGACCGACGCTGGAACTCCGCGCGCAGGAACCCCTGCTCCACCAGCTTGTCGAGGTGGAAGCCCGCGAGCCGGCGGGTGATTCCCACGACCTCAGCCACCTCGTCCTTCCCCATCAGCACGCCGGCCTCGCGCACGGTGAAGAACACCCGCCGCCGGGTGGGATCACCCAGCGCGGCGACGAGGCGCTGGATCTCCTGCTCGTCGTCGGGAAGCATGGCCGGATCGGTGCTCAATGAAGGGCTTTCGAGTGGTTACGCGGTCGAAGGATACGACGGCCCGCGCCGCGCGCGAAGGGCATCGTCACCCGCATCCGCTCGCGGTTGATTGTTGAGGCAATAGACGTAACCTATAGAGCGTTCACACGACACCCTGAAGGAGCGTCCGACTTGTCGACGGCAAAGCCCGAGATCGACATCGACACCACATACAAGTTCGGCTGGCATGACCCGGCCCACTACGTGTTCGAGCCCAAGAAGGGGCTCAACGCCGACATCGTCCGCGAGATCTCCATGATCAAGGGCGAGCCCGAGTGGATGACCAAGTTCCGCCTGCGCTCGCTGGAGATCTTCGAGAGCCGCGAGATCCCCGATTGGGGCGGCGATCTCTCGGAGCTCGACTACCAGGACATCTACTACTACATCAAGGCAGCCGAGGAGCAGGGGCGCTCCTGGGACGAGGTGCCCGACGACATCCGCAAGACGTTCGATCGCCTCGGCATCCCCGAGGCCGAGCAGAAGTTCCTCGCCGGCGTGTCCGCGCAGTACGAGTCGGAGGTCGTGTACCACTCGATCCGCGAGGACCTCGAGGAGAAGGGCGTGATCTTCTGCGACACCGACACCGCCCTGCGGGAGCACCCGGATCTCTTCCGCGAGCACTGGGCCACGGTGATCCCGCCCGGTGACAACACCTTTGCGGCGCTGAACTCGGCCGTGTGGTCGGGAGGGTCGTTCATCTGGGTGCCAGAGGGCGTGGAGGTGGAGATCCCGCTTCAGGCGTACTTCCGCATCAACGCCGAGAGCATGGGCCAGTTCGAGCGCACGCTGATCATCTGCGAGCCCGGCTCGTACGTGCACTACGTCGAGGGCTGCACCGCCCCCACGTACTCGGCCGACTCGCTGCACTCCGCGGTGGTCGAGATCATCGTGAAGAAGGGTGCCCGCTGCCGCTACTCGACCATCCAGAACTGGTCGAACAACGTCTACAACCTCGTCACCAAGCGGGCCGTCGCGCACGAGGACGCCGTCATGGAGTGGATTGACGGCAACCTCGGCAGCAAGCTCACCATGAAGTACCCAGCCGTGTGGATGGTGGGACCGCGCGCCCGCGGCGAGGTGCTCTCGGTGGCCATGGCCGGAACGGGGATGCACCAGGACGCCGGCGCCAAGATGGTGCACGTGGCGCCCGACACCTCGAGCACCATCGTGAGCAAGTCCATCTCGCAGGGCGGCGGCCGCACCAGCTACCGCGGCCTCGTGAAGGTGGAGCCGGGCGCCCGCCGCGTGAAGGCATCGGTGGTATGCGACGCGCTGCTCCTCGACGAGGACAGCCGCTCGGACACCTACCCCTACATGGACATCCAGGAGGAGGACACCTCCATCGGCCACGAGGCCACCGTCAGCAAGGTGGCCGACGACCAGATCTTCTACCTCATGAGCCGCGGGCTCAGCGAGGAGGAGGCCATGGCCATGATCGTGCGGGGCTTCATCGAGCCGATCGCCAAGGAGCTCCCCATGGAGTACGCCGTGGAGCTCAACCGCCTCATCGAGTTGCAGATGGAGGGGTCCATTGGCTGATGCCCCCGCCTGGGCCACCGAGGCCCGCGACGAGGCCGCAGCGGCCTTCGAGGCGCTTCCCGTCCTCACGGGAGGCGAGGAGGAGTGGCGCTTCACGCCGCCGGCCGACCTCGGCATGAATGGCGACGGCGCGGCGGGCGGCGCCACCACGGCCTCCATCGACCTGCCGGCCACGTCGGGCCGCGCCGCGCGCCTTGCCTTCATCGACGGCGCGCCGGCGCCCGCGGAGGTGATCGACCTCCCCGAGGGCGTCATCGTGGCCGAGCTGGGCGAGGCGCTCGCCGCGCACGAGGACCTCGTGCGCGACCGCCTCTACTCGCTCGCCGGGTTCGACGACCGCCCGGGTGCGCTGAACGCCGCCAGTTGGGATGCCGGCACGTTCGTCTACGTGCCGCGCGGGGTCGAGGTGACCCTGCCCATCGAGGCCGTCCTGGCCGCGACCGGGGCCCGCGGCCACGTGTTCGGCCGCACGCTGGTGATCGTGGAGGAGGGCGCGAAGGCCACGGTGATTGACCGCTACCTCTCGCCCGACCTCGACGGCGCGGTGCATGCGTCGACGGTGGTGGAGATGTTCGTCGCCGACGGCGGCGAGCTCGAGCACGTGTCGTACATCGGCTGGGGCCGGGGCATGCGCCACCAGGCCACCATCCGCGCCGCGGCCGGCAAGGACGCCCGCGTGCGGTCGGTGAACGTGACCCTCGGCGGCGACGTCGTGCGCGTGGAGCCCACGATGTACTGCCGCGGCACGGGCTCGGACGCCCGCGCGCTTGGGCTCTATTTCGCCACCGGCTCGCAGCACTTCGAGCACAGGGTGGTGTCGCGCCACGAGGCGCCGCAGGCCTATTCGAACCTGCTCTACAAGGGCGCCATCCAGGACACCGCCCACACGGTGTTCTTCGGCAACCTGGTGGTGCCGCCCGGCGCGCCGGGCACCGACGCCTACCAGACCAACCGCAACCTCATCCTCAACGAGGGAGCGCGCGCCGACACCATCCCGTTCCTCGAGATCGAGACGGCCGAGGTGAAGTGCTCGCACGCCGGCGCGGTGGGCCGGGTGGACGACGAGCATCTCTTCTACCTGATGAGCCGCGGCGTGCCGAAGCTCGAGGCCAAGCACCAGATCGTCTACGGCTTCTTCCAGGAGGTGCTGGACGAGATCTCGTTCGACGAGCTCCGTGACGAGCTCGCCGACGCCGCCCGCGCGAAGGTGCGATGAGCATGGTCGACGTACTGCCGGCCGGCGACGTGCCGCCGGGCACGATGGTGCGCGTGGAGGTCGAGGGCCAGCCCATCTGCCTCGCCAACGTGAACGGCACCTTCCAGGCCGTGCACGACACCTGCACGCACGGCATGGCGTCGCTGTCGGCCGGCTGGCTCGACCCCGAGATGGACCGCGTTGAGTGCCCGCGGCACGGCGCGTACTTCCGCCTTTCCGACGGGGCCGCGCTCACGCCGCCTGCCACCGCGTCGCTGCCGGTCTTCCCGGTGGAGGTGCGCGATGGCCGCGTGTTCATCGACCCCGTTCCCAACATCCCGCATCCGTTCGACACCCCGTCATGACGAAGGAGAACCGCTTCCGTGGCTGACCCCATCCTGAAGATCGAAGGCCTCGAGGTGGCCGTCGAGGACAAGCCGATCCTCAAGGGCGTGAACCTCGAGGTTCCGCAGGGCGAGGTGCACGCGCTCATGGGCCCGAATGGCTCCGGCAAGAGCACGCTGGCCTACGCGCTGGCGGGCCACCCGCGCTACGACATCACCGGCGGATCGGTGTTCTTCGACGGCAAGGACCTGGCCGAGATGGAGGCCGACGAGCGCGCCCAGGCGGGCCTGTTCCTCGCGATGCAGTACCCCGTCGAGGTGCCCGGCGTCTCGGTGATGAACTTCCTGCGCAGCGCCGTGAACGCCACGCGCGGCGAGGAGATCCCCGTGCGCGAGTTCGCGAAGCTCTTCAAGGAGAAGAGCGCGCTATTGCAGTTCGACCCGTCATTCGCCGACCGCTACCTGAATGAGGGCTTCTCGGGCGGCGAGAAGAAGCGCCACGAGATCCTGCAGATGGCGCTGCTCGAGCCCAAGTTCGCGGTGCTCGACGAGACCGACTCGGGCCTCGACGTGGACGCCCTGCGCACCGTGTCGGAGGGCGTCAACGCCCAGCGCGGCCCCGACCTCGGGGTGCTCATCATCACCCACTACACGCGCATCCTGAACTACATCAAGCCCGACGTGGTGCACGTGATGTACGAGGGGCGCATCGCCAAGACCGGCGGTCCGGAACTGGCCGAGCAGCTTGAGGCCGAGGGCTACGTGGGCTTCGGGTCGGCCGAGCCGGCCGCGGCGCCCCGCTAGGAGCCGCATGGGGAACTCCGCACAGCACACGCTCCACGCGCGAGCGCTCCGAGCGGAGTTCCCCATCTTGGTCTCACCCCGAGCCGGCGGCGGCGCCGTGCACTACCTCGACTCGGCGGCCACGTCGCAGAAGCCCCAGCGGGTGCTCGACGCCATGGACGCCTACTACCGCGAGACCAACGCCAACGTGCACCGCGGGGTGTACGAGATGGCAGCGGAGGCAACCGAGCGCCTCGAGGCCGGCCGCGACGCCGTGGCGCGCCTGGTGAACCATCCGCGTGAGGCCACGGTGTTCACCAAGAACGCCACCGAGGCCATCAACCTCGTGGCCTGGGCCTGGGGCGCGCGCGAACTGCGCGAGGGCGACGAGGTGCTGGTGACGATGATGGAGCATCACTCCAACACCGTCCCCTGGCAGATCGTGGCCTCGATGACCGGGGCGCAGGTGCGCTTCTGCCCCGTCACCCCGGGCGGCGAGATCGACATGGACGCCATGCGGTCGATGATCGGCGGGCGCACGCGCATGGTGGCCGTGGTGCACGTGTCGAACACCCTCGGCACGATCAACCCCGTCGAGGACATCGTGGCGATGGCCCACGAGGCCGGCGCGCTCACCATGGTGGACGCCACCCAGAGCGTGCCCCACATGCCCGTGAACGCCGCGGCGATCGGCAGCGACTTCCTGGCGTTCACCGGCCACAAGATGTGCGGGCCCACCGGCATCGGCGTGCTGGCTGCGTCGCCGGCGCGCCTCGGGGCAATGGAGCCGTTCCTCGGCGGCGGCGAGATGATCTCGGACGTCACCACCGAGGGCGCCACGTGGAACGACATCCCGTGGAAGTTCGAGGCCGGCACGCCGCCCATCGCAGAGGCGGTCGGGCTGGGCGAGGCCGTGCGGTTCCTCGAGGAGATCGGCATGGAGAACATCCGCGCGCACGAGAAGGAGGTCGCGGTGCGCATGCTCGAGGCCCTCGACGAGGTGCCGGGGCTCACGGTGTACGGCCCGCGCGACGCCGAGCGGCGCGGCGCGTCCATGAGCTTCAGCCTCGATGGCGTGCACCCGCACGACATCGGCCAGTTCCTCGACAGCAAGGGCGTGTGCGTGCGTGCCGGGCACCACTGCACGAAGCCCCTCATGCGCCATCTCGGGGTGCAGAGCACCGCGCGCGCCAGCGCCTACCTCTACACCACCGACGACGACATCATCGCGCTGCGCGACGCCCTCATCGCGTGCCGCGAGTGGTTCGGGGCGGCCTGATGGGCGGGCTCGACGACCTCTACCAGCAGCTGATCCTCGATCACTACCGCAACCGCCGCGGGCGTGGCCGCATCGAGGGGGCGTCGGCCTCGGTACATGAGCACAACCCCGTGTGCGGGGACGAGTGCTACCTGGACATCCTCGTCGAGGACGGCCGCATCGCCGAGATCCGCGCCGACGGCGACGGCTGCTCCATCTCTCAGGCCGCCGCATCGATGCTCACCGAGGTGGCCGCGGGGAAGGATCTCGACGAGGCCCTCATGCTGGTGGAGCACTTCCGCCTGGTGATGCACGGCGAGGCGCAGCCCGACGAAGACCTCCTGGGCGACGCCGTGGCCCTCGAGGGCGTTGCCAAGTACCCGGTGCGGGTGAAGTGCGCGCTGCTCTCGTGGCTCGCGCTTCGCGAGTGCATCGCCGACTATCGTGAGACCGTCGCGACCGGAGGATGACCATGGTGAACCAGGACGACATCCGCGAGGCCATGAAGCAGGTGGACGACCCCGAGCTCGGCATCAACGTGGTCGACCTCGGCCTGCTCTACGGCGTGGAGGTGGACGAGGGCACCGGTGCCGTGCGCCTCGACATGACCCTCACGTCGATGGGCTGCCCGCTCACCGACCAGATCATCGCCGACGTACGCAAGTTCGTGGAGCCGCTGGATGGCATCACGTCGGTGGACGTCAACTGGGTGTGGGACCCCCCGTGGGGCCCCGACAAGATGACCGACGACGGCAAGCTCATGATGAAGGTCATGGGATATGGCTGATACATCGGCGCCGGACCGGCCGCTCACCCTCGAGGAGAAGAAGGCCGCTGCGCGTGAGCGCGCCCGCGCGGCCCGCGAGGCGCAGCAGCAGGGCGCGGGCGCGGGACTCGAGGTCACCGATGCCGCGGCCGCCTACATCCGCGAGTGCGCCGACCGCGAGGGCATGGCACACGCGGTGCGCCTGCGCATCCACGCCGGCGGTTGCTCGGGGCTGGAGTACTCCATCGACCTCGTCGCGCAGGGTACGGGGGCCGAGCCCTCGGAGCGCGAGATCGAGAGCAACGGCGTCACCGTCTACCTCGACCTCAAGAGCGCCATCTACGTGAGCGGCTCGATCATCGATTACACCACGTCGCTCATGCGGCGCGGCTTCGTCATCAAGAACCCCAACGCCACGAGCACCTGCTCATGCGGCGACTCCTTCGGGGTGTGACGTAAGCCGATTCCGCCAGGGGCTCGAGCTCGCCGGCGTCAGCTGGCGCACCATCGTGTCCGACAAGTCGCTGGCGGCCTTCCCCGTGCTGGGTGCGATCTCCGCCACCGCGCTGACGGCGGCGTTCGTGATCCCCGGGCTGTTCCTGGCGGTGGACGAGTCCGCGAGCACCGGACTGCTGGTGCTGGCGATCGTGCTGTTCGTGATCGCCGCGTATCTCGCCGCGTTCGTGGGCATCTTCTTCTCGGTGGCACTCGCCGCGTGCGCCAACCGGTCGCTGCAGGGCGAGGACACCACCGTGCGCGAGGGCATCGCGGCCGCCCGCCAGCGCATTCCGCAGATCGCAGGCTGGGCCGCCGTCACCACCACGGTCAACCTCATCATCCGGGCCATCGAGGCGCGCTTCCAGGGCGTCGGCGGCGCGGTCGTGGCCGCGCTGGGCGGCCTCGCCTGGGCGCTCGTCACCTTCCTGGCCGTCCCCGTCATCACCTTCGAGGGGACGGGCCCCTGGCAGACGCTCCGCCGCTCGTCGGGCCTCTTCCGCCAGCGGTGGGGCCAGCAGGTGGTGGGTCTGGGCGTCACCACAGGCGTGGTCGCCCTGTTCGGCATCCTGCCGGGCATCGTGATGGTGTTCTTCGGCATCGCTCTGCTGCCGGCGGCCGGGGGCATCGTGCTCGTCATCATCGGCGCCCTTGCCATCATCGTCGGGTCGATCCTCTCGGCCACGCTCTCGCAGGTGCTGGCCGTGGCCCTCTACCGCTTCGCCGCCGACGGCGTTGCCGTGGGCCCCTTCACCGAGGAGCAACTGCAGGCGGTCGTCCGCCCGCGCCGGCGCAGGCGCGGCGAGGAGGCGCCCGCCTAGGCGGGCTACCTGACGGGAACCGCCACGCCGTCGGGCGACGCCTGTCCGGGGGTGTCCTCGACGGCCTCGGCGTTCAGCAGCAGCACGCCCGCCGCCGGCACGTGGCCCGTGGCCTGGGTGGCCGCCACGAACGCCTGCGGCACGGGTGCGTTGCGCTGCCAGGCCACCAGGTACGGATAGGGGTTCACGCTGTTGCCACCCCCGGGGTGGATCTCGAAGTGCAGGTGGGGCGGCGTGGTGATGGCCTGGCCGGTGTTGCCCAGGAAGGCGATCACCTGCCCGGCCCGCACGCGCACGCCATCGGCCACACCCGGCGCGTAAGCCGAGAGGTGCGCGTAGTAGAACTCGTTTCCGGCGTCGTCCGTGAGCCACAGGCGGTTTCCGCCGAGGTTGTTCACGCCCACCTGCGAGAGCGTGCCCGCGGCCACGGCCACGATCGGCGTGCCCATGGGGGCGAAGAGGTCGGTGCCCTGGTGCCACCCCGTGCCGGCGCGGGGCGCGCCGTAGTCGTCGCTGAAGCCCACGCCTTCGCCCAGCACCGGAAAGGCATAGCCCTGGGTGGACGCCACTCCCATCGCGGTGCCGGGATCGCGCCGCGGCAGGCCGAGGATGGGCGCCGCAGCCGTGACCCCGGGAGCGGCGTCGCCCGGTGCAGTTCCGCCGGTGGATCCGGTTGCGGGCGCGGTGGGAAGCGGGCTGCCCATCGCCGGCGCGGGCGCGACCCCGTCTGCCGACGGCGTGGCGGCGCCCGGTGCCGACGGCGCGCTGCCCGGATCGGGGGACGGCGAGTCGGGCACCGCGCCACCCGTGGCGGCCTCGACGCGACCCACCACCACCTGCGTTCCGGGCGCGAGGCCGGTGGCCGGGTCGCTCACCTCGATGCGCACTCCGTTCGCCGTTACGGCGCCGCCCGTCACGAGGCGCTCCATCATGACCATCATGCCCACGCCGGGGATATCCATCTGCGCCCCGGGGGCTTCGTCCACGGGCTGGCCGAGCACGGTGATGTCGGCGGCCCATTCGGTGACGCCCGCCGTGGTGGTGGCGCCGACGGTGTCCGAGCGCACGGCGAGGCGCATGGAGTTGATCACCACGCGCCCGCCGAGCAGCGACACCCCGGTGGCATCGGCCGTGGCCGCTGCCAGCTGGCCCCCGCCCCGCGGCCCCGCCGCGGCACGCACCGACACCGTGCCGCCGCTCGCCACGGCGCCCGATGGCTGCCCGGATGCCGTGCGCGTCGGGAACCGGGGACCCGCCGCGGCAGATGCCACCCCGCCGCCCGGCACGATGACCCCCACGGCCTTCGCGTAGGGGTCGGCGGGGCCCGGGGCCACTGCTGCTGGTGCGGCCATCAGCGCGCCGCATGCGGCCACCGCGATGACGCCTCCCAGCAGGGATTTCTGCCCTCCAAACACCCCACGATTGTGGCCATCGGCCCGGACGGGGTCAACGCGCAATGCACCGACGTGTCACCTGCAACCGCGATTTCCCTGCTCCGCGGCGATTCGTGAAAGGGTCGGAGGCCGTGCGGCCCTCCAATGCCACAACCATGCGCCGCGCCCTCGCTGTCCTCATCGCCGTGGGGACGGTCGCCATGGGCGTCGGCAGCACCCCCGCCCTCGCCGATCCCGCATCCGTGGCGGCGAAGAAGCGTGAGGTCAACGCGCTGAAGGCGCGCCTGAATGCCGTGGAGCAGCGCGTGTCCGCGGCAGCAGAGCGCTACAACGGCGCGCGCTGGCGCCTGTCGGTCATCAAGGACAGGCTCGTGAAGAACCAGAAGGTGCTCGAGAACGCGATCGCCGACCTCGAGGCATCGCAGCGCATCCTGGGCGACCGACTCGACGCCCTCTACCGCCGCCCCGAGCCGAACCTCGTGGAGGTGCTGGTGTCGAGCGGCAGCCTCACAGACGCCATGGGCGAGCTCGAGACCATCGAGCGCGCCGGTGGCGAGGATGCCCAGGTGGTGGGCAAGGTGCGTCGCTTCCGCGACCGCACCATCCGCGTGCGCCGAGAGCTCGCGAAGGACCGCACCGCGGCGCAGGCGCAGGTGCGAAAGGCCGAGGCCCAGAAGGCGCGCGTCGAGGCCCTGCTCGCCGAGCGCCAGCGCATGCTCGAGAACGCCCGTGCCGACCTTCGCCAGGCGATCGCTGACGAGCGCGCGCGCCGGGCCGCCCAAGCCCGCTCCATGGCGTCGTCCGGCTACACGCCCTTCAACGGACCGCTCCCGGACGGCGCCGGCAACGCCGAGGCCGCGCGCATCGCACTGTCGTTCCAGGGCGTGCCCTATGTCTGGGGCGGCGAATCCCCGTCGGGCTTCGACTGCTCGGGCCTGGCCACTTACGCCTACCGCCAGATCGGCAAGAGCGTGCCGCACTACACATACGCGATCTGGGGCCAGTTCCCGCAGGTGCCATACGAGCAGTTGCAGCCGGGCGACCTTGTGTTCTTCCGAGGCCTTGGCCACATGGGCATCTACATCGGGGGCGGCAACATGGTGCATGCGCCCCAGACCGGCGACGTGGTGCGGGTCACCTCCATGGCAAGCCGCAGCGGAAACTACGTGGGGGCCGTCAGGCCGTAGGCGCCGCTCCGTCCGCTCGTAATGATCGGGAGGCCGGGCTCCGCATTCGGGAAACGTGAGAGGATGACGCCGTGCTTCCCGAGCTCGGGTCCGTCGGACCCTTCACCTTCTACTCGTTCGGCCTCATGGTCGCTCTGGCCATCGTGGTCGCCGCGTTCTTCCTGGCCACCGACCTGCGCCAGCGCGGGCTCAACCCATCATTCAGCATCGAGGTGGCCTTCGCCGCTGGCATCGGCGGGTTCCTCGGCGCGCGCATCTACTACGTGATCGAGCACTGGGGCGAGCCCGGGGAGTCGCTCATCACCGGCGCAGGGATCGTCTGGTACGGAGGTGTGGCGGGCGGCTTCATCGGGGTGCTCCTGCTCGCGCTCTACCGGCGGGCGTCCCTGGGGATCCTCGCCAACATGGTCGCGGCGCCGCTGGCCATCGGGTATGCCATCGGCCGCATCGGGTGCCAGCTGGCCGGAGATGGCGACTACGGCGACGTCACCACCCTGCCGTGGGGCATGGCCTACCCGGAGGGCACGGTGCCCACCACCGAGATCGTCCACCCCACCCCGGTGTACGAGACCATCGCCGCGCTGGTGATCTTCTGGATCCTCTGGCGCATGCGCGGCAGGCTCACCGCCCCGTGGTCGCTGTTCGGCCTCTACCTCGTGCTGATCGGCATCGAGCGCTTCGCCGTGGAGTTCGTGCGCGCAACCCCTCAGGTGGCGGCAGGCCTCACGGCAGCGCAGATCATCTCGCTCGTCCTCGTGGTGATCGGCGGCGTGATCCTCGCCCGCACATGGAACCGCCGTGATCCCGCCTGGGCGGGCGGTGCGCCCGCAACCGGCGGCGATGCCTGACGCCTAGGCGGGGGCGCCGCCCCCGGGGACCCAGAGGACGTCCGGCGCGCCTGCGGCCTTGTTCGCACCGCGCGCGAGGATGAAGAACAGGTCGGAGAGCCTGTTGAGGTAGGCGATGACGTTCTCGCCCACCGCGCCTGTGGGTTCGTGATCGGCGAGCATCACCACCGCGCGCTCGGCGCGTCGGCATACGGTGCGCGCGACGTGCAGCTGCGCCGCGGCGGGCGTGCCGCCCGGCAACACGAAGCTGGTGAGGGGCTCGAGGTCGTCGTTGATCTCATCGCACCACTTCTCGAGCCACGCGACGCGCTCGGTGGCGATGCGCAGGCGCTGCTCCTCGGCCTCGGGGTCGACGGGCACGGCGAGGTCGGCACCGACGTCGAACAGGTCGTTCTGCACCTGGCCGAGACGCTCGTCCCATCCGGCGGGCAGCTCGGAGAGCCGTGCCACGCCCACCTGGGCGTTGAGCTCGTCCACCTCGCCATAGGCGTTCACCCGAAGGTGATCCTTCCGCACCAGTGTCATGTCGCCGAGGCGGGTGTCGCCGCCATCGCCCTGCCGGGTGTAGATCTTCGTCAGGTTGATTCCCACGAAGGCCACCATAGACCCACGGGCGGTCGGCACGGGTGCCCTACGGGCGGCGCAGCAGACCTCTCTCCGGGGTGACGCACCCGCCGCGCAGGCGGTTTCTAGGTGCTGGGCGGGTGGGCCGCGGCCCAGCCGCGGGCGAAGCGCTCCGCCGTGGGCACGTCACGCACGCGGCCCATCAGTTGCTCCTCTCGCGTGGCCGTGAGCAGATCCGCGAGCCACGGCCCGGGCTCGCGGCCGAGCATCGAGGACAGGTCGGCGCCGTCGAGCGGCGGCCGGATGGGCTCCATGGCCGCGATGGCCACGTGCGCCGCCAGCATGTCCCGCGCGAGCGCGAGATGGCGCGTGATCTGGATGGGCGTGGTGCGCGGGCCGTCGGTGGCGAGGCGGTCCGCGGCCGAGAGCACGATGGCCTCCACCGGATCGGGCGCCACCCGCCGCAGGTAGCGGTCGTACTGCACGAGGGTGAGAGGCTGCCGGTGCACCATGAACCCCAGCACGAGGTGGTCGCGCACACCGTGCACCACGAACTCGCGCAGGCGGTTGGACGTCTTCATGCGTCGGAACCACGCGTCGGCCATCTCGGCGCCGCGCCGATCGTGCCCGATGAAGGTGATGCGCCCGGTGTCCATCACCCCTCGCGTCTCGGCCTTGGCCATGTCATGCAGCAGCGCGGTGAACCGCAGCGCCTCGCCGCGGGTGAGGTCATCCGCAAGGGGCTCGGCAAGCGATGCGGCCACCACGGCGGCACCCCCGCGGAACACCTGCTCCGGGTCGCGCTCGATGGCCACCACGTTGTCGAGCACCGCGAAGGTATGCCCGAGCACGTCGAGGTGGTGGTATTCGCTCTGGTCCACTCCGCGGCAGTCGTCCAACTCCGGGATGAGCCCACCGAGGCCCCCGAGATCGTCGAGGGCACGGATCGCCCGCCCGGGGTCTGCCGAGGTGATGATGCGCGCGAACTCCTCCATCGCCCGCTCGCCGGGCACGTCGGCCAGGGCCGGGGCGGCGGCGCGGGCCGCGATGGCCGCGTCCGGGTCGATCATGAAATCGAGTGCGTCGGCGATGCGCGCGAGGCGCAGCACGCGCACGGGGTCGTCGGCGAGCGCCCCCGGGGTGACCAACGCCACGCGCCCCGCACCGAGGTCTGCGAGACCGCCGTGGCGGTCGATCACCGTCCCGTCGCCGCCCACCTCGAGCGCGAGGGCGTTGATCGTGAAGTCGCGCCGCGAGAGGTCGTCGTCGAGCCCATCACCGAGCACGGGCATGATGTCCACCTGGCAGCCGAGCCCTCCCCCGCTCACCCGCCACGCGCCGAACGCGCGCGAGAGCGGGAAGCGCACGGCGCCATGCGCGCGGGCGAGCGCCGCCGCCTCGGCGTCGGCGTCGCCCTGGGTGATGACGTCGAGATCGGCCACCGGACGGCCGAGCAGGGCGTCGCGCAGGCCTCCCCCCACCACCCACGCGGGCGCCGTGAGCGCCGCAAGCGGGGCGGTGAGCAGGGCGCGGTCGAGCCGGACGCTCACCCCGCGGTGATCCGCGCCACGCGCGGGCTCACGGCGCACGTGACCTCGTACGAGATGGATGCACGGCGGCGGGCGACCTCCTCGGCGGTGATGCGCTCGGTGCCCTGGCGCCCGAGGATGACGACCTCCTCGCCGCCGCGCTCCTCGGCCTCGGGCCCGAGGTCGACCGCAATGAGGTCCATCGAGACCGTGCCGACCACCGGCACGCGGCGGCCACCCACGAGCACCTCGTCGTTGTTCGACAGGTCACGCGAGAAGCCGTCGGCATATCCCACGGGCACGATGCCCACCCAGGTGCCGCGCGATGCCCGCCAGGTGCGCCCGTACCCGGCGCTCATGCGCGAGGTGAAGGCCTTCACGGTGGCGAGGCGCGAGCGCCAGGTCATCACGGGCACCAGGTCGTCGTCCGAGGGATCCCGGCCGAAGGGCGAGCAGCCATAGAGCGCGATGCCGCACCGCACCATGTCGAATGCGGCGTCCGGGTCGCGCAGGGTGGCCGCGCTGTTGGCCGCATGCACCTGGATGCCGGGGAAGCGGTCCCGGAAGGCCGGGATGAGCTGCCGGAAGCGCACGAGCTGCTCGCGCATGAAGCCGGCCTCGGGACCCTCGCGCTCGTCCGCCGTGGCGAAGTGCGTCATGAGCCCCACCACCTCCGCACCCCCGGCGGCCGCGGCCTCAGCCAGCTGCATGGCGTCGTCGGGCGCCACGCCCAGGCGCCCCATTCCGGTGTCGACCTCCACGTGCACGCGGGCGGGGCGGTCCGGGCTGGCAGCCGCCGTGATGCCCTCCACCCCATCGCCGTCGCCCACCACCACCTCGCAGCCCGCGGCGAGGGCGCGGGTGAAGCCCGCCCCCGCCAGGGGACTCATGATGAGGACGCGCGCGGTGAGGCCGCCGAGTCGCAGCTCCTCGGCCTCCTCCACGCTCGCCACCGCCAGGCTGCCCGCGCCGCCGTCGAGCGCGGCGAATGCGCAGTCCACGGCCCCGTGGCCGTACCCATTGGCCTTGACCACGGCCATGAGCTCGGCGCCACCGGCCGCGCGCGCGAGGCGCGCCGCGTTGTGGCGCAGCGCCTGCAGGTCGATCACCGCCGTGGAGCGTGCCTCGTTCATGCGGTACCCCCGGATGCAGCGGCCGTGGCCAGGGCCCCGGGCAGCGCCTCGATGATGTCGCTCGCGATCGTGCCGTCGCCGCGGCCGGCCAGCACGCCCGCGCGGGCGTGCAGCGCCGCGGCGCACGTGGCGGCATCGCCGGCGCCCATGCCACGCGCGAGCAGCGCAGCGATGACGCCCGAGAGCACGTCGCCCGACCCCGCGGTGGACAGCGCGGGCGTGCCGCCTTCGATCACCACCGGCAGCGCACCCGGCGCGCAGATGATGGTGCCGGGCCCCTTGAGCAGGGCCACGGCGCCGGATCGCTCGCACAGATCACGGGCGGCGGCGAGGCGCCCCGCCTCCACCTCGTCACGCGTGATGCCGAGCAGGCGCGCGGCCTCCCCCGCATGCGGCGTGATCACCGTGGGGGCGGGACGCTCGCGCAGCGCCGCCAAGTCGTCGCCCAGGTGCCAGAGCCCGTCCGCGTCGAGCACCATGGGGAGCGCGACGCCCGCGAGCACGGCGCGCACGAGCGAGGTGGTCCCCGACTCGCGGCCCAGCCCCGGACCCAGCGCCACGGCGCCGACGCGCGCGGCCTGGTGCATGATGGCGTCGAGGGCGTCCACCGACATGCCCGCATCACCCGGAACGCCCGTCACCATCACCTCCGGCGTGCCGATGGCCACCTCGGCGCGCACGCCCGCCGGAACGCACGCCGCCACGATGCCCGCGCCGGCGCGAAGCGCGGCACGGGTGCACAGGCGGGCGGCACCGCTCATTCCCGGCGCGCCGGCGATGGCCAGCACGCCCCCGGCCGCGTATTTGTCGCCGCCCCCGGACCGGGTCGGAATGGCCGCGACGACGTCGTCGGTGGCCAGCCAGGCAGAGGGCTCGGGCCGTATGTCGCGCGGAATGCCGATGTCCGCCACCACCACGCGACCTGCGAGCTCACGACCGGGCGCCACACGCAGGCCCACCTTCTCGGCTGCGAAGGTGACGGTGAGGTCGGCGCGAATGGCGGGGCCCGGCGCCGCGCCGGTGTCGCCGTCCACGCCGGTGGGCATGTCGAGAGCGGCCACGGGGGCGCCCGAGGCCACCACGGCCTCCACGGCATCGGCCACGCCGCCGCGCGGCGCGCCGGTGGTTCCGGTGCCGAGCAGGGCGTCCACCACCACGCGCCCGCCGGCCCGCAGCTCGTCGAGGTCGACGTCGCCGACGCCGATCCCCGCCCCTGCGGCCCGCGCCGTCATCAGGGCGCCGTCGGGGGTCTCGGGCTCGCGCGCGCCCGGGGCCTGCACGCGCACATCCCAACCAGCGGCGGCCAGGTGCCGCGCGACCACCATGCCATCACCGCCGTTGTTGCCCGGGCCCACGAGCACCGTGGCGGCCGAGCCCGGGGGGAACGCCCGGAGCATCTCCCGCGCGGCGAGGGTTCCGGCCGTCTCCATGAGCACCTCTCCCGGGATTCCACCCGCGATCGCGCGCGCGTCGGCGTCCCGCACGGCGGCGGCATCGAAGAGCGGGTGCATCCCGGGCATCATCGGCACGCCCGACATCCTATTGACGTGGCGAGGCGCCCCTCAGGATCGCCACCGCAGCAGCCATCCCGCGCGAGTGCGTGAGCGAGAGCATCACCTCGACCACGCCGAGGTCGCCTGCCCGCCGCAGGCACCGGCCGGCGAGGATCGCCGTGGGTGCCCCGCGCCCCCGCACGACCTCCACCTCGTGCCAGCGGGTCATTCCGATGCCCAACGCCTTGCCGACGGCCTCCTTGGCGGCGAAGCGGGCAGCGAAGTGCTGCGGCGGGTACTTGCGCGAGGCGCAGTAGGCCTCTTCGGCCGGCGTGAAGCACCGCTGGGAAAACCGGGGGTGGCGCTCCAGGGCGCGCTCGATGCGATCGATCTCGATGAGGTCGATGCCGACGCCGAGGATGCCCGCTCCCATGGGCGGGGTCATTCCACCGTGACCGTCTTGGCGAGGTTGCGCGGCTGGTCGACGTTCAGCCCGCGGGCTCGCGCCACGGCGTACGCAAACAGCTGCAGCGGCACGACCGCGAGCACCGACGCCAGCAGCGGCGGCGTGCGCGGCACGAACATGACGTCGTCCGCGTGCGTGCTGATCTCCTCATTGCCCTTGGTGGCCACGGCGATCACCTGCGCACCGCGCGCCCGGACCTCCTGGATGTTCGAGACGACCTTGTCGAACACGTGGCCATCGGTGGCCACCACGACCACCGGCGAGCCATCGTCCAGCAGCGCGATGGGCCCGTGCTTCATCTCGCCGGCCGGATAGGCCTCGGTGGGCACGTAGGAGATCTCCTTGAGCTTCAGCGCGCCCTCATACGAGACCGGCATGCCCACATGGCGACCCAGGTAGAGGAAGAACGGCCGGTCGGCGTACTTCTCGCCGACCTCGAGGGCGTGGACGGCGTCGGGCGAGTCGAGGTACTCCTGCACCAGATCGGGAAGGCGGTGGAGCTCGTCGCCGAGGTCGGCCGCGCCGGCAGCGGAGAGCACGTGGCGCGCGCGCCCGAGCTTCAGCGCCAGGAGCGCGAGGGCCACCACCTGCGCGGTGTGCGTCTTGGTGGCCGCCACGCCGATCTCGAGCCCGGCTCGGGTGTAGATGACCCCGTCTGAGTCGCGCACGGCCTGCGAGCCCATGATGTTGGTGAGGGCCACCACGTGGGCACCGCGCTCGCGCGCCACGCGCATCGCGGCGAGGGTGTCGGCGGTCTCGCCGCTCTGGGTGATGCCGATCACCAGATCGCCCGGGCCCGCGAGGCAGGTGCGGTAGCGGTACTCGCTCGCCACCTCAACGTGCACCGGCACCTGCGCCCAGTCCTCGATGAGGTAGCGGCCCACGAGGCCGGCATGGAACGACGTGCCGCAGGCCACGATGTGCACGCGGTCCACCCGCGCCAGCGCCGCCTCGTCGAGGCCGAGGCCGGGCAGGTCGATCTCGCCCTCGGTGCGCAGGCGGTCGCCGATGGTGTCGCGCAGTGCGGCGGGCTGCTCGTGGATCTCCTTGAGCATGAAGGTGTCGTAGCCGCCCTTCTCGGCGGCGTCCTCGTCCCAGTCGACCCTCGTGACCTCGCGGGCGATCACCTTGTCGCCGTCGTGGATCGTGACCGAGCCGGCTTCCACCACCACGATCTCACCCGACTCGACGAGGATCGTGTCGCGCGTCTCGGGGAGGAACGCCGGGATGGCCGATGCCACGAAGCGCTCACCCTCCCCCACGCCCACCACGAGCGGGGTCTCCTGGCGGTATGCCACGAGGCGGCCGGGCTCGGCCACGCTCGCGGCCACGATGGTGAAGTGCCCCTCGAGCTCGGCCACCGCGGCGCGCATGGCAGCCACGAGGTCGCCCTCGTAGTGGCGGGCGATGAGATGCGGGATCACCTCGGCGTCGGTCTCGCTGCGGAACACCACGCCCTGGTCCTGAAGCTCGCCGCGCAGGCGGGCGTAGTTCTCGACGATGCCGTTCATCACCACGCTGATGCGGCCGGAGGCGTCGGCGTGCGGATGGGCGTTGGCCTCGGTGACGCGCCCGTGGGTGGCCCAGCGGGTGTGCCCCATCCCCATCACGGCCGGCGAGGCATCCGCGCCCGTGGCGTGAGCGGCCTTGCGCAACTCGGCCAGGTTGCCCACGGCGCGCACGGTCATGAAGCCATCCTCGCCCAGCAGGACGATGCCCGCGGAGTCGTACCCGCGGTATTCCAGGCGCTCGAGCCCGGCGAGGATGAGCTCCTCGCACGGCCGTGACCCGACGTACCCGATGATGCCGCACATGTCAGTGACCCCCCTCGGCAAGGCCGCAGGCGCGGCCCGCCGCATCGGCGATGGCGCCCGCGATCCTCGCGCACTCCTCGGACGTCGGCGCCTCCACCATCACGCGGACCAGGGGCTCGGTGCCCGATGCCCGCAGCACGATGCGCCCGTCGTCGCCCAGGGCCTGCTCCTCCGCCCGCACCATGTCCCACACCTCGGCGGCGCCGGGGAGGTCCTCCTTGCGCTGCACGCGCACGCTCACGAGGCGCTGCGGCATGCGGGTCATCACCGACGCGGCGTCGGCCAGCGACATCCCCTGGTCGCCGAGCGCCGCGAGCAGCATGAGGCCCCCGGCAAGGCCGTCGCCCGTGGGGCCGCTGGCCAGGTTGATGAGATGGCCGCTCTGCTCGCCGCCCAGCACGAAGCCGTGCTCGCGCATCTCGGCCAGCACGTAGCGGTCGCCCACGTCCGTCCAGCGCACCTCGATGCCCTCGCCGGCCATCGCGCGGCGGAAGCCCAGGTTGGTCATGGTGGTGGTCACCACCGCAGGGCCCGGCAGCTCGCCACGGCCCTTGAGCCACAGGGCCAGGATCGCCAGCACCTGGTCGCCATCCACGACCTCGCCCGCGCCGTCAACTGCAAGCACGCGATCGCCGTCGCCGTCGAAGGCCAGTCCGAGGTCGGCGCCCTCGGCCAGCACCGCCGCCTGCAGGGCGCCCAGGTGCGTGGACCCGCAGTCGACGTTGATGTTCACTCCGTCGGGCTGCACGCCGATGGCCACCACGTCCGCGCCGAGGGCGGCCAGCACATCCGGAGCCGTTGTGACGGTTGCCCCGTTCGCGCAGTCGATGACGATGCGCGTGCCCGACAGGTCGCGGCCAAGGCGCGCGATGATGCGCTCGCGATACAGGGCGACGCCGCCGTCCCAGGGCGTGATGGCGCCCACGGCGCCCCCGGTGGGCCGCGCAGCGGTACCCGGGTCGTCATCCATCAGAGCCTCGAGCGCGGCCTCCTGCTCATCGGGCAGCTTGAAGCCGTCGGGCCCGAACACCTTGATGCCGTTGTCGGGGAACGGGTTGTGCGACGCGCTGATGACCACGCCATTGGTGAAGGCGGCATCGCCCGCCACCAGTTCGGCCACCGCCGGCGTGGGAAGGACGCCACCCAGCACAACGTCGCTGCCCGCCGAGGCGATGCCCGCGGCCAGCGCGGCCTCGAGCATCGGCCCGCTGCGGCGGGTGTCCTGGCCCACCAGCACCGTGCCACCGGCTCCCGACGCGCGTCCGAGGGCGCGGCCGATGGCCATGGCGAGTTCGGGGGTGAGGTCGGCGTTCGCGACCCCGCGGACGCCGTCCGTCCCGAAGAGCCTCCGGGCCGGGGGCGCCGTGCCGCTCAGCGCTTCGAGAACTGGGGACGCTTGCGGGCGCCCTTGAGGCCCGCCTTCTTGCGCTCCTTCTCGCGCGCGTCGCGCGTGAGGAATCCCTCGCGCTTCAGCTCGGGGCGCAGGTTCTCGTCCATGTCGACGAGGGCGCGGGCCACGGCGTGGCGCAGGGCGCCGGCCTGGCCGGAGATGCCACCGCCGGTGAGGCGGGCCTTCACGTTGAACTGGCCCTCTACGCCGGCGATCACCAGCGGCGACTTCGCCTCGGTGACGAGCACCTTGCGGCCGAAGAAGTCATCGATCGGGCGTCCGTTGCACGTGATGGTGCCGTCGCCGGGCTCGAGGATGATGCGGGCAACCGACGTCTTGCGCTTGCCGGTGGCCTGGATGCGGACCGGGGACGTGCTCATGCGGTGACCTTCCTCTCGAGCCGCAGCGGCTCCGGGTTCTGCGCCTCGTGCGGATGCTCGGGACCGGCGTACACCTTCATCTTCAGGAGCTGCTTCCGGCCGAGGGAGTTCTTCGGCAGCATGCCGCGCACCGCCATGCGGATGACCTCCTCCGGGCGGCGCTCGAGCTGCTCGCGGAGCGTGCGCTTGCGGATGCCGCCGGGGTATCCCGAGTGGCGCCAGTAGAGCTTCTTGTCCATCTTCTGGCCGGTCACGGCGATCTTGTCGGCGTTCACGACCACCACGAAGTCACCGCAGTCGGTGTGGGGCGTGTAGAAGGGTGACCGCTTGCCGCGGAGCGTCTCGGCGATGACGGAGGCGAGGCGGCCGAGGTTCTGCCCCTCGGCGTCCACGATGTACCAGCGGCGGTCTACGTCGCCGGGCTTCGCACTCTTCGTCGTCTTGGTGAGGTGGGCGGTGGGCACGGTCCTCCGATGCATGGGCAGGCGGAAGCGGCTCCGCCCGTGAACGACGGCGAAGGCTAGGGAAAGCGGCCCCCTCCCGCAAGCGGCGTCGGCATGCGGGGGGTCACCGGACTCGAGAAGTGCCCCTTGCGCCACCTTACGCTGTACGGTAATTTGCAAAGCACTTCACGAAGCCGCCAAATTTTGTCCACCGCCGCGCCATTCCGGAGATCCGATGCACGACTCCCGCCTCATCATCAACCGCTGCCAGGCCGTTGCCGCCCACGGGAAGCGCTGCCGCCAGACGCCGTACATGACCAGCAGC
>JAURGT010000026.1 GCA_030833665.1 Miltoncostaeales bacterium
GACCGCATGCTCGCGCGGCTCGTCGGCTTTCTGGGCACCCCGGACCCGGCAGGCGCCGAGGCGCTCATCCTCGTGCCCTGCAGGTCGGTGCACGGCATCGGCCTGCGCGTGCGCATCGAAGCGGCATTCGTGGATCGCTGCGGGGTGGTGCTCAGGGTGGTTGACCCGCTTCCGGCGCGCGGCGCTTCATGCCGGGGTGCGCACGCGGTGATCGAGGCCAGGAGCGGGGCCCTCCGGCTGGTGCCTGGCGATCGCGTGTGGCTCACGGGCGATTCGCTTTTCCCGCACGGTGGGTGAATCACGGCCGGGCGATGGGGGAGCAGGCGTGCGCCTGGCGCGTTATCCGGTCACCGGGAGCACGCCGCTCCCCCGATGATCGGAGGATCTCATGACAACGCAGGCACCCCATCGCTCGGTGCTCCTGGTGGGCCCCCGTCCGGCGTCCGGCAGCCTGGCGGCCGACCTCGAGGCAGATCGCTTCGAGGTGATGCTCGCCGCGGACCCGGGTGAGGTGAAGGGCATGTTGAGCACCGCATGCCCATCGGCGGTGATCGTGGATCTCGACATGCCCGCCGCTGGTGGCCTCGAGGCGGTGGGGCTCGTGCGCGAGGGCGGGCCCGAGGATCCGTGGGACGCCGCCATCCCGGTGCTCGGCGTCTCCGGTGCAGGAGAGCCTCATCGGGTCGTCCGCGCCCTCGAGCGCGGCGCCGACGAGGTGGTGGGAACCCCGTTCGCCTATGTGGAGATCCTCGCCCGCCTGCGGGCGCTCATGCGTCGCGCTGATGGTGAGTGGTCGGCGGGCCTGCTGAGGGTTGATGACATCGTCATCGATCGGCGTTCGCGCCGGGTCACGATCTCCGATGAGCCGGTTGTCCTCTCTGCGAAGGAGCTCGGGCTGCTCACGGCACTCGCCAGGGACCCCCGCAGGGTGGTCAGCAAGCAGGAGCTGCTGCGCGATGTATGGGGCTACAAGTCGATGGGGCGCACCCGCACCGTCGACAGCCATGCATCGCGGCTGCGCCGCAAGCTCGCGGAGGCCTCGGGCGGGCGGCGGTACGTCGTGAACGTCTGGGGCCTCGGATACCGCCTCGTCGCGGATGACGCCTGAGTCGGCCACCGTGGCGCTGGTCATGTCGCACGAGGTAGCCGAGGCGGCTGGCCTGCTGCAGGCCGATGGTGTTCACGCCGCGCCGGCACCCGTACGGCGGGCGGGCCGCGTGGATGGGGATGCCGTCATCGACCTGCTCGACATGGCCGGGCGCGAGGCGCTCGTGCTCGCGCGCCCGCCGTGGGCCGACCCCGCGATGGCGCCACTCGCGGCCATCAGCATCGTGCTCGGACACGACCTCCTGTGGCTGCCCCCCGAGGTGCCGGCGGCGGGTTGGGCCGCCGCGCTCATCGCGGCGTGGGCGCGTGACGCCGAGCCGGACGACCTGCTGCGCCGCGCGCAGGTGGCCGTGGGCCTCGCGGCGATGTCGCCGGTCAACCTGCCGCTGCGTCCATGGGGAGAGGATGAGGTGATGGTCCCGGCGGTCGGGGCCGATGCGCTCGCGCGGTGGTGCGACTGCGCGTGGCGTCCGTGTCGCTGGTGCGGAGCCGGCGGTGCGGCCCATGCGCCATGCCCATCGTGCGGCGAGCGGGCGGAGACGCCATGAGGGGCCTTCGCATGCGCAGGCCGGGCTGGTGGTTCATCATCGCGGCAGTGCTGGCGGCCGGCGCGTTCATGCTTGCGAGCGGCGTGGGGCGCGGCGAGGAGCCTGGCGCGCAGGTGCTGGTCGCAGCCCGGGCGATCCCAGCGGGCGAGGTGATCGGTGGTGGCACACGGGGCCTTCTCGCCGTCGCCTCGGTGCCCATGGGCGGCGTGCTCCCGGGCATGCTGCTGAAGGGCGCTGAGGCCGCTGGCCGTCGCACCGTCGCACCGCTGGCCGCTGGCGAGCCCATCACCCAGGCCGCGCTCGGCGGCATGCCGGGGCTCGGGCCGGAGCCCCTCCAGGTCGGCGAGCGGGCAGTGGCCGTTCCCCTGCGAGCCCTCGGCGCGGCCGCCGGCGCGCCCGCACCCGGGGCGCGGGTGGATGTGCTGGCCTCTGATGGGGAGGGGCTTGCCGGCCGCACGCGCGTGGTGGTGTCAGGGGCTGAGGTGCTCGCGATCATGCGCGACGACCCCTCACGTGGTGATGGCAGCGGGGATGCCCTGCTGCTCCGCGTCACCGCGGCCCAGGCACTGGAGGTCACGCGCGCGCTCGACTTCGCCCGCGAGGTGCGCGTGGTCACCCGTCCGTCATCGGAGCCGTGAGCGGGGTCGTCGTCGTCGGCGCGGCCGGGGGCTGTGGCACGACCACCTTCGCGTGCGCGCTCGCGCTCGCCCGCCGGCAATCGGGCGAGCAGGTGCTGCTGGTCGACCTCGACCCCCACGGCGGTGGCCCTACCGCCCTCTGGGGCGTGCCCGTCACTCGCTCCCTCGACGATGCCTGTGCGCTGGGCAGCGAGCTCGATGCCGGTCACCTCGCGCATCTGGTCCATCGGCACGCGACGGCCATCGATGTCATGGCCGGTGCCAGGGACCCGCTCGCGCTCGTCGACTGGAGCGCCGATGCAGTCGAGGCTGTTGCGGCATACGTGGTGTCGCGTGCCTCGTGGGTGGTCGATGCGGGGCACGGGGACACCGCGCTCGCGACGGCCCTGCTGCGCCGGGCAGACCTCGCCGTGATGCTCGCGCCGCTCACGGGGCACGGGGTTCGCCGCGCCTCGCATGTGGCGCGGGCGGTGCAGGGACGGCCGGCGGTGGTTGTGGCCACGGAGTTGCCCGCTGGCGAGCGGGTCCCCCAGCGCGCGCTCGAGCGCGCTGTCGCACTCGAGGTGGTGGCAACCGCGCCGCGTGACAATCGCGGGGCCGCGAGGGTCGCGGACGCGCATCCGTTGCGCGGGCGGGGGCTCGCACGCGCAATCGCCACGGTTCAGGGCCGGCGATGACCGAGGCCGTGGCGGATCCGCGTTTGGTCGAGGAGATCCGGGCGGCGATCGTCCGGGGCGGGCTCGTGGAGCCCGGCCGCGCAACGCGACAGGCGGTGGCGGCGCTGGCCGAGGACGCCCTCGACGACGGCCGTCACATCCTGCCCTCGGATGCCCGCGGGGCCGTCGTGATGGCGGTCGTCGACGCCATGCTCGGGCTCGGTCCGCTCGAGCCCCTCCTGCGCGACCCCGAGGTGACCGAGGTAATGGTCAACGGGCCCGCTCGCGTGTGGGTGGAGCGCTCGGGTCGCATCGAGCCGGTCGGCACGCGGTTTGCCGACGCCGACCACCTGCTCCACGTGATCGATCGCATCCTCGCCCCGCTCGGGCGACGTCTCGATGAGGCCAGCCCGATGGTGGATGCCCGGCTGCCAGATGGCTCCCGCGTCAACGCAGTCGTTCCGCCGCTCAGCATCGATGGTCCCGTGCTCACCGTGCGTCGCTTCCCCGGAGAGCGGCTGAAGGGCGATGACCTCGTGCGCCTCGGCGCGCTGTCCGAGGAGATGCTCATCGCGCTCCATTCGGCAGTGGCTGCGCGGAGGAACATCCTGGTCACCGGCGGTACCGGCAGCGGCAAGACCACTACCCTGGCGGCCCTCTGCGCGGCGATCGACCCGTCGGAGAGGGTCATCACCATCGAGGACGCCGCTGAACTGCGGCTTCCACTCGAGCACGTGGTGCGCCTCGAATCGCGTCCGCCCGGCGTGGAGGGGCGTGGCGCGGTGCCAATCCGCGCCCTCGTGCGAAACGCCCTGCGCATGCGCCCCGACCGGATCATCGTGGGTGAGGTCCGTGGTGGTGAAGCCCTCGACATGATCAGTGCGCTTACGACGGGCCATGAGGGCTCGCTATCCACCCTCCATGCCTCGTCTCCGCGAGAGGCTCTGCGGCGACTCGTCACCCTGGCGCTCATGGGCGATCTCGAGCTGCCGTGGAGGGCGGTCGCCGATCAGGTGGCGAGTGCCGTCGACCTGGTGGTGCATCAGGCCCGCGATGCATCCGGCGCCCGCCGCACGGTGGAACTCGCGGAGGTGCTCCGTGGGCACGAGGGGCCGGAGGTGCGCCGCATTTGCAGGTGGCGCCCGGAAGGCGCCGGGGGCTTCGTGTGGACCCCGTCAGCGGCTCGCTGGCGCGACGAACTGCAGCGCGATGCCCGCCGGACGGGCGTGGCATGAACGGCGTCGGGGGTCCGCTGCTCGCTGCCGCCTCTGCTCTCGCCGTGGTTGCCGGGGTGAGGTCCGCCGTTGCAACCGGTGCGCTCTCGCAGCGGCCGGCAGCAGGCGGCGCCGTGCTGGCTCGCCTGCCGGGGGGCGCCGCCCTTGCCCGGCGGGTGGAGCACGCCGGCCTCGGGGTTGACCCTGTCCTCCTGCTGGCGGGTGCCATCGCCTCGAGCATCACCTGCTCGCTGGTGCTGCTGCTCGTGCTGCGCCGCCCCGTGCTTGCCCTGCCCGGGCTTCTCGTCGGGGTCGTCGGGCTTCGCCTCGTGCTCGCCGCGGCAGACCGGCGCCATCTGCGGCGGGTCGGCGAGGCGATGCCATCTGTCGCGCAGATGCTGGCGAGCGCGGTGGCGGCGGGGTTGTCGTTGCGCCAGGCGATCGTGCGCGCTGCCCGTGATACGCCCGACCCCCTCGGTGCGGAGTTGCGACGGGCGTCGGGCGAAATGGACCTCGGGGCTCGCGTGGACGATGCCCTTGCCGTGCTTGCGCAGCGGCTGCCGGATCCCGATCTCGGCCTGCTCGTCACGGCCATCCTCGTTCAGCGGCGAACGGGGGGCGATCTTGCGCGGGCCCTTCGCGATATGGCGACGCGGCTCGAGGAGCGCGGGCGCCTCGCCCGCGAGCTGAGGGGCGCCACTGCCCAGGCGCGCGCCACGGCATGGATGGTCGCCGCCCTGCCGCTGGTCGGGACCGGCCTCGCGGAGGCCGCCGCCCCGGGCCTCATTGCCCGCACGGCATCCACTCCCGTGGGCGCTGGGGTGCTGGTCGTCGCGGCGCTGCTGCAGCTCGCGGGCATCGCCATCATCCGCCGCATCGCTGCGGTCACGCCGTGATGCCGTCCCCGTCTGTGCTGCTCGCCATGGCTGCGCTGGTCAGCGGGGTCATGGGATGGATCCTGGCCCGCAGGCTGCGCGCCCATCGGGGCGCCGATGCGCTGCCGGGCGTCGTGATGCTGCTCTCGGGCATCCCGCTGCCGTCGTCGGTGCGGGCGATGATCGGCGGGCGGGTGGATGCAGATGGCCTCATCACCGCCGGCCTGCCGCCTGATGCCACGGCCCCGGTGATCGTTCGCGCCCGCGCCGGCGGAGCGGTCGCGGGCGTCGCGTTCGGCGTGGCGTCCGCGGTGCTGCTGGCCCCGCTCCTGCTGGTGCTCACGCCGCTCTGGATGCTGATGGGGCGCCTGGGCCCTGACCGTGCCGTTGCGCGGCGTGCCCGGGCGCGGAGGGCGGCGATCGTGGAGGCCCTGCCCGACCTCCTCGACCTCATGGTGATCTGCGTCGAGGCCGGGATGGCCCTGGACCCGGCGCTGTCCCTGGCTGCTGATCGACTGGGTGGGCCGCTGGGCGAGGAGGTGCGGGCCACGTTGTCGGATCAGGCGCTTGGCACGCCGCGTCGCCTCGCGTACAGGGGCCTGGCGAGTCGCACGGCCTCCGAGGATGTCGGCCGCCTCGTGGCGTCCCTGCTCCAGGCGGAGGAACTCGGCACGCCTCTCGCCACGGCATTGGCGGGGCAGGCGGAGGCCCTGCGCGCTGCGCGCCGGCAGCGCGCCCGGGACCGGGCGGCCCGTGCCGCGCCGAGGATCCAGTTGGTGGTGGCGCTCGTCATGGTGCCGGGGGCGATGCTGCTCGTGCTCGGGGTCATGGTCGTTGAGATGGCCGCTCAGGTGGGGATAGCCCTCGGGGGGCCATGAACGAACGCGGGTCCACCACCGCCGAGTACGCCGGCATCGTCATCGTGCTCGTTCTGCTGTTCATCGGCCTGCTCGCGGTGCGGTCGACAACGTTGGGCCGGCGTGCGCCCGTGCGCCCGTTGCCCGCCATCATTCGGCTGATCGAGGCCCCGCTGGCGCCGATCGCCACGCCACGTCCCAGCACGCCGGGCAGGCCGCGACCACCGCGACGCCCTCGCCCGCCGCGCACGGCTCCGCCCGGCGTGATGCTCCCGACGTGGATCGGGCCGCCCTGACCGCCCGGACGAGGCGGCAGCGGTTATGGTCACCGCGATGTCCGACGCCCCGCCCTGCCCGCGCTGCGGTGCCTACTCGGAGTACCTGCTCACGCCGCATGACCGTGCCGGGAGGCTGCCGAGTGCCATCCGGCTGTGCCTCTCGCGGGTATGCGGGGTGGGGTTCACGGATCCGCCTCCGGATGGCACCGCGGCGGCGCCCGCGCTCGCGCCGGGGCTCGAGGTGGAGGACCGCCTGGCGGCGCGCATGGTGGGCAGCGGCATGAACCACCTGCTGCAGGGGCTGCCGCATGGGGGGCTGGTGGTGGACGTGGGCGCGGGGTCGGGGCTGCGCGCACGGGTGCTGGCCGAGCGGGGGATGACGGTGATCGCCGTGGAGCCCGATCCGGTGGAGGAGTTGCGCGCCCACGCGATGATGGCCTCGCTGCCGCCGGGCGCCGTGGAGGTGGTGCGCTCGGGCACCGATGGTCTGGCCGAGGTGATGGACGGGCGCGAGGCCGATGCTGCGGTGATGTGGCACGTGCTCGAGCACCTCCCCGACATGGACGCGGGGCTGGCCGCGGTACGCGACATCCTGCGGCCCGGTGGCCGGCTGAGCGTGGCCGTGCCGAATCGTGCATCGGCCGAGGCCCGGGCGTTCGGGCCGCGCTGGCACGGGTGGGAGCCCTCGCGCCACCGGTGGCACCTCGACGCGCAGTCGCTGCGCATCGTGCTCGGCGCGGCCGGCCTCGGGGTGCGCGACATCGACACGCGCGGGGGGTGGGGGTATCCCGCGGGCATCGCCTACTCGCTGGCACCCGGGGCCGATCCCCAGGTGAACCCGCGGCGGGGCCTGCTGGGCCGGGCGCTGGCCGCGGCAATGGTGCCCGTGGCTGCCACCGCCCGCGCGATGGGGCACGGGGGGCAGCTGGTGGCCCTGGCGGTGCGCGCCTAGGGGGCTACTCGCCCTTGCGGTGGTTCTTGTCGCGCGGGGGCGCGAGGGGGGCATCGACGTACTCGATGGCCGCGTGCACGCCGTCCGGCCCTGATTCGAGCCAGCCCCAGGTGGGGCGGTGGTCGTCGCCGGTGCCCTCGCCCACGCTTCCGGGGTTGATGACGATGCGGCCATCGATGTTGCGGATCATGCGCTTGTGGGTGTGGGCCACGGCCAGCACGTCCGCTCCGAGGGCATCCATGATCGCGATGAGTTCGCCGTCGGTGGCGTCGTGATCGACCAGGCCCGGCGGCACGGTGCGATCTCCGTGGATGGCCACCACGCGGTGGGGGCCCAGGTTGTCCTCCACGAGCTCTGGCAGTGAATCGAGCCAGGCGACTGCGTCGTCGCTGAGCACGGCCTTGGTCCAGGTGCGGGTTCCCGGGCGGAGATCGCGCAGGTCGGTCTGCTTCTTCATCTTCTTGTTGGCCACCCGGCGGTCGGTGTTGCCGCCCACGCATGGCCAGCCCGTCTCGCGCACCGCGGCGATGCACTCCTCGGGTTGGGTACCGCGCAGCACGACATCACCGGTGCACAGCGCCCGTGCGATGCCCGCATCGCGGATGGCATCGATGACAGCCGCGAGGGCATCGGCGTTGCCGTGGATATCGCCGAAGACGGCCAGCCGGTCGACGTCGCTCACGCGGGCGACGTTACCGGGTCGGGCGCGCGGGCGTGCTCCCCGTTACGGGGGGTCTTCGGAAGATGACCCGAGCGCCCGGGGGTGGGAGCAGCACCCCCGGGCGCAGGGGTCCTACGCCGCGCGCCTGGACGGCGTCGCGACGGACCCGGTGGCGACGAGGACCGGACGGAACTCGTCGCGCGAGTGCACGAGGACGGGCTTGGGCATGGCGGCCGCGCGGCGCGCCTCGAGGCGATCGCGGCGCAGCTGGGCGGCGCGGCGGCGCTTGAGGGCCACCGCGCGGCTGCGAAAGGCGGCCGCGAGGGTGATGCCGGCGGCGCCTGCCACCGGCAGCAGCAGGATGGCGTAGTCGCCGGGGTGGGTGCCGAGAGTGGCGGCGGCGCCCAGGGCCAGGCCCAGGGTGAGGCCCGCCGCAAGCGCGGCGACGCCGGCAGCGCGCCCACCCGGGGGAGGGGCGCCGGGACGGCGGGTGCGGCGGTGGTACGAGGGCGCCCCAGCGCCTGCGGCGGGGACGAGCGTGAGGTGTGTTCGCGTGTTCATGCGAACAAATGTACGACTCCGGTCGGACGGAACATGTGTTCTCACCGCACGTCGCGTTGCACGAACGCGGCCGGGGGCGCACGACCCGTTGCGAGGTGCTCCCGGGTAGGTCGGTGGGGGGCTGGGAGAACAAATTGGGGAAATTGGGTTGCATTGTGGGGAGCACGGGGGTAGGTTCCCGCACGTGGCACCTCGGCTTCTCAGCGGCACGTACGAATGCAGCCTCGATGACCGTTCGCGGCTGGCAATTCCGTCCCGCCTGCGGGAGCCCTTCGCAGACGGCACGGTCACCGCGTGGTGGCTCGACGATTGCCTGGTGGTCGTGCCCCGGTTCGAGTGGCCCACGTTCATCGAGGGCACCTTCGGCCGCATGAGCGTGCTCGACGACGACCAGCGCGAGCTCAGCCGGTTCCTGCTGGCCGGGGCGTTCGAGCAGGAGGGCCTCGACAAGCAGGGTCGCCTTCTGGTGCCAGCTGAGCTCCGCGATCACGCGGCGCTCGACGGCAAGGTGAAGGTGGTGGGCGCAGGCTCGTACCTCGAGCTCTGGAACCCCGAGCGGCTCGAAGAGCGCTTCGCGAAGCTGCGCAAGGACGGCGTGGCCCAGAGGGCCGCGCGCCTCGCCCAGCGCATCGACGGGGGCCGGGGATGACGGCCGCCGCGCCGCGCATCGAGGCCGCCCCGGCGGCTCCGGGCGGCGCCTCGCATGTTCCCGTCCTCCTCGACCAGGTGCTGGCGCTCACCGCCCCCGAGCCGGGTGACCACGTGGTGGACTGCACGTTCGGCGCAGGTGGCCACGCCGCCGCGCTCGCCGCGCGCGTGGGTCCCACCGGCGAGCTCATCGGCATCGATCGCGACCCCGAGGCCGCACGGCACTTCGAGGCCCTCGCGGCGGACATGCCGTGCCCCGCCCGCCTGGTGCGGGCCGACTTCGCCACCGGACTGCGGGATCTCGCATCTGACGGGGAGAAGAGCGACATCATCCTGATGGACCTCGGCCTGTCGTCGATGCAGGTGGACACCGCGGAGCGGGGCTTCTCGTATTCGCGACAGGCGCCTCTCGACATGCGAATGGACCCCGCCCTCGCGGTGACCGCCGCAGACCTCGTGAACGAGGCGTCCGAGCAGGACCTCACCCGGTGGTTCCGCGAGTACGGCGAGGAGCGCTACGCCAGGCAGATCGCCCGGGCCATCGTGCGCCGTCGCGACGAGCAGCCCATCACCACCACCGGCGACCTGGTGGAGGTGATCCGCGGCGCGGTGCCCACGCCGGCGTTGTTCGCGGGCGGCCACCCCGCCAAGCGGGTGTTCCAGGCGCTGCGCATCGAGGTGAACGACGAGCTGGGCATCCTCGAGCGCGCCCTGCCCGAGGCCTTCGACCTTCTGAACCCCGGCGGGCGCCTCGCAGTGATCTCGTTCCATTCGCTGGAAGACCGCATGGTGAAGCGCTTCCTGCGCGACCGCACCCGCGGGTGCATCTGCCCGCCCGACATGCCGGTATGCGGCTGCGGCCAGCAGCCCGAGGGTCGCATGGTCACGCCGAAGGCCGTGAAGGCCATCACCGCCGAGGTGGCCGCCAACCCGCGCGCGCACTCGGCGCGCCTGCGGGTCTTCCGGAAGGCCGACGCATGAGCACCCGTGCCGGGGCAGCCCGCGTGTCTGCGGCGCCGGGGAGGGCCTACCCCGGTGCGAGGCCCGGCGCGAACCCCGGTGACAGTCACCGTTCCGGTGCCAGTCACCCCCTCCGCGCTCCCGGGCAGGCGGGGCGCCCGCCCCGGCCGCGCGTCATCCACTCGCGCACCTCGCGCACCCTGCGCGAGCGCCTGCACCTCCAGGGCGTGCGCCTCGCCTGGGTGCTCATCCCGCTCATCGCCCTGCTGCTCGGCGGTGTGGTGTTCGTCAACGTCCAGCGGCTCAACCTCACCACGCAGACCGGCCGCACGGTGGACATGTACAACCAGGCGCAGTCCGACATCCTCAGGTTGCGCGCCGTGCTGGCCGAGAAGGATGGGCAGGTCGTAGAGCAGGCGGCGAAGCGGCTTGGCATGGTGCTTGCCCCGGGCAGCGGCCTGACCTACGTGAGCGTTCCGAAGGAAGCGCGCATTGCGCCGGGACAGGCGCCCCGCACGCGCTGACACGCCCCGGCGCAAGCGCCGGCGCGAGGTGGACGAGAAGGGGCCGTCCCGGCGGCTCCACCTCATCGCCGTCGCCGTGATCGGCGTGCTCGGCATCATGGCGCTGCGCGCGGGCTGGATTGCCACGGTCGAGGCCGGCGAGCTCTCGCAGAAGGCGAAGGACCAGCACGAGAGCACCATCAAGCTCCCAGCGCCGCGCGGACCGATCATGTCGGCCGACGGCCGCGAGTTGGCGGTGGACAAGCACGCCGTGGCCGTCACCGCCACGCCGTACCTCATCAAGGACAAGCGCGGCACGGCAGAGAAGATCGCCACCGCGGTGAGCCTGCCCGTCGACGAGGTGGAGCAGCGCATCTCGGGCAACGGCGGCTACGCCATGCTCAACACCGGCGTCGACCAGCAGCGCGAGCGCTACCTGCGCAAGCTCGATCTGCCGGGCATCACCCTTCAGGACACCCAGAAGCGCCTCTACCCGCTGGGCGCCGTGGCCGCGCAGGTGGTGGGCATGACCGACGACTGGGGCGCGGGGCTCACGGGCTTCGAGAAGACCATGGAGTCGCACCTGAAGGGCAAGGAGGGAATCCGCGAGGAGGCCCGCGATCCGGATGGGCGCTCGCTGCAGATCATCCGAGACCGCGCGCCCACGCCGGGCAAGCCCATCACGCTCACCCTCAACAGCGCCGTGCAGCAGAAGACCGAGGAGGTGCTGCAAAAGACGGTGGACACCCACGAGGCCGAGGCCGCATCGGCGATCGTGATGAAGGCGGACACCGGCGAGGTGCTGGCCATGGCCACCGTGCCCGGGTTCAACCCGAACGATCGCGACACCTTCGAGCCCGAGACCGAGCGCGTGAGGTCGATCACCGACGCCTACGAGCCCGGCTCCACCTTCAAGGTCGTTGCGGTGGCCGGGGCCCTGGAGGAGGGCGTGGTCACCCGCAACACGATGTTCAGCCTGCCCGAGACGCTCACGATGTACGACCGCACGCTGAAGGAAGCCCACTACCGCCCGGCGGTCTCGTGGAGCACCCAGGAGATCCTCCAGAACTCGAGCAACGTCGGCACCGTGCTCATCTCGCAGAAGCTCGGGCAGCGCAAGACATATGAGTGGATCCAGAAGTTCGGGTTCGGGGCCAAGACCGGCTTCGACTACCCGGGCGAGGTGTCGGGCTCGCTCCCGAAGTACGAGGACTGGTCGGGCGTGTCGATTCTGAACATCCCGATCGGCCAGGGCATCTCGGTGACCCTCGCGCAGATCGCCGAGGCCTATGGCGCCATCGCGAACCGTGGTCGCATGGTTCCTCCGCACCTGGTCAAGAAGGTCGGCGACACGGTGCTGGCGCACCCGCGCGGCCAGCAGATCATCAGCCCGCGCACGGCCGAGCAGGTGAACATCATGCTGCAGAAGGTCGTGAGCGACGACGGCACGGGCAAGGAAGCCAAGATCGAGGGATACACCGTGGGCGGCAAGACCGGCACGGCCAACAAGATCGACCCGAACACCGGCCAGTACGTGGATAACTACATCGCGTCGTTCGTGGGCTACGCGCCGGCCACCCGTCCCGGGCTGGTCGTGGCCGTGATGGTGGACGAGCCCGCCGCGGGGTCGTTCTACGGTGGCGACGTTGCCGCCCCGGCGTTCGAGCAGATCACCGAATTCGCCCTGCGCCACCTGCGAATCGCCCCGTGACGACGTAGCCGGGAGCGCTGGTAACGTGACCCCCGGATGAGGCTCGATGACCTGACCGGCGGCGTGCCCGGCGCGCGGCTCGTTGCGCAGGACGATTCCACCCCCGAGATCACGGCCATCCGGTACCGGTCGGCGGACGTCACCCCGGGTGATCTCTTCGCCTGCCTGCCCGGCAGCACGGCCGACGGGCACGACTTCGCGGCCGACGCCGTGCAGCGCGGAGCCGCCGTTCTCCTTGTGGCCCGTCCGCTCGCACTGCCGGTCGCCCAGGTGGTGGCGCACGACCCGCGCGCCGCGATGTCCATCATGGCGTCGCGGCTGTCCGGCGACCCCTCGAAGCACATGAGCGTGGTGGGCGTCACGGGCACCAACGGCAAGACCACCTGCGCCTACCTGGTGCGGTCGGTCATGCAGGCGTCAGGCATGCCCTGCGGGCTCATCGGCACTGTCGAGGTGGTGGTGGGCGGCCAGTCGTCGGTGCCCACCCACACCACCCCCGAGAGCGTGGAGATGCAGGCCCTCCTCGCCGACATGCGCGCCGCAGGCGACACCGCCTGCGCCATGGAGGTGTCGTCGCACGCCCTGCACCAGGGGCGCGTGGCCGGGCTGCAGTTCGCCGGCGCCATCTTCACCAACCTCACGCGCGACCACCTCGACTACCACGGCGACATGCAGTCGTACTTCGACGCCAAGCGGCTGCTCTTCGAGCGGCCCGACGGGCACGGGGCAGATCCGCCGGCGGCGGTGAACGCCGATGACGAGTGGGGCAGGAAGCTGCTGCGCCCCGGGGTGCTGGGCTACGGCATCGACTCCGTGCACGCCGACGTGGCACCCGAGCGCCTGCAGATGGGCCCCGAGGGCTTCGCAGCCACGGTGCGCACGCCGCGCGGCGCGCTGCAGGTTGCAAGCGTGCTGCGCGGACGCTTCAACGTGATGAACGTGCTGGGCGTTGTGGCGGTGGGGGAGGCCATGGGCCTCGACCAGGCGGCGGTGGCCCAGGGCATCGCGGCGCTTCGCGGCGTGCCGGGGCGGCTCGAGCCCATCGAGACAGGGCAGCCGTTCCAGGTGCTGGTTGACTATGCGCACACGCCCGACTCGCTCGAGAACGTCCTGCACACCACGCGGGACCTTGCGGGTACTGGCCGCCTGATCGTGCTGTTCGGCTGCGGGGGCGATCGCGACACAGGCAAGCGGCCCCAGATGGGTGCCCTCGGCCGCGCGCTCGCCGACGTGTGCATCGTCACCTCCGACAACCCGCGCAGCGAGGACCCCGAGGCCATCATCGCCGAGATCGTGGCCGGGGCATCGGAGGGGCCGGCCGAGCTGATGGTGCAGCCCGACCGCCGGGCGGCCATCGCCGAGGCCATCGCCATCGCGGCCCCCGGCGACGTGGTGCTCATCGCCGGCAAGGGGCATGAGTCGGGACAGGAGGCTCAGGGCGTCGTGACCCCCTTCGACGACCGTGACGTCGCCCGTGAGGTTCTCAGCGGGCAGAGGGCCGCATGAGGGCGCCTGTTGCCGACATGGTCGCGTGGTCGGGCGCGGCGCAGGTTGCCGGGGCCGAGGGCGTCACGTGCGACGGGGCCACTGCTGACAGCCGCGAGGTGTCGGCCGGCCAGTTGTTCGTGGGCGTGCCGGGCGAGAACGTGGACGGCGGCCTTCACGCCGCCCAGGCAATCGCGGCGGGCGCCGGGGCCGTGCTCATCTCGGAGGATGCCTGGGCGAGCATCAGCGGCGACCTGGGCGACGCGGACGCTGCCGTGCTGGTACATGCAGACCCGGTGCAGGCCCTCGGCCTCATCGGGCGCGGGGCCCTTGCGCGGCTCGGTGCCAAGGTGGTGGGCGTCACGGGGTCATACGGCAAGACGTCCACGAAGGACTCCATCGTGGCGGTGCTGCGCGCGGCCGGCGTGCGCGCCGAGGGCACGCCCGGCAACCGCAACACCGAGGTGGGGGTGCCGTTGAGCATCCTCGGCCTGCCGGAGGACACCGCGGTCGCGGTGATCGAGATGGGCATGCGTGGCACCGGGCAGATCGCCCAGCTCGCCGCGCTCGCCCCGCCCGATGTCGCGGTGATCACCGCCGTCGGTCCTGTGCACCTGGAGCTGCTCGGAACCGTGGAGGCCATCGCCGCGGCCAAGGCGGAGATCCTCGTCGGGCTCCCCGCCGATGGCGTGGCCGTGGTGCCGGCCGATGAGCCCCTCCTCGAGGATCACATCGCGGCGCTTCCCACCGGCGTCGCGGTGCGCACGTTCGGCGATGATCCCGCCATCGCGCTTTCGGCGGGGGATCTCAAGGCGTGGGAGCGGCGCAACATCGCCGCGGCCGTGGAGGCCGCGATCGCCCTCGGCACGGCGCCGCAACCCGGCGCCGAGGTGGTGCTCGAGCGCTCGGCGATGCGCGGCATCGAGCACCCGCTGCCGGGCGGAGGCACGCTGATCGAGGATTGCTACAACGCCAATCCACCGGCGATGGCCGCCGCGCTGGCCGATCTCTGCCGGCGGCCCGGCCGCCATGTGGCGGTGCTCGCCGACATGCTGGAACTGGGGCCGGATGAGGCCGCCTTCCATCGGGGGGTGGGGGAGCGCGCACGCGACCTGGGCGTCGACCTGCTGGTGGCCGTGGGGCCCCGGGCGGCGTCATACCCGGAGGGGGCCGAGGGCGTGGAGGCCGTCGCCTTCGCCGACACCGACGCCGCGGTGCAGGGGGTCCCGGCCCTCATCGCGCCCGGCGACATGGTCCTGGTGAAGGGCTCGCGCGGAATGGCCATGGAGCGCGTGGCCCGGGCGATCACCGGGGGCGCATAGCCGATGCCCCGCGTGCTCATCGCGGCCATCGGCGCCGCCATGCTGCTGATGTTCCTCGGCCCGCGGGTCATCCGCTGGCTGCGTGATCACGACGTGGGGCAGTTCATCCGGCCGCAGGGGGAGATCCCCGATGCCCATGCCGAGAAGCAGGGCACACCCACCATGGGCGGCCTGCTCATCATCATCGCCATGGCGGTGCCCTTCCTCATCCTCTCCTCGCACAGCACCGCGGCGATGCTCGTGCTGTCCACCACGCTCGCCTGCGGTGCCATCGGCTTCATCGATGACTGGATGAAGATCGTCAAGAAGCGCTCCCTGGGGCTCTCGGGCCGGTGGAAGATGCTCGGGCTCGTGGTGATCGCCGTGGCGCTTGCGGTGCTGGCCGTGCGAGTGGTGGGCGTGCCCACCACCATCGACTTCCACGTGGTGGCCTACTCGCTCGAGATCGGGCCCATCGCGTTCGGCGTCGTGGTGTTCCTGGTGCTGGCCGGGGCCACCAATGCGGTCAACCTCACCGACGGGCTCGACGGCCTTGCCGCGGGCACCATGGCGATTGCGCTGCTGGCCTACGTGGGGATGACCTTCGTGGTCACCGGGCAGCGCGACCTGGCCATCCTCGCCGCGTGCCTCATGGGCGCGTGCGTGGGATTCCTCTGGTTCAACTCCTACCCGGCGTCCATATTCATGGGTGACACCGGTTCGTTCGCGCTGGGCGGGGCCATTGCGGCTCTCGCGGTGATGACCAAGACCGAGGTGCTCCTGATCTTCATCGGGGGGGTATTCGTCATCGAGGCGCTCTCGGTGATGGTCCAGGTGCTGGTGTTCAAGCGCACGCGCCGGCGGGTTTTCCTCATGGCGCCCGTGCATCACCACTTCGAGATGGCCGGCTGGAGCGAGACCAAGATCATCGTGCGCTTCTGGCTCATCGCCCTGGTCTTCGCCGGAATCGGCTTCACGTTGTTCTTCCGCACGCTGCCGGCGTGACAGCACTCCCGCAGCCCGGGCGGGCACTCGTGGTGGGGCTCGCGAAGTCGGGTCGCGCAGCAGCGGTGCTTCTTCGCGACCTGGGGTGGGATGTGGTGGCGGTCGACTCCGCGCCGGTGGAGGCGCCCGACCTGCTCTCTGCGGGTATCGAGGTGCGCGCCCCGAGCGATGAGCCGGTGACGGCTGACCTGGTGGTGCGCAGTCCGGGCGTGCCGCGCGAGTTCGCCCCCCTGGCCGCCGCGTATGCCAACGGCACGCCTGTGTGGAGCGAGATCGAGTTGGCGTCCCGGGCGATGTCCAACCCGATCATGGGAGTCACCGGCACGAACGGGAAGACCACCACCACCGAGCTCCTGGCGCACCTTCTGCGTGAGGGGGGCCTCGATGCCGTGGCCTGCGGCAATGTCGGCACGCCCATGGCGTCGCTGGCCGGGGAGGTCTCCGGCAACACCTGGTTGGTGGCCGAGTGCTCGTCGTTCCAACTCGAGGACATCCCCACGTTCCGGCCGCACGCCGCCGTGCTGCTCAACGTGACACCCGATCACATGGATCGCTACCCCGACTTCGCGGCGTACCGGCAGGCGAAGCTCAACCTGTTCGCCCATCAGGAGCCGGGCGACCTGGCGATCCTTCCGGAGGACATGGAGTCGACCGGTGCGGCGCCCGCCCGGCGCGTGGTGGCGTCTGGCGCGCCGGGGCCTGACGCCGTGTCATGGGCCGAGGGGGGGCTGCACGTCCTGGGGCTCGGGCTGGTGGCGGACTGGAGCGATATTCCCCTGCTTGGAGCACACAATCGCGAGAACGTCATGGCGGCGTCGGCCATGGCGGCGCACGCAGGCCTGGGCGCTCAGGAGATCGCCCGCGGACTCGCGACGTTCCCGGGCGTCGCGCATCGGCTCGAGGTGGTGGGCACGGCCGGCGGCGTCACGTTCGTCAACGATTCCAAGGCCACCAACCCCGCGGCGGCCATCGCCGCGCTCGATGCCTATCCCCAGCGCGTGCGCCTGATCGCTGGGGGCAGCAGCAAGGGCACGCCGTTCGAGGCCCTGGCGCGCGCGGCGCAGGGAGCGGTGGTGCACGCGTACCTCATTGGCGAGACAGGCCCGGAGATCGCCCGCGCGCTCGAGGCCGAGAAGGTCGAGTGGACGCTGCTGCCCGACCTGCCGACGGCCGTGTCACAGGCGGCGGCGGAGGCGTCATCGGGGGATGTCGTGCTGCTCGCACCGGCATGCGCATCGTTCGACCAGTTCTCGGGATACGAGCATCGCGGTGAGGTGTTCCGCGAGTCGGCGCGGGAGGCCGGCGCGGGGTAGGGAACGGCGCGCGCGCGGCGAAACACTCCCCGTGCCGCCCGCGCCCTCTGACAGCCGCCGTCGCACCGCCACGTCGGCCAACCGCCGGGTGGGCGGCGACGTGGCCCCCGAGGCGGTGCTCTCGCTGGCCATCCTGGTGCTCGTGTGCATCGGGGTGGTGATGGTGTACTCGGCGTCCAGCGCGAGCGCGCTGCTGTCGGACGAGAACCCGTCGGGCACGCTGATGCGCCAGGGCATCTTCGCGGTGCTGGCGCTGGTGGCGTTTGCCGTGTGCGCCCGGGTGAACACGACCTTCATCCTGCGACTCGGCAAGCCCGCCGTGCTGCTCTCTCTCGGCCTGCTGCTGGTGGTGCTCGTTCCGGGCTTCGGCATCGAGGCCAACGGCGCCCGCAGTTGGATCGGCCTCGGGCCGGTGCAGATGCAGCCGTCTGAGCTCGCCAAGCTCGCGCTCATCGTGTGGCTCGCCGCCTACCTCGCGCGCAACATCGATCGAATCGACACCTGGGATGGTCTGAAGATCCCGGTCGGGCTCATGGTGGCGATGGGCGTGCTGCTCATGCTCGAACCCGACCTCGGCACCACGGCAGTCATGCTCGGCACCGGATTCCTCATGCTGGTGATCGCCGGCGTGCCGGGTCGCATTCTGCTGATACTCGCGGGCGGCGCGGCGGTGGCCACCGCCGCGCTCGTCGCCATCGCCCCCTACCGCATGGCCCGGTTCACGTCGTTCCTCGACCCGTGGTCGGATCCCGAGGGCAAGGGCTTCCAGGTGACCCAGGCGCAACTGGCGCTCGGCAGCGGTGGGGTGGATGGCGTGGGCCTGGGCAACGGGCTGCAGAAGGTGAACTACCTGCCCGAAGCGCACACCGACATGATCATGGCCACCATCGGCGAGGAGCTGGGGCTCGTGGGAGTGGTGGGCGTCATCGCCCTGCTCGGGGCCGTCATCTGGAGCGGCTACCGTATTGCGGTAGCGGCACCCGATCGACGGCTGAGGTTCCTGGCCGGCGGGCTCGTGTCGCTCATCAGCATCCAGGCGATCGTCAACCTGGGCGCGGTGCTCGGCCTCCTCCCCGTGACCGGCGTGCCGTTGCCCTTCGTGAGCTATGGGGGAAGCAGCCTCGTCGTCCTCACCGCAGCCAGCGGGATCCTCGTGGGAATCAGCCGGCGATCGCGCGGGCGACGACTCTCGGCCGTCCCCGACGCCCCTGCGCGTGGTGATCGCGGCCGGGGGGACCGCCGGGCACATCATGCCGGCGCTCGCGCTGGCTGAGGAGCTCCGCGACCGCGGGCATGAGGTGAGCTTCGTCGGAGTGGGCGGCCGAGCCGGATCGGGTATCCCCGAGCGCAACGGCTACCCGGAGGACCACGTGCCGCTGCGCGGGTTCGAGCGCCGGCTGTCGATCAGGAACCTCTGGCGCGCGGTGCTGGCGGTGCTCGCCGTGCCGCGCATGATGGGCGTGCTGCGCCGACGCAAGGCCAACGTGGTGGTGGGCGGCGGGGGATACATGGCGGGCCCCGCGGCCATTGCCGGGCGCCTCACTCGCCGCCGCGTGGTGCTCATGGAGGCCGACTCCCGCCTGGGGCTGGCCAACCGCCTTGCCGCCCCCTTCGCCAAGCGCGTGGCGCTGGCGTTTCCCGTGGCCGGGCGCCGCGGGCGCAAGTACACGGTCACCGGGCGTCCGGTCGGCCGCGCGGTGCGCGAGGCCACTCGCGAGGGCGGGCGCCAGAAGCTGGGCATCGACCCATCGGGCACCTGCGTGCTGGTGGCCGGAGGGAGCCAGGGCGCGCAGTCCATCAACGACGCCGCCATGAGCGCGTTCTGCCCCACGCCGCCCTTCCAGGTCGTGCATGTGGCCGGAGAGCGCAACGAGGCCGATGTGCGCGCGCGCGTGGAGGCCGCGGGCTGCGGGCCGCGCTACCACGTCTACGGCTTCCTCGACGACTTCCCGCACGCCATCGCGGCCGCCGACCTGGTCATCTCCCGCTCGGGCGGATCGGTGTTCGAACTGGCCGCGGTGGGCCGACCGGCCATCCTCATCCCGTATCCGCATGCCACCGCCGACCACCAGACCGGCAACGCGCGGTGGCTGTCGGAGGCCGGCGCGGCGATCATGCTCACCGACGAGGAGTGCACCGGCGAGCGCCTGCGCGAACTGGTGGGCGCCCTGCTCGCCGAGCCCGGCCGCCTCGAGGTGATGGGCGACGCCGCCCGCGCCGCCGCCCGCCCGGACGCTGCCGAGCGCATTGCCGACATGGTCGAGTCGGTTGCGCGCCCCCCGCGGCGCGGCCGTCGCCTCCTGCGCCGCCGGTGAGCGAGAGGAGCATCCACCTGGTGGGAGCGGGCGGCGCCGGCATGAGCGCGCTCGGCCTGCTGGCCCTGGGCAAGGGGTGGACGGTGTCCGGGACCGACCGCGAGGACGGCCCGGGGCTCGACGCCCTGCGCGCGGCCGGCGCCGCGGTGCGGGCTGGCCACGGCGCCGATGCGCTGCCCGCTGACGTGGATGCCGTGGTGGCGTCCACGGCGATACCCGATGACAACCCCGAGATCGTGGCCGCGCGCGAGCGCGGGCTGACGGTGCTGCACAGGTCTGACCTGCTGGCGATGCTCATGCAGGGCACGCGTGGGCTGGCGGTGGCCGGCGCCCACGGCAAGTCGACCACCACCGCGATGCTCTCCCTCGCCCTGGGCGGGGCCACGCTGTGCGTGGGGGCGGAGGTGCCCTGGGGCCGCGGCACCGGCGCCGCGTGGGGTGACGGACCGTGGTTCTGCGCGGAGGCCGATGAGAGCGATCGCTCGCTGCTTCGGCTGGCCCCCGAGGCGGCGATCCTGCTGAACGTCGACCACGACCACCACTCCACCTACGCGTCCATCGATGATGTGGAGGATGTCTTCCGCCAGTTCGTCGCTGCGCTGCCCTCCGACGGCCTGCTGGTGGCCGGGCCGGACGCCCGGGCGCGCGCGGTGGCCGAGGCGGCGCCGTGCCCCGTGCGCTTGGTGGGCGATGCCGACGGGGCGTGGGGCAGGGTGCAGGGCACCGAGTTGGTGCTGACCGACGGCCGGGCCCTCGCACTCGACATCGCGGCTCCCGGCGCGCACAACCGTGCCAACGCCGCTTGCGCCGTGGCCCTGGCCGACTGGTGCGGGGTCGAACCGGCAGACGCCATCGCGCGCATCGCCCCCTTCACCGGCGTGGGGCGGCGCTTCGAGCGCAAGGGCACCGCGGCCGGCGTGCAGGTGGTCGATGACTACGCGCACCACCCGGCGGAGGTCGCGGCCACGCTGCGCGCCGCGCGCGACCTGCACCCTGGCCGGGTGGTCGCGGTGTTCCAGCCCCATCTCTTCTCACGCACCCGCGAGCTGGCCGAGCAGTTCGGCAAGGCGTTGTCGGCGGCCGACGTGGTGGTGGTTACCGATGTCTACGGCGCGCGCGAGGATCCCGAGCCCGGCGTGGACGGCCAGCTGGTGCTGCGCAGCGTGCGCGGGCCGGGCGAGATGCTCTATGTGCCGCTGCTCTCCGACGTGCCGGCGGTGATCGTGCCCGACCTGCGCGAGGGCGACCTCGTGCTCACCATGGGCGCGGGTGACATCACCACGCTGGGCCCGGCCCTCATCGCCGCCCTCGGGGGCGCGGATGGCTGACCTGCGCGCCCCGGTGCAGCGCGACGCCCCGCTCGCGCCCCTCACCAGCATCCGCGTAGGAGGGCCGGCCGACGCCCTCTCCACGTGCACGTCGTTCGCAGCGGTCACCGACGCCCTGGCCTGGGCCGCCGATGCCGGCAAGCCCGTGGCCGTGGTGGGCAAGGGCTCCAACCTCATCGTCGACGACGCCGGAGTCCGCGGGCTGGTCATCCGGCTGGCCGGGCGGCTGTCCTCCATCTCGGTGCGCGGCGGGCGCACGCTCTGGTGCGGGGGAGGCGCGTCGTTGCCGCGCGCCGTGCAGCGGGCCGCCGCCGCGGGCCTGGCTGGCCTGGAGTTCGGCGCCAGCATCCCGGGCACGGTGGGGGGCGCCGTCGCAATGAACGCCGGGGCGTACTCGTCCGACCTCTCGCAGGTGCTCGACTGGGCCGTGGTCTGCGACGCCACCGGACGCCGCAAGGTGGGCCGCGACGACCTGTCGATGGGCTACCGCACCACATCGGTGCAGGGCGATCAGGTGGTGGCCGCGGTGGGGTTCCTGCTGCAGCCCGGCGACGCCGATGCGATTGGCGCGCGCCTTGCCGAGCTGCGCTCGCACCGCCGATCCACGCAGCCGCAGGGGGTGCGCACGTTCGGCAGCGTCTTCACCAACCCCGAGGGCGACTCCGCCGGCCGGCTCATCGAGGCCACCGGGCTGAAGGGGCATGCGATCGGTGGCGCGCGCATCTCGCCGGTGCACGCGAACTTCATCGAGGCCGGGCCCGATGCCCGCGCGCGGGACGTCATCGCCCTCATGGACGAGGCGCGGCGGCGGGTGCGCGAGGCCGGTGGGCCCGTGCTGCATGCCGAGGTGCGCTACCTGCATCCGGAGTGGGGAATCGGCGCCCCACCGCTGGTGGAGATCACGTAGGTGTCGACGAAGGGGCCACGTCGGCCAAGCGGCTCGCGGCGGGCGGGGCGGCCGAGGAAGCCGCGCCCGCCAAGCGCGGGCGAGCGGGCATCCGCCGTCGTCAACAACCGCGCCGTGCGCGGCATCACCTACTGGCTGGTGGTCGGCGTGGGCGTGCTGCTGCTCGCCCTGTGGATCGTCAGCGGTCCGGCATGCGGCATCTCGAACGTCACGGTGGACGGCTACACCGGCCCGGACAAGGCCGCCGTGCAGGAGACCGCCGAGATCGTGGCCGGCACCGGCAGCATGGTTCGCCTGCCCGTGGGTGACATGCGCAGAGCCCTCACTCGGTTTCCCGGCGTCGTCGAGGTGAACGTCACCCGCGACTGGCCGCGGTCGATCACCGTGGACGTCACCATGGGCGAACCCGTGGCGATCCTGGCGGTCGACTCCGGCGGGCGCTACCTGCTCTCGCCATCGGGCCAGGTGATGGGCAAGGCCGACGCCACAGCGGGGCTGCCGGTGATCCGGGTGAAGGCCCTGCCGCCGGGCGGCGTGCTCACCGCACCGGGCGATCGGGCCGCGCTGCTGTTCGTCGGCTGGCTCACCCCAGAGGTGGCGGGCCGCCTGCGCAACCTGCGCTACGTCGATGGGCGCCTGTTCGCCGACCTCGCCAATGGGCTCGAGCTTCGCATCGGCGCGCCCGAGCAGCTGGCCGAGAAGGCCCAGGCCCTCGCCGCCGTGCTGTCGCAGGCGGCCCCGGAGACGCTCGCGAAGGCTGCCTACCTCGACATCTCCAACCCCCGACGGCCGATGCTGGGATCCAAGGTGGTGCCGATCATCGAGGGCGCCGAGGGCACGTCCACCACCGGGGGAACCGACACCACCGGCGCCGGGGATGGGAGCAGCGGCGACGACGAATCGCCCGGGAATGGCTCCGGATCGGGCGATTCGAGTGCGGCAGGAGATCCCTCAGGCTAAACACTCAACCTCAGGTTGAGTGTTGGCGTCGCGACCGGATGTGGCCTCAACCCGCGGTTGACCCCATCTGCAGGGAGGATTAGGGTCGCAACGGACGAAACGTCTGCAAGCCCCCTGCAACGTGCGTTGGGGAATCCGGGAGAACCCGAGGAGGACCGGGGTCGTGGAGAGCAGCAACTACCTGGCGGTCATCAAGGTCATCGGCGTCGGCGGCGGAGGTTCCAACGCCGTCAACCGGATGATCGACCACGGTGTGCGCGGCGTGGAGTTCATCGCCGTCAACACCGACGCGCAGGCGCTCACGGGCTGCGACGCCGACGTGAAGATTCACATCGGCGGCACGATCACGCGGGGCCTCGGCGCCGGCGCAGACCCGCGCATCGGCCGGGAGGCCGCCGAGGAGAGCCGCGAGGAGCTCAAGGAGGCCGTGCGCGGCGCCGACATGGTGTTCGTCACCGCCGGCGAGGGCGGGGGCACCGGCACGGGCGCCGCGCCCGTGATCGCCCAGATCTCGCGCGAGCAGGGCGCCCTCACCGTTGGTGTGGTGACCAAGCCATTCGCCTTCGAGGGTCGCCAGCGCACGCGGCGCGCCGACGAGGGCATCGAGCTCCTGCGCCAGCAGGTCGACTCCGTCATCGTCATCCCGAATGACCGCCTGCTCGAGATCGTCGACCGCAACACGCCGATCACCGAGGCCTTCAACATGGCCGACGACGTCCTGCGCCAGGGGGTCCAGGGCATCACCGACCTCATCACGGTCCCCGGGCTCATCAACCTCGACTTCGCCGACGTGCGCACGATCATGAGCGGTGCCGGCTCGTCGCTCATGGGCATCGGCATCGCGACCGGCGAGAACCGCGCATCCGAGGCCGCCCGCACCGCCACGTCGTCTCCGCTGCTGGAGACGAGCATGAAGGGCGCCACCGGCGTGATCCTCTCGATCGCCGGCACCAAGGACCTCGGCCTGTTCGAGGTGGACGAGGCCGCCACAGTGGTGCGCGAGGCCGCCGACCCGGACTGCAACGTGATCTTCGGCACCGTGGTGGACGACACCCTCGGCGACGACGTGCGCGTCACGGTCATCGCCACGGGCTTCGACGACGGCGCGAAGGACATCGTGCGCCGCCGCGCGGAGCGCGACCGCCCCACCTTCGGCCGCGAGCGCGCCAGCGAGCCCCGCCGTGAGCGCCCGTCGTTCGACAGCGGCGACGCGCTGGACGTGCCGAGCTTCCTCA
>JAURGT010000027.1 GCA_030833665.1 Miltoncostaeales bacterium
ACTCGCGGCACGTGAACACCGGCCACGACGTGGCCGATATCCTGGGCGATCAGTGGCCGCACTTCCTGAGCTGGAGCGGGGACATCGAGCGCTGCTTCGCCGACTACGTGACGCGCAAGAGCGCGCGCAACCTGCTGGACTACGACGACCTGCTGCTCTCCTGGGCGCTGCTGCTCGAACAGGCGCCGCCCATCGCGCAGCAGATGCGGGCGCTGTACGACCACGTGCTGGTGGACGAATACCAGGACACCAACCACGCGCAGTACTGGCTGGTGAGGATCCTCGCCGAGCCCGAGCGCAACGTGATGGTGGTGGGCGACGACGACCAGGGCATCTACTCGTGGCGCGGCGCCGACATCCGCAACATCCTCGAGTTCAAGGCCGATTACCCCGACGCGGTGGTCATCCCCCTCGAGCAGAACTACCGGTCCACCTCGACCATCCTCGAGGCGGCCAACGCCGTGGTGCGAAACAACCGGGGGCGCCACCCGAAGCGCCTCTTCACCGACCGCGAGGGCGGCGAGCCAGTGGCGGTGGAGGTGTGCACCGACGAGCACGATGAGGCCCGGCTGGTGGTGCGCGAGATCGGCCGCGCCACCGCCGAGGGGCGATCGCTTGACGAGATCGCCGTCTTCTACCGCACTCACGCCCAGAGCCGCGTGATCGAGGACCAGCTCGTGCGGTCGGGAATCACCTACCAGGTGCTGGGCGGTCCGCGGTTCTACGAGAGGGCCGAGGTGAAGGACCTCATGGCCTACCTGCGCGTGGTGGCCAACCCGGCCGACCGCGAGGCCTTCACGCGCGCGGCCGGCAGCCCCAAGCGCGGGCTCGGCCCTGCCGCCCTGGCCAAGGTGGCCGAGTCGGCAGAGGCCCACGGGACCACCATGGACGCTGTAGCCCGTGACCCCGAGCTGGTGCCCGGGCTCAATGCCTCCCAGCGCGATGCCCTTACGTCGCTCGGCGTCCTCATCGAGCGCCTGCGCGACATGGATGCCTCCGGCGCACCGCCGGAGCGCGTGATGGAACGCGCCATCGAGGACTCCGGGCTGCGCGAGGCCCTGCTCGCCGATGGTCCCGCCGAGGCCGGCCTCGGGCGCCTCGACAACCTTCAGGAGCTCCTGGGGGTGGCTGCCGAGTACGCCGCCCGGGAGGATCAGCCCTCGCTCTCGGGGTTCCTCGAGCAGGTGGCGCTGGTGTCTGCGGTGGACGACGCCGAGGACGACTCCGGCACCGTCACGCTAATGACCGTGCACAACGCCAAGGGGCTCGAGTACGACGTGGTCATGGTGACGGGTCTTGAGGAGGGGCTCTTCCCCCATATGCGGTCGATTGACGACCCCGATGGCCTCGAGGAGGAACGGCGCCTCTGCTACGTGGCGCTCACCCGGGCGCGGGAGCGGCTGATCCTCTCGCATGCCGACAGCCGGGCGCTGCGCGGCAATCGCATGTACTCGATCCCCTCGCGCTTCATCGAGGAGATCCCCGATGATGCACTCGGGCGCCCGGCGCGGCGCTCCATGGCCTCGGTCGGGGCGGGCACCAGCATCATCGCTCCCGATTTCGACATCGGTGACGCGGTGGTCCATGAGTCGTTCGGCGAGGGCGTGATCACGGGGCTGCAGCAGAAGGGGCGACTGATCCAGGTGAGGTTCGACGACAAGGAGCGTGTGCTGATGGCCGACATGGCACCGATGAGGAAGGTGGCTGGATGAGCGCCACGGTGATCGACGGGCGGGACGCCGCCCGGCGCGTGCGCGAGCGGGTGGCCGAGGGCTGCGCTGCCTTCGCGAAGCGGCACGGACGCAAGCCCGGGCTGGTGGGGATCCAGGTGGGGGACGACCCCGCCAGCGAGATCTACCAGCGCAACAAGGCGCAGCAGGCCGAGGAGGCCGGCATGTCGGTGGAGCGCATGAAGCTGCCCGCGGGCACCACGCAGGCCGAGATGGACGCCCTGCTCGATCGCCTTGCGGCGGACGACGCGGTGGACGGCATGCTCGTGCAGTTGCCGGTGCCGGAGCCGCTGGCCGAGCCGGCCATCGCGGCACACATCGCGCCGTCGAAGGACGTCGACGGCTTCTCGCCGGTGAACATCGGGCACTTGGTGCGCGGCGAGCCGTGCCTGCGCCCGTGCACGCCGAGCGGCGTCATGTGGCTGCTCGACGACGCCGGGGTCAACCTCGAGGGCGCCAACGCGGTCGTGATCGGGCGGTCGGTGATCGTCGGCAAGCCCCAGGCGCTCATGCTGCTCGAGCGCAATGCAACCGTGACCATCACGCACTCGCGCACGCGCGACCTCGCCGCCGTGTGCCGCGAGGCCGACGTCATCGTGGCGGCGGTCGGGGTGCCGGAGATGGTGCGCGGCGACTGGGTCAAGCCCGGTGCCACGGTGATCGATGTGGGCATGAATCGCCTTGACGATCGCCTCTGCGGCGACGTCGCCTACGACGAGGTGGCGGAGGTCGCCGGGGCCATCACTCCCGTTCCCGGGGGCGTGGGACCCATGACAATCGCTTTCCTATTGGCGAACACGCTCCAATCCGCTGAGCGGCGGATGGGGGACGAACCTACGAGGGGAATCATCACGTGAAGATCGCGATCTTCGGCGGCACCGGCGACCTCGGTCGCGGTCTCGCCATCACGTTCGCCGCTGCGGGCCACGAGATCATCGTGGGATCGCGCAGCCAGGAGCGCGCCGACCAGGCCGCCGAGGGCCTCCGCGAGGCCTATCCGGAGGGCACCTTCGTGCCGATGGAGAACGCCGAGGCCGCGGCCGCCGGCGAGATGGCCGTGCTGTCGATCCCGTTCGAGGGCATCGAGGCCACCATGCCCGCGCTCGCCGAGCCGCTGGCCGGGAAGGTGCTCGTGAGCGTGGTCAACGCGCTCAAGTTCGGCAAGAGCGGCGCCATGGCCGTCCTCGACCTGCCGGCCGCCTCGTGTGCCCACCAGATCCAGGACCTCGCCCCTGAGGCGAAGGTGGTCGTGGCCTACAACAACCTGCCTGCAGCAGCGCTGCAGGAGCGTCACCCCATCGAGGGCGACGTGCTCGTGTGCGGCAAGAGCAAGGAGGCCCGCGAGGCCGTCGTGGAGCTCACCAAGGACATCCCGGGCTGCCGCGGCCTGGATGCCGGCCCGCTGGCCAACGCGATCATCATCGAGGGGATGACCGCCATCATCATCAACCTCAACAAGCGCTACGGCGGCGAGGCCTCGATCAACGTCACCGGCCTCGAGAACGCGCCCGCGCGCGCGTAGCCGGATCGCGCGGCGTCGCCCGCCCGGCGGGCTCGGCTCAGGCGTGACTCACGCGTAGCCGAGCTCGTCGAGGCGGTCCTCGTCGAGTCCCATGTGGTGCCCGATCTCGTGCAGCACGGTCACCCGCACCTGGTGACGCAGCACGGCGGGGTCGCGGAAGTGGTCGACCATCGGGTGCATGTAGATCGTGATGCGCGGGGGGATCGCCCCCGATGGGATCGTGCCCGTGGTGAGCGGGTGTCCCTCGTACAGCCCGTAGAGCGAACGCCCGGCGGCCTGCGTCTCGACGATGAGCGCCACCTCGTCGAGCGCCGACGCGAAGGGCTCGGGGATGTCCTCCAGAGCCTCCTCCACGAGGGCCTCGAAGGCATCGAGTGGCGAAATCAGTTCCTGCACGCCCTGCACGGTATCGCCACGTGCCGGGAATGACCGTTCACTCGGTGCGCGCGCAAGCAGCGCCGGTAGTGTCGCCCGGGTGAGAAGTGCCCTCTCCCGCATCGCCACCTTCCCTGCCACGAAGTGGGGAAAGTGGATCGTGCTCGGCATCTGGATCCTCATCCTGGTCGCGCTGTTCCCGCTGGCCTCGAAGTTCGAGTCGGCGCAGTCGAACGAGCCCTCGAGCTTCCTCCCGGGCGCCGCCGAGTCGGTCACGGTGCTCGACCTGCAGGAGAAGTTCCCGGGTGGGGACGTCACGCCGGCCGTGGCGGTGGCGCAGCGCGAGGGCGGGCTCACCGCAGCCGACCGTGCCGCGCTCGCGAAGGCCACCGCGACGTTCAACAACCCCCTGCCGAAGGGCGTGGAGCCCCCCGGGCTCGTGCCCGGCCCGGTGTCGAAGGACGGCACGGCACAGCTGCTCATCGCCAACCTCAAGGTGGACGGCGACTCCGACCTCCTGCTGGAGGAAGTGACGAAGCTGCGCGACGACCTCGCCGCAGCGGCGCCACCGGGGCTCGTCGTGAAGGTCACCGGCCCGGCGGGCATCTCGGCCGACGCCATCGAGGTGTTCGCCGGAATCAACACCAACCTGCTGCTCGCCACCGTGCTCCTGGTGTTCTTCCTCCTGCTCATCATCTACCGGAGCCCGGTGTTCTGGATCCTCCCGCTCATCGCGCTGGGCTTCGCCGAGATCACCGTGCGGGCCCTCGGCTACCTCATCGCCGACGCCGGCGTGATCGTCAACGGGCAGTCCGCGGGCATCCTCCTCGTGCTCGTCTTCGGATCTGGCACCGACTACGCCCTGCTCCTCACTGCGCGCTACCGCGAGGAACTCCGTCGCACCGAGGACAAGCACGAGGCCATGGCGATCGCCATCAAGCGAGCGGGCCCGGCCATCGTGGCCTCGGCCGGCACCGTCATCGCCGCGCTGCTGTGCCTCAGCATCGCCGAGGTGAACGGTACGGCAGGACTCGGCCCGATCGGCGCGCTCGGCGTGGCCGTGGCCATGCTCGTGATGGTCACCGCGCTGCCGGCCCTGCTGCTGCTCGGAGGGCGCTGGGCATTCTGGCCATTCATCCCCCGGTATGGGTCCACCGGCAGCAACGAGACCCAGGGCTGGTGGCGCCGCGTTGCCGACCGGGTGGGAAAGCGTCCGCGCGCCATCTGGGTGACGACCGCGGTGATCCTCGCCGCGTTCTGCTTCGGCCTTCTGTCCTACAGCCCGAGCCTCACATCGGCGGACGACTTCCGCGGCGACGTCCAGTCGATCCAGGGGCAGGAGCTGATCAACAAGGCGTTCCCGGCCGGAGCGTCGGCGCCGACCAGCGTCATCGTGCCCCCGGGCGCGGATCAGGCGAAGGTGATCGCAGCGATCAAGGCCACGCGGGGCGTCAGCTCTCTGCGGCCGATCGGCAGGGGCGAGCCCGGGGTGCTCTACGACGTCACCCTCACCGATCCGCCGTACAGCACCAAGGCGTACTCCACGATCGGCGCCATCCGCGCCGCGGGCAAGAAGGCCGGGGGAGAGGGCGTGCTGGTGGGTGGTCCGACCGCGACCGAGGCCGATCTCGACGCCGCCTCGCAGCGCGACCTCAGGCTGCTCATCCCGATCGTGCTCATCGTCGTGGTGATCATCCTCGGGCTGCTGCTGCGCGCCATCTCCGCCCCGCTCATCCTCATCGGAACAGTCATCCTGTCGTTCCTCGCGAGCATGGGCATCGCCAGCCTGGTGTTCGACCTCTGGGGCTTCGCGGGCGAGAGCCCCGCGCTCGCGCTGTTCGGATTCATCTTCCTCGTGGCGCTGGGCGTCGATTACAACATCTTCCTCATGGCCCGCGTGCGCGAGGAAACCGAGCAATTCGGCACGCGCGAGGGAATGCTGCGCGGCCTTGCGGTGACCGGAGGCGTCATCACCTCGGCCGGAGTGGTGCTGGCGGGCACTTTCGCCGTTCTCGCTGTGCTGCCGCTCGTCAGCATCACCCAGATCGGATTCCTCGTCGCATTCGGAGTGCTGCTCGACACCCTCGTGGTGCGCACGCTGCTCGTGCCCGCGATCGTGCTTGACCTCGGAGATCGCACTTGGTGGCCATCGGCGCTCTGGCGGCGTGTCACCCAGCGCTCGCGCTCCTAGTCGCCCCGATGCTCCCAGCCGAGGCGTGACGGTGTGACGTCGCGCCCGTGCCGCAGCGCGCGGACCCCGGGGGCGCCGTCGGCAAGGCGGCCGACCACGGTCACGTGCGGCTCCAGGCCTGCTGATGGCGGCAGGGCGGCGACGAGCTGGTAGTCCTCGCCGCTGGTCGCCGCGAAGAGCACGGGGTCGGCATCAGGCGCACTCGCCCGGGCCACCTCGGCAACGCCGCTGGCGACAGGCAGCGCATCGAGGTCGATTTCGGCGACGAGCCCCGATGCGCGTGCCACCCGGTCGGCATCGAGCAGCAGGCCGTCGGAGATGTCGATCATGGCGGTGGCTCCCGATTCGCCGAGGTGCAGGCCGTCGCGCACCCTGGGGGTGGGCCGCAGGTGTGCGGCCACGAGGGCATCGCGTGCTGGCAGGTCCGGCTCGAGCGCGGGGTCGTGCAGCAACGCGAGCCCGGCGCCCGACGCCCCCAGCGGACCGGTGACCACGAGCACGTCACCGGGCCGCCCTGTCGAGCGCAGCACGGGGCGCACTCCGGCCGGGGTGCGCCCGATGATCGCCACCGAGAGCGTGAGGACCGGGGAGGCCGACACGTCGCCGCCCGCGATGCTCATGCCGTTGGCTGCGGCCAGCCGCTCCATGGCGGTGTACATGGCATCGATCTCGTCCCCGCTGAGACCCTCCGGCACGCCGAGGCCCACGAGCGCTGCCACCGGCACCGCTCCCATTGCCGCGATGTCCGAGAGGTTCACGGCCAGCGCCGTGTGTCCGATGTCGGCGGGGGAGTGGGTGTCGCGCCGCACGTGCACGCCGTCCACCACCATGTCGAGCGAGAGCACGGTGCCGTCGTCGAGCACGGCGGCGTCGTCGCCGATGCCGGTGCTCACGCCCCCGCGCACGCCCACCCGGGCGGCGATGCGCCGGATCAGCTCGAGCTCGCCGTCCATGTCCCGACGGTACCAGCCACCCCGCGGGCGCTCGGCTACAGTCCGCCGCCGATGATCGACGAGAACACCGTCCGCCACGTGGCGCGCCTCGCACGGCTCCGCCTGGAGCCCGAGGAGGAGAAGGTGATGCAGGAGGAGCTCTCGGGCATCCTCGAGCACATCGATGCCATCCGTTCCATGGACCTCGACGGCGTGCCGCCCACCACCCACGTGCTGGCCCTCGAGAACGTCCTTCGCGCCGACGTGCCGCGCCCGAGCCTGCCGCGCGAGGAGGCCCTGCGCGAGGCCGACGACGTGGTGGACGAGTCCTTTGGCGTCCCGAGGATGGACTGATGGCGCTTCGCGACCTCACGGCCGCTGAGCAGGTGGCCGCGCTGCAGGCGGGGGAGACCACCTCGCTCGAGCTCGTGGACGCCCACCTGGCCGCGGTGGAGGCCGACGACGTCGAGGCCTTCCTGGCCATCGACGGCGACGGCGCCCGCGAGCGCGCCCGCGCGATCGACGCCATGCCGGAGCGCCCGCCGCTGGCCGGCGTGCCCATCGCCATCAAGGACGCCCTCTCCACCCGCGACATCGTCACCACCTCGGGCTCCCGCATGCTCGAGGGCTTCCGTCCGGTGTACACCGCCACGTGCGTGCAGCGCCTCCAGGACGCCGGCGCCATCGTGGTGGGCAAGACCAACATGGACGAGTTCGCCATGGGGTCGAGCACCGAGAACTCGGCCTACAAGAACACGCTCAACCCGTGGGACCACCAGAGGGTGCCCGGCGGGTCGAGCGGCGGGTCGGCCGCGTCGGTGGCGCAGCGACAGGTGCCGTGGTCGCTGGGATCGGACACCGGCGGCTCCATCCGCCAGCCCGCGGCGCTCTGCGGCATCGTCGGCATGAAGCCCACCTACGGCGCGATCTCGCGCTACGGGCTCATCGCGTTCGCCTCGTCGCTCGACCAGGTGGGCCCGTTCGCCCGCACCGTCGAGGACGCCGCGCTGCTGCTGCGCCACATGGTGGGTCGTGACCCCATGGACAGCACGTCGCTCGATTGGCCGGGGGGGATCACCCTGCCCACGGCCACCGACCTCGCGGGCCTGCGCGTGGGCGTGGTGGAGGAGCTCATGGGGGAGGGCATCGAGCCCGGGGTGCGGGTCGCCGTGGATTCCTCGCTGAAGGCCATCGAGGACCTCGGCGCCACGGTGGTGCCCGTGAGCCTGCCGAGTGCCCTCAGCGGCCTCGCCACGTACTACGTGCTGGCTCCGGCCGAGTGCTCGTCGAACCTCGCCCGGTTCGACGGCATCCGCTACGGCCATCCCGTGCCCGCCGACAACCTGCTCGACCAATACGAGATGACCCGCGGCCAGCTGTTCGGCCCGGAGGTGAAGCGCCGCATCATGCTCGGCACCTTCGCCCTGGCATCGGGCTACTACGACCAGTACTACGGGCGGGCGCAGCGCGTGCGCACGCTCATCGTGCGCGAGTTCGAGGCCGCGTTCGAAGACGTCGACCTGCTGGCATCGCCCACCTCGCCCACCGTGGCGTTCCCGCTCGGTGACCGCACCGCCGACCCATACGCGATGTACCTGGCCGACGTCTGCACCATCCCCGTGAGCCTCGCGGGCCTGCCGGCCATCTCGATCCCGTGCGGGCTGTCCGAGGGGCTGCCCGTGGGCCTGCAGCTCGCCGGCCCGGCATTCAGCGAGAACCGCCTCCTCGATTCCGCGCACGCGCTCGAGAAGGCGCTGGCCTTCGACACGCGTCCCCCGGGGCTGGTGACATGAGCGGGTTCGAGCCCGTCATCGGCGTGGAGATCCACGTGCAGCTCTCCACCCGTACCAAGATGTTCTGCGGCTGTGAGCTGTCGTTCGGCGACCCGCCGAACGTCCACACCTGTCCGGTGTGCCTCGCGCACCCCGGCGTGCTGCCGGTGGTGAACGAGGAGGCCGTGCGCCGGGCACTGATGATCGGGCTGGCACTGGGCTGCGAGATCGCCCCCAGGTCGATCTTCCACCGCAAGAACTACTTCTACCCGGACCTCCCCAAGGCGTATCAGGTGAGCCAGTTCGACATCCCCATCTGCGGGCGCGGGGAGTTCGTGGCAATCAGGGAAGACGGCTCCGAGCTGCGGGTGGGCATCACCCGCGCGCACCTCGAGGAGGACGCCGCCAAGCTCACGCACCTCGGCGGCCGGCGCGCCGGGGCCGAGGAGTCGGTCGTCGACTTCAACCGGGGCGGCACCCCGCTGGTGGAGATCGTCACCGAGCCCGACCTGCGCTCGGCGTCCGACGCGGTCACCTTCCTGCGCCAGCTGCGCCAGACGCTCCTCTTCCTCGGCGTGAGCGACTGCTCCATGGAGGAGGGGTCGATGCGGGCGGATGCCAACGTGTCCATCCGGCCCGTGGGAAGCCATGAGTTCGGCACCAAGACCGAGCTCAAGAACATGAACTCGTTCCGCTTCCTCGAGCGCGGCATGGACGCCGAGATCGCCCGGCAGGAGGGGATCCTGCGCGATGGCGGGCGGGTATCGCAGGAGACCGTCCACTACGAACCCGAGACCGGCCACATCACGTCGCTGCGCTCCAAGGAGGAGTCGCACGACTATCGCTACTTCCCCGAGCCCGACCTCGTGCCGGTGGCCCCTGACCCTGCCTGGGTGGACGAGCTGCGGGCCAACCTGCCTGAGCTCCCGCTCTCGCTCCGCCGCCGCATGGTCGACGACATGGGCCTCTCGGCTGAGGACGCCCTCGTGCTCACCGAGAGCCCCGAGCTGGTGGCCTACTTCATGGAGGCCGCCGCGCTCGCCGACCCGAAGGCCTGCGCCAACTGGATCCGCGGCGAGCTGCGCGCCCAGCTGCGCGACGCCGGAACCGAGCCCTGGGAGTCGAAGGTGACACCCGCGCACGTCGCCGCGCTGGTCGACCTGCTCGCCGCAGGCACCGTGTCGGTGCCCGCGGCCAAGGAGGTGCTGGCGGGAATGATCGAAACCGGCGATCAGCCGGCCGCGGTCGTCGAGGCCAAGGGCCTCGCGCAGATGGACGAGTCCGACCTCGCGGCAGTCATCGCGGCGATCGTGGAGTCCAACCCGGACCAAGCCCAGCAGTTGCGTGATGGCAAGGACAAGGTGATGGGCTTCTTCGTCGGCCAGGCCATGAAGCAGACCGGAGGCCGCGCCGACCCGCAGGCCGTCCAGAAGCTCGTCCGGGAACTGGTGCTCGGCAGCTGAGCCGTCACCACCTGCGCGCCAGCGCGCCGCCCGGTCCGGGCTCGGGTATTTCCGGAGGAAAGACCAGTGCCGCCATGGCTCCGGGGCGAAGCCCCGGTTCCTTGCGCTGCCCTGGCGACCGGAGGAATTGCCCGAGTCCGGGGCGGGCGACGGGCCGACGGCGCGGCGTGGGGTATGCTCCCGCGCCGTGACCCAGCACACCCTCTCCGTCCTCGTGGAGAACAAGCCGGGCGTGCTCTCGCGCGTCGCCGGCATGTTCACGCGACGTGGCTACAACATCGACTCGCTCGCGGTGAGCCCCACCGAGGACGAGCACCGCTCGCGCATGACCATCACGGTGGACGCCTCGCGCTTTCCCGTGGAGCAGATCACGAAGCAGCTCGACAAGCTCGTGAACGTGATCAAGGTGCGGGACCTCGACCCCGGCAACATGGTCGCCAGCGAGCTGGGGCTGTTCAAGGTGTCCACGACGGGTGCCTCGCGCAGCGACATCCTCGCCCTCGTGGACATCTTCAAGGGCGAGATCGTCGATGTCACGAGCGAGTCCCTGATCATCCAGGCCACCGGCACCACCGCGGAGCTCGAGAACCTCGAGGAGCTCCTGCGGAACAACGGGCTGGTCGAGATGGTCCGCACCGGGGTCGTGGCACTCGGCCGCGGCACCAACACCACCTAGTCGAAGAAAGACCAGATGAGCGACGAGCTGAAGATGATCTACGACGCCGACGCCGACCTCGGCGCCCTCGATGGCAAGACCGTTGCCATCATCGGCTACGGAAGCCAGGGCCACGCCCACGCGCTTAACCTCAAGGAGTCGGGCGTGAACGTGGTGGTGGGCCTGCGGCCCGACTCGCAGTCCGCCGCCAAGGCCAAGGCCGACGGCCTTGAGGTGCTCTCGCCGTCCGAGGCCGCCAAGAAGGGCGACCTCGTGATGATCCTCGTGCCCGACGAGATCATGGGTGATGTCTACGCGCAGGAGATCGCCGGCGGCCTGGAGCCCGGCAACATGCTCCTCTTCGCCCACGGCTTCGCGATCCACTTCGGTACCGTCACCCCGCCCGAGGGCGTGGACGTCGCCATGGCCGCTCCCAAGGGCCCCGGCCACCTGGTGCGCCGCCAGTACACCGAGGGCAAGGGCGTGCCCGGCCTCATGGCCGTCGAGGTGGACGCCACCGGCAACGCCGATGCGCTGATCCGTGCCTACTGCAAGGGCATCGGCTGCACCCGCGCGGGCGTCATTCCCACGACCTTCCGCGATGAGTGCGAGTCGGACCTCTTCGGCGAGCAGGTGGTGCTCTGCGGCGGGCTCACCGAGCTCGTGCGCGCGGGCTTCGACACCCTCACCGAGGCGGGCTACCCGCCCGAGCTGGCCTACTTCGAGTGCCTGCACGAGGTGAAGCTGATCGTCGACCTCATGTACGAGAAGGGCATCGCCGGCATGCGGTACTCGATCTCGAACACGGCCGAGTACGGCGACCTCACGCGCGGCAAGCGCATCATCACCGACGACACCCGGGCCGAGATGCGCAAGATCCTCGCCGAGATCCAGAGCGGCGAGTTCGCCAAGGAGTGGATCGCCGAGTACAAGGCGGGCCTGCCCAACTTCACCGCCACCGCGGAGGCCCAGGCCCACCACCCCATCGAGGTGACCGGCAAGAAGCTCCGCGGCATGATGGACTGGATCGACACCGAGTTCTGAGCCCCGGGGGTTTCCGCATATGAGTGACCGTCCCCGGATCCTCGTGACCGAGAAGATCGCGGACGCCGGCATCGAGGTGCTGCGCGCGGTCGGTGACGTCGACGTCGAGCTCGAGTGGTCGGCCGATGAGCTGGCCGAGCGCATCGCGCCGTATGACGCCCTGGTGGTGCGCAGCGCCACCAAGGTGACGGCAGCGCTCATCGCGGCCGCCCCGCGCCTGAGGGTGGTGGGGCGGGCCGGCACCGGCGTCGACAACGTGGACGTCCCGGTCGCCACCGAGCGCGGCATCATCGTGGTGAACGCCGCGGGGTCGAACGCCGTGTCGGCCGCCGAGCATGCCATCGCCCTCATGCTCGCCCAGGCCCGCAACATCCCTCAGGCGCACTCCGCCCTGGTGGACGGCCGCTGGGAACGCTCGAAGTTCGGCGGCATCGAGGTGACCGGCAAGACGCTGGGCGTCATCGGCTTCGGCAACATCGGGCAGCTCGTGGCCGAGCGTGCCATGGGCCTCGGCATGCACGTCATCGCCTACGACCCCTTCGTGGCCGACGCCCGCTACCGCGAGATGGGCGTCGAGAAGATGGGCTCCCTCGACGACCTCTATCCCGAGTGCGACTTCATCACCCTCCACGTGGCCTCCACGCCGGAGACCCGCGGGTTCATCAACGCAGACGCCATCGGGCAGATGCGCGACGGCGTTCGCATCATCAACGATGCCCGCGGCGACCTCATCGTGGAGGCCGATCTCGTGGCTGCCGTCGAGGCGGGCAAGGTCGCGGGCGCCGCGATTGACGTGTTCCCCGAGGAGCCCGCCACCGAGAGCCCCTACTTCGGCGTGGACGGCATCATCGTCACTCCGCACCTGGGCGCATCCACCGGCGAGGCCCAGGAGCGCGCCGGCGTGGCATGCGCCGAGCAGGTTGCCGCGGCCCTTACCGGCGGCGTGGTCACCAGCGCCGTGAACATCCCGGTGGTCTCCGCCGAGACCATGGCCACGGTGGGTCCGTTCCTGCCCCTGGCCGGCCACCTCGGCCGCCTGGCCGCGGGCATCGCCGGTGGCATCACCGACTCCATCGAGGTCATCTGCGAGGGCGAGATCGCCGAGCACGACACCCGCCTGCTGGTCACGGCCGTCCTGGCCGGTGCCCTCACCGGCCATACGGTGGAGAGCGTGAACATGGTCAACGCCGCTGACCGCGCCCGCGAGCGCGGCATCGAGTGGAGCGACTCCGCCACAACCGTGGCCCGCGACTACACGAGCCGCCTCAAGGTGATGATCGGCGATGTCTCGGTGGCCGGCACGACGGTGGGCAGCACGTCGCGCCCGCGCCTCGTCGAGGTGCTCGGCCAGTCGATCGAGATGGAGCTCGCCGAGCACGTGGGAATCCTCCGCTATGCCGACAAGCCCGGCAAGATCGGCACCGTCGGCACGGTGATCGCCGGACAGGGCATCAACATCGCGTCCATGGCGGTGGGCCGTTCGCTCGAGGGCCAGGCCACCATGGGCGTCACCGTCGACACCCCGGTGCCGCCCGAGACCCAGGCCGCCATCGCCGAGGGCGCCGACGCCGAGGTGTGGTTCGTGGAGCTCGACGTCTAGCGGAGCACCCGGGGCGGCAGTAGTACCTCCGCCGAATACCACAGCAGTGCGGCAGGCCCACCACATCGGGGTGGCGGCCACTCGCCGAAACGGGATCGGCATTTGCGGGGACCGCAAATGCATCATCCCCGGCTGCGATCGCCGCCACCCCGATGTGATGGGCCTCCCGCCTCTCGCGCTTTTTCGGCGGGGGTACTACTGCCGCGCCGGGCACTGGGTATTGCCGAGAGCGGGGATTGCGCTACTCTGCGCGGCGATGAGCGCCACCGCGAACACCAACCTCCTGGCCGGTCGCGGCACGCTGGGCGCCCTTCTGCTCCTTCCCCGCTAGGGGAAGCGCTTCGACACCCACGCCCGGATGCGCCGGGCACAGGAACAGTCCACACGAGCCAGGAGGAAGCCCCCGTGCCGGCCGACGACGCCAGCCGAGACGACGCCAAGCGCGTCAAGTTCTTCGATACGACCCTTCGCGACGGGGAGCAGTCGCCGCGCATCCATCTCAACCTTCGCGAGAAGGTGGAGATCGCGCAGCAGCTCGCGCGGCTTGGCGTGGACGTCATCGAGGCCGGCTTTCCGATCTCGTCGCCCGGCGACCTCGAGGGAGTGCAGGCCGTGGCCCGCGAGGTGGAGGGTCCCACGATCGCCGGCCTGGCCCGCGCGAACGAGAAGGACATCGCCGTGGCGTGGGAGGGCGTGCGCGACGCCAAGAAGCCTCGCATCCACACGTTCATCGCCACGTCGGATATCCACATGGCGCACAAGCTGCGCATGGATCGCACCCAGGTCCTCGCCACCGCCATCGACGCGGTGAAGCAGGCCGTGAGCCTGAGCCCCGACGTGGAGTTCTCGTGCGAGGACGCCACGCGGTCCGACCCGGCGTTCGTGGCCGAGGTGATCGGCGCGGCCATCGCCGAGGGCGCGGGCACGATCAACATCCCCGACACCGTGGGCTACACGATGCCGACGGAGTTCCAGCGGTTCCTCATGGAGCTCTACGAGCGCGTTCCGTCGCTGGAGGGCGTCACCCTGTCAGTGCACTGCCATAACGACCTGGGCCTGGCCGTGGCCAACTCGCTGGCCGGCCTCGAGGTGGGCGCCCGGCAGGTCGAGGTGTGCGTGAACGGCATCGGCGAGCGCGCGGGGAACGCCAGCCTCGAGGAGATGGCGATGATCCTGCGCACGCGGGCCGAGGACCTCGGCGGCCTGTGGTCGGGCGTCAACACCACCGAGATCACCAAGGCGAGCCGCATGGTGAGCCGCCTCACCGGGTATGAGATCCAGCCCAACAAGGCGATCGTGGGGCGAAACGCGTTCGCCCACGAGGCGGGAATCCACCAGCACGGCGTGCTGGCCAACCCGCTCACCTACGAGATCATGGACGCCCAGAGCGTGGGTCTCATGCAGAGCGAGCTGGTGCTGGGCAAGCACTCCGGCCGCCACGCGCTGCGCCAGGCGCTCACCGATCTGGGCTACGAGCTCGACAAGGACGCCCTCAACGAGGCCTTCCGCCGGTTCAAGGAGGTGGCCGACCGCAAGGGTGAGCTCACCGCCATGGACCTCGAGGCGCTCATGGAGGACGAGATGCGCGTGGACCACGAGCACCAGCTCGACCTGCGCGAGATCGCCTTCTCGGGGGCATCGGGAGACCGGGCGCGCGCGAGCGTGACCGTGCGGTCCACGGATGGGTCGGAGTACAGCGGCGAGGCCGAGGGCGACGGCCCCGTGGCCGCGCTGATCGGCGCCATCGACGCCGCGGTGGGATCTGCGGGCACGCTGCTGGAGTACTCGGTCTCGGCCGTCACCGATGGGCCCGACGCCCTGGGCGAGGCACGCGTGCTCTGCGAGCTCAACGGCCGCCAGTTCACCGGCCAGGGCGTGTCGCCCGACGTGCTCGAGGCGAGCGCCATCGCATACCTTCGCGCGGTGACCGCCAGCAGGAACGCCGACAAGACCGAGAGGATGGCCGAGAGCGGCGTCTAGCCGCGCGGCCGGGAAACCACGGAGGAGTAGCGCAGTGGGGAAGACCCTGTTCCGGAAGGTGTGGGACCTCCATGAGGTGGTGCCCGAGGGCCCCGAGGGCCCGGCGATCCTCTACATCGACCTGCACCTCGTGCACGAGGTCACGTCGCCGCAGGCATTCGACGGCCTGCGCATGGCCGGCCGAGCGGTGCGCCGTCCCGACCGCACCCTCGCGACGGTGGACCACAACGTGCCCACCGTCGGCCGCGAGCGCGGCATCGAGGACGAGCTCTCACGCCTGCAGGTGGAGGCCCTCGAGCGCAACGCGAAGGAGTTCGGCATCCCGCTGTTCTCGCTCACCAGCCCGCGCCAGGGCATCGTGCACGTGATCGGCCCCGAGTTGGGCTTCACCCAGCCCGGCATGACCATCGTGTGCGGCGACAGCCACACCTCCACGCACGGCGCGTTCGGCGCGCTGGCGTTCGGCATCGGCACCAGCGAGGTGGAGCACGTGCTGGCCACGCAGACGCTGCCGCAGGGCATGCCGCGCACCATGCGCATCAACTTCGAGGGCGAGCTGCCCCGCGGCGTGGTGGCCAAGGACCTCATCCTGGGCGCCATCGGCCAGATGGGCGTCTCGGGCGCGCAGGGCCACGTGGTGGAGTACGCCGGGTCGGCGATCCGCGGCCTCACCATGGAGGGCCGCATGACCGTCTGCAACATGTCGATCGAGGGTGGCGCGCGGGCCGGAATGGTGGCGCCCGACGACACCACGTTCGCCTACGTGGAGGGCCGCATGGCCGCCCCGGACGACTTCGCCGCATCGGTGGAGCGCTGGCGCGAGCTGCCCAGCGACCCCGACGCCGAGTTCGACCGCGAGATGGATGTCGACGTGCCGTCGCTGGCGCCGCAGGTGACCTGGGGCACCACGCCGGGCATGGTGGCGCCCATCACGGGTCGCGTGCCCACGCCCGAGCAGTACGACGACCCCACCGACCAGGAGGCCGTGCGCCGCTCGCTGGAGTACATGGGCCTGAACGGGGGAGAGGCGATGGAGGACATCGCCATCGACACCGTGTTCCTGGGCTCGTGCACCAACGGCCGCATCGAGGACCTCCGCGCAGCCGCCGAGGTCGTGCAGGGCCACACGGTGAAGGACGGCATGCGCGCCATGGTGGTGCCCGGGTCGATGGCCGTGAAGGCTCAGGCCGAGGGCGAGGGCCTCGACGAGGTGTTCCGCACCGCGGGGTTCGAGTGGCGCGACGCCGGTTGCTCGATGTGCCTGGGCATGAACCCCGACATCCTCGAGCCGGGCGAGCGCTGCGCCAGCACGAGCAACCGCAACTTCGAGGGCCGCCAGGGCAAGGGCGGCCGCACCCACCTGGTGAGCCCCGCCATGGCCGCTGCCGCGGCCATCACCGGCCACCTGGTGGATGTCCGCACGTTCGACGCCGCCCTCGCGGGCGCCTAGGGGGAGTCATGGATCCGATCACCATCGTGAAGTCGAAGGTGGCCCCGCTCGACCGGGCCGACGTCGACACCGACCAGATCATCCCCAAGCAGTTCCTCAAGCGCGTCGAGCGCACCGGGTTCGGGGAGTTCCTCTTCTTCGACTGGAAGAACGAGGACTTCTACATCCTCGATCGCCCGGAGTACGAGGGCGCGCGCATCCTCGTGGCGGGCCGCAACTTCGGCTGTGGGTCGTCGCGCGAGCACGCGCCGTGGGCAATCCAGGACTACGGCTTCGACGTCGTCATCGCGCCGTCGTTTGCCGACATCTTCCGCACCAACTGCACGAAGATCGGCATGCTGCCCGTCATCCTCCCCGAGGAGGACGTCCGCACGATCATGCAGGAGGCGCTCGACCAGCCGGGCACCGAGATGACGGTCGACCTCGAGGAGTGCGTCGTGGCGTTCCCGGACGGCCGAACCGTGGAGTTCCACATCGAGGACAGCGTGCGCGACCGCCTGTTGAACGGCTGGGACGACATCGGCCTCACCATGCTGAAGGACGCCGACATCGCCGCCTATGAGGCCAGCCGCGAGCGGCAGGGCCCCGTCACCACCGTCCTGCTCTAGGCCGCCCAACCACCACCAGCGAGGAAATGCCAATGCGCGAGGTCAAGGTCGTACTGCTGCCGGGTGACGGCATCGGGCCCGAGGTGGTGGGCGAGGCACGGCGCCTTGTCGACCACGTTTCCGCCATGGACGGCATGCAGGTCGACTGGGACTCGCACGCCGTCGGCGGTTGCGCCATTGACGCCTGTGGCAAGCCCCTTCCCGACGGGGTGATGGAGGAGTGCAAGGCGGCCGACGCGGTGCTGCTGGGCGCCGTGGGCGGTCCCAAGTGGGACACCACCAACCCCGACGACCCGCGCCCCGAGCAGGCGCTCCTCGCCCTGCGGGCGGGCATGGGCCTGTTCGCAAATCTGCGGCCGGTCAAGCCGATCCCGTCGCTCTATGAGAGCAGCCCGCTGCGCACCGAGCGCATTGAGGGCACCGACCTGCTGGTGGTGCGCGAGCTCACCGGCGGCATCTACTTCGGAAAGAGCGGCCGCGAGGGCGACAGCGCTTACGACACCTGTACCTACAGCCGCGCCGAGATCCGCCGCGTGGCCGAGGTGGCGTTCGAGTCGGCGCTGGCCCGCCGGGGCAAGGTGACGTCGGTGGACAAGGCCAACGTGCTCGAGAGCTCGCGGCTGTGGCGCGACGAGGTGATGCGCGTGGCCGCGGAGCACCCCGACGTGGAGCTCGAGCACATGCTGGTGGACAACGCGGCCATGCAGCTGGTGAGTCGCCCCGCTGACTTCGATGTGATCGTCACCGAGAACATGTTCGGCGACATCCTCTCCGATGAGGCCGCGATGATCAGCGGCTCCATCGGACTGCTGCCATCGGCAAGCCTCGGCGGTCATGGCCCGGGCCTGTATGAGCCCGTGCATGGATCGGCCCCGGACATCGCCGATCAGGGCATCGCGAACCCCATCGCCACCTGCCTCTCGGCAGCGATGATGCTGCGCTACTCGCTGGACGCCCCGAAGGGCGCGGACGCCATCGAGCGTGCCGTCGACCAGGTGCTCTCGCTTGGCCACAGCACGCGCGATCTCGGGGGTACCTGCTCCACCCATGAGATGGGCGAGCTGCTCATCTCGGCCGCGGGCTAGACTTCTCCGACTACCCGGGTCCGGGAGACCCGGTCCAACCCCACATGGAAGGGCCGCCGCAGGATGGAAGCCGACAAGATCTGGATGAACGGGTCGCTCGTGGACTGGGCCGATGCCACCGTCCACGTGCTCACGCACGCCCTTCATTACGGCACGTCGGTGTTCGAGGGAATCCGTGCGTACGAGACCGATGACGGCCCGGCCGTGTTCCGGCTCGACCAGCACCTGCTCCGCCTCGAGCGCTCCGCGGCGCAGTACTACATGCCGCTGCCGTTCTCGCATGAGGATCTCCGCGCCGCCGTTCATCAGGTCATCTCGGCGAACGGCCTGCATGAGGCCTACATCCGTCCCATCGCCCTGCGCGGATACGGCGTGATGGGCCTCAACCCCGTTGAGGCGCCGGTCGACGTGGCCATCGCCGCCTGGGTGTGGGGTGCCTACCTGGGCGAGGACGGCCTGAAGCACGGCATCAAGGCCAAGATCTCCAGCTGGCGGCGCATCGGCAACAACACCATCCCGGCCACTGCCAAGGCCGGCGGGCAGTACCTGAACTCGATCCTCGCGAAGATGGAAACCCAGCACGCGGGCTACCAGGAGGCCATCCTGCTCAATGAGCTCGGCATGGTCACCGACGGCTCCGGCGAGAACATCTTCGTGGTGAAGGACGGCGTCCTCAGCACACCGCCGATCTCGGCGTCGATCCTCGAGGGCATCACCCGCAACTCGATCATGGAGATCGCGCGCACCGAGGGCTACGAGGTGCTGGAGCGCGACCTCGCGCGGGCCGAGCTGTACCACGCGGACGAGGTGTTCGTCACCGGCACCGCGGCCGAGGTGTGCCCGGTCCGTTCGGTGGACGATCACCTCATCGGTGAGCCCGGCCCCGTCACCCAGCGGCTGCAGCACGTGTTCCACGAGGTGGTGCACGGCCGGGATCCCCGGTGGGCGCACTGGCTCGACCCCGTCAGCGCGAAGGCACCGGCGGGCTGATGGAGCGCATCCTCCTCTACGACACCACGCTGCGTGACGGCATGCAGCGTGAGGGCATGAGCCTCTCGGTGGGGGAGCAGCTGCAGGTGGCCCTGCGGCTGGCCGACGTCGGCATCGACGTCGTGGAGGCGGGCTTCCCGTCGTCGAACCCGAAGGACTCCCAGCTGTTCGACCTGCTCGAGCGCGAGGACCTGGGCGACACCCGCATCGCGGCATTCGGCATGACCCGGCGTCGTGACACCGCGCCCGACCAGGATCCGGGCCTGCGCATCATGGTCGAGTGCTTCGCGCCCGTGGCCACCATCGTCGGCAAGACGTGGGACCTTCACCTGCAGAAGGTCACCAAGGTCTCCCGCGAGGAGAACCTCGCGATGATCGGCGAGTCGGTGGCCTTCCTGCTGTCCGAGGGCAAGGACGTCTTCTACGACGCCGAGCACTTCTTCGACGCCTACCGTGAGCACCCCGAATACGCCATCGAGTGCCTGAGGGCCGCGCACGCCAGTGGGGCGTCGTGGCTGGTTCTCTGCGACACCAACGGCGCGACCCTGCCCATGGATGTCGAGCGCATCGCGGGCGAGGTGGTGGACGCGCTGCCCGACGCGGCGATCGGGATCCACACCCACAATGACGCCGAGTGCGCCGTGGCCAACTCGCTGGTGGCCGTGCAGCGGGGCGCCCGTCAGGTGCAGGGCACGATCAACGGCTGGGGCGAGCGCTGCGGCAATGCCAACCTCATCTCGATCGCTCCGTCCCTTGCGCTGAAGATGGGCTTCGAGGTGCTGCGTCCCGGGGGGCTTGAGGAACTCACCCGCCTCTCGCACTGGGCCGCCGAGACAGCCAACCTGCCGCCCGACGCCTGGGCGCCCTACGTGGGGGCCAACGCCTTCGCACACAAGGGCGGCATGCACGTGGCGGGGATGGTGTCCGACCCGCGCACCTTCGAGCACATCGACCCGGGCCTCGTGGGCAACGAGCGCGGCATGAAGGTGAGCGAGCTCTCCGGGCGGCACGTGGTGCTCGAGCGCGCGCGCGAGGCCGGCATCGATGTCGAAGCCGACCCCGAGCTGGCGCCGCGCATCCTCGCGCGCATCAAGGAACTCGAGCACGAGGGCTACCACTTCGAGGTGGCCGACGCGTCGTTCACCATCCTCCTCGAGCGGGAGGCCGGCGTGCACGAGCCGGTGTTCGTGCTCGAGTCGTTCCGGGTCATCACCGAGCGCGACGAAACCGGCCAGGTGGTCACAGAGGCCACCGTGCGCCTGCACCACGACGGCGAGCGGCTGGTGGCCACCGCCGAGGGCAACGGCCCCGTGAACGCGCTCGACACGGCGCTCCGGCAGGCGCTCGCAGGGCGCATCCCCGGCCTCGACCAGATCTCGCTCGTCAACTTCAAGGTGCGCATCCTCGACGAGGGGCATGGCACCGACGCCACGACGCGCGTACTCATCGACTCCACCGACGGCACGTCCACCTGGTCGACGATGGGCGTCAACCAGAACGTCATCGCCGCTTCGTGGGACGCCCTGGTGGACAGCCTGGACTACGGCGTGCGACGCGCCGCCGTGCCGAGCACCGCCGGGGCGCGGGAGGCGTGAGCGCCGAGGAGATGATCCCCCTCGCGCGGCCCGTCATCGGTGATCGCGAGCGCGAGTTGGTGGACGAGGTGCTGCGGTCGCGCCAGCTGTCGCTGGGGCCCACCGTCACGCGCTTCGAGCGCATGTGGGCCGAGCGCATCGGGACGAAGCACGCCGTGGCCTGCTCGTCGGGCACTGCAGGACTGCACTGCTGCCTGCATGCGCTCGGCCTGGGCCCCGGGGACGAGGTCATCACCTCGTCGTTCTCGTTCGTCGCCTCGGCCAACGTCATCCTGTACACCGGCGCCACGCCGATGTTCGCCGAGGTCGACCCGCTCACATTCAACATGGACCCCGCCGCGGTTGAGGCTGCGATCACGCCGCGCACCAAGGCGATCCTCATCGTGGACATCTTCGGCTACCCGGCTGACGTGCCCGCGCTCGTGGACATCGCGAAGCGGCACGGCCTGGGCATCGTTGAGGACGCCTGCCAGAGCATCGACGGCGACCTGAACGGCCGCAAGCTCGGCACGTTCGGTCATCCGGCGGTGTTCGGCTTCTACGCGAACAAGCAGCTCACCACCGCCGAGGGCGGCGTGGTGCTCACCGATGATGACGACCTCTACACGCTGCTCAAGAGCCTCACCAACCAGGGCCGCTCCGATGACGGCGCGTGGCTGGTGCACTCGCGCCTGGGCTTCAACTACCGGCTGTCCGACGTGCACGCGGCCATCGGCGTGGCGCAGCTCGAGCGCCTCGACTGGATGCAGGACGCCCGCGCGCGGATCGCGGACATGTACCAGCAGCGCATGGAGCACGTCGAGGGGGTCACGCCCATGTACGAGGGGCCGCAGCGGCGCTCGTGGTTCGTGTACGCCCCGCGCCTGGACGCCGACCTCGACCGCGACGCCATCATCGGCAGGCTCGAGGCCGAGGGCGTGTCGGCCAAGCCGTATCTCCCGTGCATCCACCTGCAGCCCTACTACCGCGAGGCCCATGGCCATGGGCCGGGCGAGCTGCCCATCACCGA
>JAURGT010000028.1 GCA_030833665.1 Miltoncostaeales bacterium
TTGAGCTCGATCACCTTGCACTCGAGCTTCTGGCCCATGAACTCGTCGAGGTCCTGCACCCGGCGGATGTCCACCAGCGATGCCGGGAGGAACCCACGCACGCCGAGGTCGAGGATGAGGCCGCCCTTGACCACCTCGATCACGGTTCCCTCGACGGTCTCTCCGGCGGTCGAGGCCGCCTCGATGCGCTTCCACGCCTTCTCGAACCGAGCGCGCTTCTTGGAGAGGATCAGGCGACCGTCCTGGTCCTCCTTCTGCATCACAAGGGCGTCGATCATCTCGCCCAGCTGCACCTCATCGGCGACGTTCACCGACTTGCGGATCGACAGCTCATTGAGCGGGATGACGCCCTCGCTCTTGTAGCCGATGTCGACGAGGATCTCGTCCTTGTCGATGCGGACCACGCGCCCGCTCACCACGTCGCCCTCGCCGAACTCGGGGATCGTGATGTCGTAGTTGGGAACCTGCTTGCCGTCGACCTCGATGTACTCGGGGCCCTCCAGCACGAAGACCGGGGCATCCGGGTCGATGCTGATCACGTCGTCGGTGGTGCTCATCGTCTGTGTGGTTGTCCTTGCTGGGCCGGATGCGCTCGCGAACGGGGCACCCGGGGTCGGGTTGCGGAACGTCGCAATGTAGTGGAAATCAGGGGCCGAGCAGAACCCGTCGGGCCCACGTGATGCGCACGAGCTGGCGGGCGCCGTCGTGCTCGTCCGCGCAGGCCATCTCGCGCAGCACGCCGAATGCCGCCTCGATCACCTCGGGCCGGGCCTCCGGATGCACCTCGAGCACGCGATACGGGTCGAGCCCCGGCTCGGGCGGCCCCGGCTCGGGCCCCGCCGGGCTCACGCCTTGGCCTTCAGCCAGGTGGGTCCCACCCCCACCTCCACGGCGAGGGGCGGTTCGAGGTCGTATGCACCCGTCATGGCATCCACCACGATTGCGCGCACGGCCTCCACGGACTCCGGCGGGCATTCGATCAGCAACTCGTCGTGGATCTGCAGCACCATGCGGGCCCCCGTGCCGGACTCGGCGATGGCGCGTTGCGCCCGGATCATCGCGATCTTGATGATGTCGGCCGCTGGCCCCTGGATCACGGTGTTCACCGCAAGCCGCTCGCCCAGTTGGCGCTGCTGCTGCGTGCGGGCGGTGAGCTCGGGGATCGCACGGCGCCTTCCAAGGAGCGTGGTGACGTACCCCTCGTCGGTCGCCTGCGCGATCGTGGACGCCACGAAGGCCCCCACTCTGGGGTAGCGGGCGAGGTACGTCTCGATGTACTCGCGTGCGTCCGATCGCGGGATCCCAAGCTGCTCGGCCAGGCCGAAGTCGGAGATGCCGTAGATGATCCCGAAGTTGACGGCCTTGGCCCTGTCGCGCACGTCGCGGTCCATCCCATCGAGGGGCACCCCGAACACCTCGGACGCCGTGGCGGCGTGCACGTCGCGCCCCTCGGCGAAGGCGTCACGCAGCGCAGGCTCCCCCGAGCAGTGGGCGAGGATGCGCAGCTCCACCTGCGAGTAGTCGCAGCTCATGAGCGTGAAGCCCTCGCCGGCCACGAAGGCATCGCGTATCTCACGACCGGCCTCGGTGCGCACCGGGATGTTCTGCAGATTGGGGTTCGTGGACGACAGGCGCCCGGTCTCGGCGACGGTCTGGTTGAACGTGGTGTGGATACGTCCGTCGGCGGGGTCCACCAAGCCGGGCAGCGGGGCGAGGTAGGTGCCCTCGAGCTTCACCAGCTCCCGGTAGCGCACGATCAGGGGGATGATCGGGTGCGCGGCCTCGAGCGAGCGCAGCACCCGACGGTCGGTGGAGTAGCCGGTCTTGCCCTTGCGCCCCGCGGGCAGGCCGAGGCGCTCGAACAGGACCTCGGCCAGCTGCTTCGGCGAGTCGATCGTGAAGGGCCCGCCCGCGAGGTCGTGAATGCGCACAGTGAGGTCCGCGATCTCGGCCTGCATCTGCGACTGGATCTCCTCGAGGCGCGCGACGTCGATCGCCACGCCAAGGTTCTCCATCGATACCAGCACGCCGATGAGGGGCATCTCGATGTCGTGGAAGAGCGGCCCGAGCCCCTCATCCGTCATCCGCTTCTCCTGGATTGGGCGAAGCCCCTGCACCGCGCCAGCCGATGCGGCGGCGGCGCAGGCATCGTCCCCCATACCCTGCGCGCGCACGGCAACGCCGTCCTCCTCGGCAAGCTCCTCCAGCAGGTACTGCCGGCGACGTGGCTGGAGCAGGTACGCCGCGATCATGGTGTCGTGCTCGGGCAGCGGCCCGTCGAGTCGCCCACGACGGAGGATCGCCTTGGCGTCATGTGCCGACCAGGGCGCCGACGAGACGATCGGCGCGATGGCCGGATCGGCCCCCTCGCCAAGGGCCACGGCACGGGCCGGACCGTCCCCGGCCACGACCGCCAGCACGTTGCCGGCCAGCCCCACCGATGCAGCCGCACCGCCCGCGAGGGACATCGCGAGGACTTCCGGTGCCTCCTCCTGCACCTCGATCACCGCGCCATCGGCTGCGGACGGGGAGACCGCGTCGGCACCGCCGTCATCGTCGATGTCGCCCGCCATCTCCGCGACCCGGCGCGCGAGCGTGCGGAACTCGAACTCCTGGAACGCCGCGCGCAGCGCGGCCAGTCGCTCGGCATCGCGCGTGATGAGCGGGGCATCGCCGGGCTCGAGGTCAAGCGGAACGTTGACGTCGATCACGGAGAGGTCGCGGCACAGCCGGGCCATGTCCGCGTGCTCTGTGAGGTTCTCGCGGCGCTTCGGCGTCTGCTCGTCGGCGTGGGCCAGGATCTCCTCGAGCGATCCGTACTTGGCCATCAACTGCGCTGCGGTCTTCTCGCCGATGCCGGGCACCCCCGGGAGGTTGTCGCTGGAGTCGCCGATCATGCCCCGGAGGTCCGGCATCTTCGGGGGCGGTACGCCGTAGCGCTCCTCCACCTTCGCCTCGTCGTAGCGCGTGGTGTCGGTTACGCCCCTGCCCGTCGCGAGCACGCTGACGTTGGCGTCCACCAGCTGCAGGGCATCGCGGTCGCCGGTGAGGATCGTCACGCGCTGGCCGGCATCCGATGCACGGCGCGCGAGGGTGCCGATGACGTCATCGGCCTCGAAACCGTCCCTCTCGATGTTGACGGCGCCGAACGCCTCCATGAGGCGTCGAAAGTACGGCGCCTGCGCCTTGAACCCCTCGGGGGTGGCGGACCTGCCGGCCTTGTACTCCGGGTAGATCTCGTCGCGGAAGGTCTTGCCCGGGGGATCCCAGGCGACGATCACCCGCGAGGGCTTCTCCTCCTCGATGACCTTGATCGTCATCGCCGCGAGCCCGTACAGCGCATTGGTGGGCATGCCGTCCTCGCGCGTGATGCTCTCGGGGAGCGCGAAGAACGCCCGGAACGCCAGGCTGTAGCCGTCGATGAGCAGGATCTCGCCGGCGGGATTGATGGCGTCCGTGCTCACGCGGGCGAGTCTATCCGGCAGGGGTCACGTACCCGTGCGGGAATCCCCATCTGCCGGGTATTGTCCCGCCCTCGTCGACATGGAGGACCCGTTGGGCGTCACGCCAAGCGCGCAGTTCAGCATCACGCTCCGCATCGAGCTCGAGACCGGCCGGGCAGGCCTTGCCGCCGAGGTGGCCACGGCCATCAGCGACCAAGGCGCCTCGATCTCGTCGATGGAGGTCGTGGAGGCCGACCACCTGCGGGTGGTCCGCGAGATCGTGGTCGACGCCACGAGCGTCGAGAATGAGGATGAGGTGGTAGCGGCCGTGCGCGCAGTCGACGGCGTGACCGTCACCTCGGCCGAGGACCGCACCTTCCGCCTCCACAACGGCGGGAAGATCGAGATGGTGCCCCGTGCCGCGCTCAAGACCCGCGAGGACCTCTCGGTGGCGTACATGCCGGGCGTGGCTTCGGTGGCGCGGCGCATAGCGGACGACCCCGAGGCGGCCTTCGACTACACGCTCAAGCGCAACATGGTCGCCGTGATCACCAACGGAACCGCCGTGCTGGGCCTCGGCGACATCGGCGCCGCCGCCGGCATGCCGGTGATGGAGGGCAAGTCGCTGCTGTTCAAGGAGTTCGCCGACGTGGACTCCTACGCGATCTGCGTGGACACGCACGACGCCAAGGAGCTCATCGCGGTGTGTGAGGCCATCGCGCCCGCCTTCGGTGGAATCAACCTCGAGGACATCGCCGCCCCCGTGTGCTTCGAGGTCGAGGACACGCTCAAGGAGCGCCTGGACATCCCCGTGTTCCACGACGACCAGCACGGCACCGCCGTGGTGCTGCTCGCCGCGCTCATCAACGCCTGCAAGATCACCGGCCAGGACATGAAGGACCTGAAGGTGGTCGTGAACGGCATCGGCGCCTCGGGCGTGGCCTGCTCGAAGATCCTGATGAACGCCGGGGTCACCAACATCATCGGCTGCGACACCCGCGTTGTTAATGACAAGGCGAGCACCGAGAACATGAACTTCATGAAGGACTGGTACGCCGAGAACACCAACCCCGAGGGCATCCAGGGAGACCTCACCGAGGCCATCAAGGGGGCCAACATGTTCGTGGGCCTCTCCGGCCCGGGCACCTTCTCGGTGGACCAGCTCAAGAGCATGGCCAAGAATCCGCTGGTCTTCGCCATGGCCAACCCGACGCCGGAGATCATGCCCGAGATCGCAGCCCCCTACGTGCGCGTCATGGCCACCGGGCGCTCCGACTACCCCAACCAGATCAACAACGTCCTGGCCTTCCCCGGCATCTTCCGTGGCGCCCTCGACGTGCGCGCGCGGCAGATCAGCGAGGGCATGAAGGTGGCTGCCGCGCAGGCCATCGCCGATGTCATCACCGACGACGAACTGCACGAGGACTACATCATCCCGAGTGTCTTCAACCCCGAGGTCGCCCCAGCCGTCGCTGCCGCCACCCGCCAGGTGGCGATCGACGAGGGCCTGGCCCGCATCACCCCAGAGGACTGACCGCCGGGGACGTGGCGGAACGGTAGACGCGGCGGACTCAAACTCCGCTCCGGGTAACCCCGGGTGTGGGTTCGACTCCCACCGTCCCCATCAGCACCGCTGGATCGCGCATCGGCGGCGCGCGGCGCGTGGGTAGGCTGGCCGCATGAGGGCCGTGATCGTCACCGAGCCGGGCGGCCCCGAGGCGCTTCGCCTCGGGGAGACAGCGGATCCGGTGCCCGGCCCGGGAGAGGTGCTCATCGCCGTGCGCGCCACCGCGGTGAATCGCGCCGACCTCATGCAGCGACGCGGCCTCTACCCTCCGCCGCCCGGTGCCAGCGACGTGCTGGGACTCGAGGCCGTCGGAGAGGTGGTCGAGGTAGCGGTGGGAACGGAGACGCCGCTCGCACCGGGGGACCGCGTGATGTGCCTCGTGGGCGGCGGGGGATACGCCGAGTTGCTGGTCGCGCCCGCATCCAACTGCATCCCGATCCCCGCCGGCATGTCCTGGACCGACGCGGCGGCGATACCGGAGGTCTTCATCACGGCGTTCCAGGGACTGGTGCGGCTCGGGTGGCTGCAGGCGGGCGACGTGGCGCTCGTCCACTCGATCGCCAGCGGGGTGGGCACGGCCGCGGCCCAGATCTGCCGGGCCATCGGCGCGCGGTGCATCGGCACCTCGCGTGACCCCCTCCGGGCGGAGGCCGCGGCGCCGTGGGGTGCGGAGGCACTGGCCGTCGGTGACGACGGCTTCGCGCCACAGGTGCTGCAGATGACCGAGGGGCATGGCGCCGATGTGGTGCTCGACCTGGTGGGCGCCAAGTACCTGCATGACAACGTGGCGTGCCTCGCCCGCGGGGGGCGCATCGTGCTCACCGGCCTTGTGGGGGGCAGGAAGGCCGAGCTCGACATGGGGGCCCTGCTCGCCCGCCAGGGGACCATCGTGGGGTCCACCCTGCGCGGCCGCACCGCCGACGAGAAGGCCCTGATCATGTCGGAGTTCTCCGACTGGGCGATGCCGCTCTTCGCCGCTGGCACGCTGGCGCCCGTGATCGACCGGGTGATGCCGATCGACGACGTGGCGGAGGCCCACCGCCACGTGGAGGCCGACGCCGCGGTGGGCAAGGTGGTGCTGCTGGTCGCCCCCTAGTCGTCGACCGCCAGGCGGAACCCCACCCCGCGCGCCGTGACCACCGAGGCATCCGCTCCAGCCGCCACGAGCTTGCGCCGCAGGTTGCTCACGTGGACATCGAGCACGTGGTCGTCCGGGAACCAGCCGGGCCCCCAGATGCGCTCGACGAGCCCACCGCGAGCCACCACGGCCGGCGCCGCCTCCGCGAGCACCGCAAGGACGTCGAACTCAATGCGGGTGAGATCGAGGGCCGCGCCCCCGGCCGAGGCCGCACGGGTGAGGAGGTCGACGGATACGCCGCCCACAGAGAAGGGGCCTCCGACCGTCGCGGCGGCACGAGGCCGCCGCAGCATGGCGCGGGCACGGGCAGCCAGCTCGCGCCCCGAGGTACCCGCGACCACGACATCGTCCGCCCCCATGGACAGCGCGAGGATGGTGCTCACCTCGTCGGGCTCCCCGATGACGATGATCACATAGGCATCCGAGAACTCTCGCAGCGCCTGCAGGCCCGCCAGCCCCGGGCCATCGGGAATGCCGGACCTGACGATCACGATGTCCGGGGGTACCGCGCCGGCGGATGCAAGCATCGCCGGCGTGCCACTCACGCTCTCGACGTCGAAGCCATCGGCGTCGAGCTCCTCCGCGATATCCCCCAGCGGCTCAGGGCTGTCGTGCGCCACGAGCGCGCGCGGCATGGGCCCCGATGCGGCGGCATCCATACCCCCATGGTAGCCGCCGGGCACAGGGCAACCGGGCCCGCCCGCCCGGGCAGGACCCCTGACAGCCGTGTCACCGCGGCGTGCAGCGCGTGTTAGCGTGCCTGCTGGGTCGCAATCCGAGGAGAAACATGAAGACCTTCATCAAGCTGCTTGCCCTGGTTGGCATCGGGGCCCTCGTCTACTGGTTCGTCCGCGAGCGCCTCGGCGGCGAGCCCGACGAGTTCACCTTCACCGAGGTGACCGCCGACGGCGCCGACGCGATCGGCGAGGCCGTCAGCGATTCGGCGGACGCCGCCGCCGACGCCGCCTAGGAACGATTCCGGGGCCGTCGGGTGGGCATCCGTCTCACCGACGGCCCCGATCCCGCCGCGGGACTCGATCCGGACCTCGTCAACGCGGCGAGGGGGATCGGGTTCGCGGTCGGGGCGAGGCTGCGCGAGCTCGCGCCGGCTCTGCGCCCCGTCAACGAATCGGGTGCGGAACCCGACCTGGTGATCGAGGAGATTGACCTCGACCCGACCGACCCCCTGGATCCACTCACCCTCATCGCATGCCTCCAGGCGCACGATGCCTACGCCATGGCGCGTGGCCGTCCTGGCGCAGCGAGCCCGGGGGCCCTCGCCCTCGCGCGTGTCCTCACGTGGGCAGCGCGAGCCGAGATGCTCGGGCGAGCGCCGCGCATTGCGTGGATCGGACCACCGGCCCGCCGCCCTCAGGGCCTCGTCGGCCACGCCGTCACCGCGAGCGTCTCATTGCGGGATGGCGACCACCTCGTGAGAGCGGTCGCGGTCGCTGTGATCGCCTAGCTCGAGGTCCTGAGCGCCGTCTCGACGCGCTTCACCATCGACTGCAGGCGAAGGAACTCGGCCTCGTCGCCCGCTGAACGAGCGGCGAGCATTCCGCGCTCGAGCGCGCGCTTCTCCACACGCAGGTAGGCGTCCTTCAACTCCTCCTCTGTTCCGCCATCCGCCGCCTCGGACCGCAGCGCGGCCTCAAGCGGCGCCATCTCGGGATCCCACCCCTCTGTGCCCGCGATGATGAGTCGTCGCGCCTCGCGATGCCTGGTCGATCCCAGGTGGTCGTCCTTCATGCCCTCGAGGATCGGGCGCCCCGCGGTGGGCATGGCCATCGCCAGGGCGAGCAGGCGCCGCTCCCGGGCCTCGTCGAGCGAGGGGGGTTCCGGGCCCTGCTCCGCCTGCTCCCGCTCCCGACGGGGGCGCCCCGTGGTGCCCGAGCCCTGTGCGCGACGGATGAAGCGGTCGAACAGCACGGGCGACACCCCGAGCGCCGTGACGCGCCGGATGGCCTCGTCCTTGTCGGCCGATTCGGGAAACTGCTCGAGGAGTTCCGCGAGGTCCGAGAGGGCCCGATCCTGGTCGGCCGGGCTGTCTCCCACGCGGGCGATGCGGCGGTCGACCAGCCATGGCAGCAGGGGGTCGGCATCCGCAACGGCGGCCGCGAGGATCTCGCGCCCCGGGCGCTCCGCGGCGAGGTCGCCCGGGTCGCTCCCGGGCGGGAGCCCGACGACGGCCAGGCGCACCGGCACCTCACGGGCAGCCTCGATGGTGCGCCGTGCCGCCTCCTCACCTGCGCGATCGGCGTCGAAGCACAGGCGCACTTCGGGTGCCACGCGGGCAAGCAGGCGCAGCTGTGCCGTGGTGAGCGCCGTGCCCATGCAGGCCACCGCGCCCTCCACCCCGGCGAGGTGCAGGCCCATGACGTCGGTGTAGCCCTCGCTCACGACCGTGAAGCCGGCCTTCGCCGCGGCCTGGCGGGCCAGGTCGAGGCCGAACAACAGCTCGCGCTTCCGAAAGCGATCGCCCTCAGGCGAGTTCACGTACTTGGCCCGCTCGTTGGGGTCGAGCGTGCGGGCACCGAAGCCCTGAACGCGGCCCCGGGCGTCGCTGATGGGAAACGTTATGCGCCCCTGGAAGAAGTCCTGGGCCGTGCCGCCGCGCACGCGGGCCAAGCCGGCCTGGTCGAGCTGCTCACGCGAGAAACCCCCCTGGATCGCCCGCCCGGCAAGGGCAGTGCCGCCGCGCGGCGCCCACCCCACTCGAAAGGTGCGCAGCAGGTCCTCGGGGAATCCGCGCCCCAGCAGGTACCCGCGGGCCTCGGCTGCCTCCTCCGACTTCCAGAGCATCGAGGCGTAGAACGCACAGGCCCGGTCGAGCAGGTCGCGCACGCGTTCGTTCTCGCGCCGCCGGGCCTCTTCCTGCGGGGACGACTGCTCGTACCGGAGCTCCACGCCGAAGCGGTCGGCCAGTTGCTCGACGGCCTCCATGAATGAGCCCGCCCCCTCGCGCTCCTGCATCCACGTGAAGGAGTCGCCCGTGGCCCCACAGCCGTAGCAGTAGTAGGTGCGGTTCTCTGGCGGTATGAGGCAGAACGACGGCGTGCGCTCGTCGTGGAACGGGCAACGGCCCCACCACCGCCCGCCGCGGCGGGCGAGCTGCACCTGTCCGCGCACGAGCTCCACGAGGTCTGCTGACCGGCGCACCTCGTCGATGCTGGAGTCGTCTACCCGTGGCATCAGAGCGGCCCCTCATGGGGCACGAAGATGTCGCGATGGGCGCGCAGGGCGTAGCGATCGGTCATGCCCGAGACGTAGTCGGTGACCCGGGTCACGGGGTCGGCGTCTCCACCCGGCGGGAGAAGCGAGGGGTCATCGATGTGCGCGCGCACGAGGCCCTGCACCACGTACCGGGCGCGCTCGGCCTCGTCCGCGGCCGGTGACGCCAGATACACCTCGTCGAACATGTACTTCCGCAGCGACCGGAAGGCCTCCCCCACCTCCGCGCTCTGATCGATGGTGTCGGAGTCGGCCGAGGTGTCAACGATGTCCGTCACGAGCCGGGTGATGCGCTCGGAGGTGGTGCCCCCCAGAACCGCGATCTCACCGGCCGGCAGGTCGGTGTTCGCGATGATCCCGGCGCGGATGGCGTCGTCGATGTCGTGGTTCACGTACGCGATGCGGTCTACGAGCCGCACGATCTGCCCCTCGAGGGTCGTGGGCCGTCCGCCTCCGGTGTGGTGGCGGATGCCGTCCCTCACCTCGCGCGTGAGGTTGAGCCCGCGCCCGTCGCGCTCGAGCACCTCCACCACGCGCACGCTCTGCTCGTTGTGGTGGAACCGGCGGCCATGCTGCTCGCGCAGGAGGTCGTCGAGCGCGTGCTCCCCGGCGTGCCCGAAGGGGGCGTGGCCGAGGTCATGGCCCATCGTGATCGCCTCGACGAGGTCCTCGTTGAGCCCCATCGCCCGGGCCACGGTGCGCCCGATGGCGGAGACCTCGAGCGTGTGGGTGAGGCGCGTGCGGTAGTGATCGCCCTCGGGCGAGATGAACACCTGCGTCTTGTGCTTGAGGCGGCGGAAGGCCTTGGTGTGGATGATGCGATCGCGATCGCGCTGGAAGGCGGTGCGCAGCGGGCACGGATCCTCCGGGACCTCGCGGGTCGCATCCTCGGCGCGCGCCGCGCGGGGGTCGAGCGGGGGCTCCCTCACGCGTGCGCCGGCAGGGCGTGGGTGATCTGGACGTCGAACGCCCAGGGCCCCTGCGCCGCCTCGGACTCCTTCTTGGGATCACCGATCGCGGCGATGCGCACCGAGAGCTCCCCGGCATCAGAGGGGATTCCCGGCCCGATGGCGTAGGCGCCGTCGAGCCGGCTCCCGTCGTGGTTCTCGTCGAGCAGGGCGGTGGTGTAGGCGCGCCCGCGATCGTCCGTCACCTCGAGCCCGATCATCTGCATCTGCTTGCGCTTACGGGAGTCCGGCGCCTGGATGAGGAACCTCAGGCGGGCCCCATCGCGGTAGCGCTCGAGGGTGGTGAGGGCCACGGTCATCCCGCCCGCCGACTGTGTCTGGTCGATGGCATCAACCCCACGGAGCGTGCCGGGGCTGAAGACGAGCGCGCCGGGGAACGGATCGACGACCTCGCTCCACCCGGCCTGCTCGTACGGGGTGGCCATCGGCACGTCTGCCGCCATCTGGTGGATGCGATCGGCCCCGCGGTGCTTCCAGATGTGGGGGCACTCCCTGAACAGCGAGATGAGGGCGCGGTGCGAGAGCGCCTTGCCGTCATCCGGAATGTAGATGCCGTACCGGCCCTGGTCGGGTCGCGTGAGCTCGATGAAGGCCGCGGGAACGTGCGGGTCGTCCTCGCACATCGCGCAGTCATCCGCATAATGCAGGCGGTCCACCTGCCACCCGTCGATGATCATCTCGATCAGGTCGGCAAGGCTTCCGGGCCTGTAGCGCTCCTCAGTGGCGATCGGGACTCCTCCCGGGGACTCGTGCGCGAGCGGCGATCGTACACCCGGCCCGGCTCGCCGGCGACCTACGCACCGACCCCGTGGGGGGCCCTCAGGGCGGCCTGTCCCGCTGCAATGCGGGCCACCTGGACGCGGAAGGGCGAGCACGAGACGTAGTCGAGTCCCACCTCGTGGCAGAAGCCGATCGAAGGCGGATCGCCCCCGTGCTCGCCGCACAGGCCCATCTTGATGCCCGGGTGCACCGGGCGCGCGCGCTCCGCCGCGATGCGGATGAGGCTGCCGACGCCGTCGATGTCGAGCGTCTCGAACGGGTTGGAGAGAAGAACGTTGTCCTGCAGGTACGCGGTGAGGAACGCGCCCTCTGCGTCGTCGCGCGAGAAGCCGAGGGTGGTCTGCGTGAGATCGTTCGTGCCGAACGAGAAGAAGTCGGCCTCCTCGGCGATGCTGTCGGCCGTCAGCGCCGCCCTCGGCAGTTCGATCATGGTTCCCACCAGGTACTCGATCGGCGGTCCGCCCGAGGCGGCCAGCACCGCCTCGACCTCCTCCGCGACGATGCGGCGCGCGCGGCGGAGCTCCTCGCGGAAGCCCACGAGGGGGATCATGATCTCGACGATCGGGGCCTCGCCCGTCTCATCGCGCACCGCCACCGCGGCGGTCATGATCGCTGACGCCTGCATGCGATAGATGTCCGGGAACTCGAGCCCCAGGCGCACCCCGCGCGTGCCGAGCATCGGGTTGAGCTCGTGCAACTGCATCACCCGGGCCAGTTGGCGCTCGAGCTCGGGGTTCTTGTGCCCCCCCTGGTGCATGCGCTCGACCTCGAGCGTCAGCTCCACGAGGTTGGGGAGGAACTCATGCAGCGGCGGGTCGAGCAGGCGGATTGTCACGGGCAGGCCGCGCATCTCGCGGAAGATCGCCGTGAAGTCATCAACCTGGAAGGGGCGGAGCAGCGCCAGGAGCCGGCGGCGCTGCTCGTCGTCGTCGCTCATGATCATCGACTGCACGATCGGCACGCGCTCGTCGCTGAAGAACATGTGCTCCGTGCGGCAGAGCCCGATGCCCTCCGCACCGAACTCCCGTGCCCGGCGGGCATCAAGCGGCGTGTCCGCGTTCGTGCGCACGGTGAGGTCGCGTACCCGATCGGCCCAGTCCAGGATGCGACCGAGGAACGGGTTGTCGGGGTCCGCATCGATGAGCGGCGCCTCACCGGGGAAGACGTTGCCGGACGAGCCGTCGATGGTGATGATGTCGCCCGCCGCGAACTCCCGGCCGCCGATGCGGATGCCCCCGCCCTCGGGGAACTCCAGGTCGTGCACGCCGCAGACGGCCGGGCGGCCCATGCCGACGGCGACAATCGCGGCATGGCTCGTCTTGCCGCCGCGTGCGGTCATGATCCCCCGCGCCGCGATCATCCCGTGGAGGTCATCGGGAGTCGTCTCGTCCCGCACGAGGATCACCGCCTCCCCGCTATCCCCACGGCGCGCCGCCTCGTCGGCGGTGAGGACGATGGCTCCCACCGCAGCCCCCGGGGACGCGTTGACGCCACGCGACAGCGGGGTGCCGGCCGCCGCCGCATCCAGCTGCGGCAGGAGGAGCTGAGGCACCTGAGAGGGGTCCACGAGGTCGCGCAGGGCCTCGTCCTCGGTGACCAGGCCCTCGTCAACGAGGTCCACGGCGATGCGCACCCGCGCGAAGGCGCTTCGCTTGCCGTTGCGCGTCTGCAGCATGTACAGGCGGCCGTCCTCGATCGTGAACTCGACGTCCTGCATGTCGCGGTAGGTGCGCTCGAGCAGGGCCATGGTGTCCATGAGCTCGCGGAAGGCATCAGGCAGCACGGCCTCGAGCTCCTCGAGCGGACGTGGCGTGCGAATGCCGGCCACCACGTCCTCCCCCTGCGCATTGACGAGGAAGTCACCGAACGGCCTGCCGCTCTCCCCGGTGACGTTGTTCCGGGTGAAGGCGACGCCCGTTGCCGAACGATCGCCCGTGTTCCCGAACACCATGCGCTGCACGTTCACCGCCGTGCCGAGGTCGTGCGGGATCCCGTGCAGGCGGCGGTAGTCGTACGCGCGCCGGTTCTCCCAGCTCTCGAACACGGCGCGGATCGACCCGTCGAGCTGCTCCCGGGGGTCCTGCGGGAAGTCCTCGCCGCGATGCTCCCGGAAGATCGCCTTGTATGTGGCCACCAGGGCCTGAAGATCCTGCGCAGTGAGGTCGACGTCCGAGTCGAGGCCCCTGTCGGCCTTCATCGCCCCGAGCGCGGACTCGAACAGGTGCTTGGGCACCTCGCAGACGACGTCACCGTACATCTGGATGAAGCGGCGGTACGAGTCCCACGCGAAGCGGTGGTTGCCGGTGACCTCGGCCAGGCCGTCGACGCTGCGGTCGTTGAGCCCGAGGTTCAGGATCGTGTCCATCATCCCCGGCATGGAGTCGCGCGCGCCGGAGCGCACCGACACCAGCAGGGGGTCGCCCGGGTCACCGAGGCGCTTCCCGGCGTCGGCCTCGAGTCGGCCGAGTTGCTCGCGCACCTGATCCTCGAGGCCCGCGGGGAAGGTGTGGTCCTCGCGGAGGTAGGTGATGCATGCCGCGGTGGTGATGGTGAAGCCGGGCGGGACGGGGAGCCCGAGGCGGGTCATGTCGGCGACGTTGGCGCCCTTGCCGCCGAGCAGGTCGCGCATCTCGCGCGATCCCTCGCTGAATGCGTATACCCACTTCACCGGCGGGTCAGGCACTAATCACCGCCCTTCAGGACGAGGACCTCGAAGTCCGCGACCTGAGCGTATGCCTCCCCGGCGCGACGCACCAGCGCGTGACGCCGGTCGCGATCCGCCGGGTCATCCGCATTGACCATCACCGCCTCGAAGAATGCGTCGACCGGCCCGCCCAGGGCCTCCGCAGCCGCGATCGCCCCGGCGGGATCGCCAGCGGCGCGCGCCGCGTCGATGGCTTCCTCCGCCGCGTCGAGCGCGGCGGCCAGGGAATCCTCCTGCTCGTCACCGGCCGAGGCGTAGCCGCCCAGGCCGTGCTCGGACCCGGCGACGATTCGCCGGCACCGATTCGCCCCCGTGCCGGCGCGCGCCAGTGCCTCGTCGTCGCGGTGCTCGTGCAGGGCCCGGGCCCATGCTGCTGTCACCGCGATGCCACCGGGGTTGGCTGCGAGGGCCGCGCGCGCGGCGTCCTGGGGCACGCCCTCCTGCCCCAGGTGGTGCACCAGCCGGTCGGCGATGAAGTCGTCGAGGGCCGCGAGGGCGGCATCGTCCGACAACTCGAGGTCAGCGCCCTGCACGCGAAGCCGCGCCATCGCCGGCACCAGCACCGCGGTCGGCTGGAGATCCCATCCGCGCTCAAGGGCGACGCGCACGAGGCCCGCGGCGGCGCGGCGCAGCCCGTAGGGATCCTTCGATCCCGACGGAATCTCGCCGATGAGGAAGGCACCGACGAGATTGTCCACCTTCTCGGCGCAGGCCAGCAGCGCGCCCGCCTCGGTAGCCGGCACCGGGGAGTCGGGACCCTCGGGCAGGTACTGCTCGGCGATGGCATCGGCCACTGCGTCCGGCCTGCCGGCGAGGCGGGCGTAGTGCGACGCGGCGAAGCCCTGCAGCTCGCTGAACTCGGCCACGAGGATGGCGCCCTGGTCCACCTTGGCCAGGGACGCGGCCTCCTCGGCGGCCTCCAGCGCAGCTGCGGCAGCCCCGACCGCCTCGGCGATGTCCGACACCCCGGCGCGCAGGCGGTCGCGCTTGTCGGCGAGCGTTCCGAGGCGCGCGTGGAACACGATGTCGTCCAGGCGCCGGTCGAGCTCATCGAGGCCTGCCGCGACATCGCGCTCGTATGAGAACGCCGCGTCCTGCAGCCGGGCGTCAAGGACATCCTCGTTGCCGCGGACGATGATGTCCGCCGCGGCGGGGTCTCCGTTGCTCACCGCAAGGAATGAGGGCACGAGCGAGCCATCGGCCGCATGCATCGGCATGTACCGCTGGTGGCTCTGCATGGCCGTCACGAGGACGCGCTCGGGGAGGGCCAGGTGCTTCTCGGCGATGCGGCCGGTGATCACGCTCGGCCACTCGACCAAGTGCACGACCTCCTCGATCTTGCCCGCCGGGTCATCCCAGGTGGCCCCCGCGGCGGCCGCCGCGGCATCGAGACCGGAGAGGATCGCCTCGCGGCGTTCGCCGTGATCTGCGATCACGAACGAGGCCCGCAGATCATCGCGATATGAGTCGGCGCTGGTGACCTCCACCGGCCCGCCCAGGAACCTGTGCCCCATGCTCTGCCCGCCGCCGGGGATGCCAGCTACCTCGAACCGCACGGTGGCATCGCCGGCCTTCGCGGTGATCCAGCGCACCGGGCGGGAGAAGCGGAGTCCCCTGCCGTCCCCCCACCGCATGGTCTTGCCGAAGCGCAGCCCCTCGAGCACGCGGCGTGCGACCTCGGGCACGAGGTCCACCAGCGGTGCGTCGTCGCCCTCCTGGTCGACCCAGACGAAGTCACGGCCGGCGTCCGGGTCCTCGCGCACGATCAGTGCCGCAACGTCCACGCCCTGCCCTCGGGCGAAGCCCTCTGCGGCCTTGGTCGGCGCGCCCGAGTCATCGAAGGCCGCGGAGGCCGCGGGGCCGCGCACCGACTTCGCGGCACCGCCCTGGCGCTCGGCCACGCCCTGCGCGAACACAGCGATGCGCCGAGGAGCCACCCATGCGGTCGCGGGGCCCGCCGCCAACTGCAGGTCGGCCAGCGCGTGATCCATGAGGCCGGGCGCCTGGGCAATGGCCTCGCGGCAGGCGCTCGAGGGCAGTTCCTCGCAGCCGATCTCGATCAACAGGTCAGGCATCGGCCTCCACCACCCCGGTGGCGGCCAGCCATGCCTCGGCGCACCGGGCCGCGAGCGCGCGGACACGCCAGATGTACGAGCCGCGCTCGGTGACGCTGATCACCCCGCGGGCGTCCAGCAGGTTGAAGGCGTGGGAGCACTTCAGCACCTGGTCGTAAGCCGGGAGCACCAGCCCGGCATCAAGGCAGCGCCCGCACTCGCGTTCGTGATCCTCGAAGTGCCGGAACAGCGATTCGGTGTCGGCGACCTCGAAGTTGAACGCGCTCCACTGCCGTTCGTTCTCCTGGTAGACGTCGCCGTAGGTGACACCCGGGGCCCATTCGAGGTCGTACACGGAGCGCACGCCCTGGAGGTACATCGCGATGCGCTCCAGGCCGTAGGTGAGCTCCACGGAGATCGGCGCGAGGTCCACCCCGCCGGCCTGCTGGAAGTACGTGAACTGGGTGATCTCCATGCCGTCGAGCCAGATCTCCCACCCGAGGCCCCACGCCCCGAGGGTAGGGCCCTCCCAGTCGTCCTCGACGAAGCGCACGTCGTGCACTGCGGGGTCGAGGCCGAGTGCGGTGAGGGAGCCGAGGTACTGCTCCTGGACATCGTCCGGCGAGGGCTTGAGGATCACCTGGTACTGGAAGTAGTGCTGCAGGCGGAATGGGTTCTCGCCGTATCGCCCATCCGTCGGTCGGATAGACGGCTCCACATACGCCACGCGCCACGGATCCGGGCCAAGGCTGCGCAGGAGCGTCGCGGGATTGAAGGTGCCCGCCCCGACCTCCGTGTGGTACGGGTGCATGAGCGAGCAGCCGCGCGACGCCCAGTATGCGTGCAGGTCGAGGATGATCTGCTGGAAGGACGGCGCGGGCGATGACACGGTCGCGCAGCATAGCCGCCGCGTCCGGATCGGGCGTCTAGGGTCAGGGGCGCCAGCATCCATGCACCGACACCGCACCCCACCCGCACTCGTCGCCGGACTCCTCATCGCTGTCCTTGCCGCGTCGGTCGCCGGGGGATGGTTCATGGCCTCATCGGCATCAGGTGACCGGCCAACGGCCGCGGCGCAGCCCGACCCCGCCGAGCCGCCGTATGACGCCGGCGACCCCTCCGACGCGCCAACGGGCGACGCTGAACCGTCTCAGGCCCCGGCCCCTGCACCTCAGCCCCTGCCCGCACCCGATGCGCCCGCATCACCCCCCGCTCGCGATCCGCAGCCGGCACCCGCACCCGGAAACACCGACCCCGGGCCCGGGCCGCCACCATCTCCCGCCCCTGCCGCGCCGCCGGATCCCAGCCCTGCACCGACCCCCGCCCCAGCACCCGCCCCGCCAGGGGATCCGGGGCCCTCGCTGGCGCCATACGAGCCGCCGCCCGCGATCGGGATCGCCGCCGAGGCGCTTCCCGTGGAAGGCCGTGCCTGGTCGATGCTGGCGGCGGCGCGGCGCGCCGCGCCCCAAGGGTCGCCTGAGCGCGCCGACCTCGACTGGATCATCTCATTCGCCCGCGCGGCCGCGGCCCCGGGACACCCGGAGGGGCGCAGGGCGACGGCGCGCCGCGCCTTGCGCGCAAACGCCTGGTGGTACGCGCGCAGGGACTCGCCGGGCGAACGCGTCATCGCACGTGACCCCGACGGGGTGATCCTCACGTACAAGCGCGGCCACGGCTTCATGGTCAACCCGGTGGCAACGATCGGCCGCTGGCGGGGGCTCAATGAGTTGTGGAGCGCCCCGCAGCTCGCCGAGTCGGTCCTGTCGATGCTCGTCGAGCGTGCGCACGACGGCCGGGAGTGGGCAGCTCTCGAGTACTTCGACGTGCCCGGCGACCGCCCGGCCGTGCGCCCTGGGGTATCGGGCATGGGACAGGCACGTGCCGTGAGCCTCTTCGCGAAGGCCTGGTCGGAGACCGGGGACGGGCGCTTCCTGGCTGCGGCGGATCGGGTGCTGCGTTCGTTCCAGGTGCCGGTGGAGGAGGGGGGCGTGCGTGCGATGGTGCCCGACCCAGGAGGAGGAGTGTCGGGGGCATGGTTCCCCGAGCGCGCGTACCCCGGCCGCCCCGCATGGACGGGCGCCGCGCTGAACGGGTTCATGGTCACCCTCATCGAGCTACGGCGCGGCGCGGCGGCCCTGCAGCGCCCCGCCGCCGCCCCGGGTGGCGCGGGGGCGTCGACGACGTCTCCGCCGGATCCCGGTGCGACAGCCCCCGCGATGACCACCCCGGACGGCAGCGGATCGACGCCGGCCATGGGCGCTGCCGCGCCTGCGCCCGCACCGGACGCGACCCGAACTGCCGCGCTCGTGACAGCGCTCGCAGACGAGGGCCTGCGGTCGCTGGTGCGATTCCTGCCGCTGCACGACTCGGGCGACTGGTCGTACTACGGACTTCTCACGCCGGGCAGGCCGTGGCGCTCATACCTCGCCGATCTCAACTACCACTGCTACCACGTGTCCCTGCTTCGCACCCTCGACCGGCTGTACCCCGCGGAGGGGCTCTCACGCACGGCGAATCGCTGGCAGGGGTATGTCGACGCCCGCGGCGCGCAGTGCCCCGAGCGGTAGCTCGGGACGCGTGGGGTACGCTTGCTGCTCACCCGAGAAGGAGCCAACGATGCCCGACCTGCCGCCGCCCGCCGATCCGTCCAAGAGCTACACCGCTGTCTTCGACACATCGGCTGGCGAGATCCGCTGCGAGTTGTTCGCCGCCGACTCCCCGCAGACCGTGGGCAACTTCGTCGGGCTCGCAGAGGCCGGGTACTACGACGGCCTGGTGTTCCACCGCGTGATCGAGGACTTCATGATCCAGGGCGGCTGCCCGCAGGGCATCGGCACCGGTGGCCCTGGCTACTCCTTCCAGGACGAGATCAATGACCGCAAGCTCGTGCGCGGCAGCCTCGCGATGGCCAATGCCGGCCCCAACACCAACGGCTCGCAGTTCTTCATCGTCACCGCCGACTCCACCCCGTGGCTCGACGGCCACCACACCAACTTCGGGCAGGTCGTCGGGGGCCAGGAGATCGTCGAGGCCATCGGCACCACGGCCACCGGCGCGAACGACCGACCGGTCGAGGAGCAGCGCATCAACGCGGTCCGGATCGAAGTCGCCTAGCACGAAAAACCGTCCTGCGCCATCTTTCGCGACGCCCGTCGTCGCATCTAGGATGGCGTGCGAATCGACCCCCACCGGAGACCGATGACGACCTCACTCACGCAACTCGCGGAACTCATCGACCATGGCGAGTTCCGCATTCTCCTGCAGCGCGGCCAGGACGTCGGCTTCCTCTCGATCGAGGATGTCGCCGAGATGCTGGACCAGCTCGGCGTCGATGCCGGCCTCGCGGAGGACATCTACCAGCAGCTCGACGAGGCGGGGATCGAACTCCTCGAGCCCGCCGAGGCCGCGAGCCGCACGGCCGACCTGGCCGAGCAGGCCGATCGGCCCCGCAGGCCCGCCACGGTCGAGCAGACCACCGATGCGCTCCAGCTCTTCCTGAAGGACATCGGTCGCGTGCCGCTGCTCACGGCGGCACAGGAGGTGGACCTCGCCAAGCGCATCGAGGCCGGTGACCAGACCGCGAAGACGCAGATGGTCGAGGCCAACCTGCGCCTCGTGGTGTCGATCGCCAAGGGCTATCGCGGGCGCGGGCTGCCATTCCTCGACCTGATCCAGGAGGGCACCCTGGGCCTCGTGCGCGCCGTCGAGAAGTTCGACTGGCGCCGCGGCTTCAAGTTCTCCACCTACGCCACGTGGTGGATCCGCCAGGCCGTCACCCGCGCGCTCGCCGACAAGGGCCGCACCATCCGGATCCCGGTGCACGTCGTCGAGAAGCTCAACCAGATCAGCCGCGCCGAGCGCACGCTGGTCGGCCAGCTCGGGCGTGAGCCCACCGCCGAGGAGATCGGAGCCGTCGCGGGCCTCCCGGCCGCCGAGGTGGAGGACATCCTTCGCAGCGCGCAGCCGATCGTGTCGCTCGAGAAGCCCGTGGGCGAAGACGAGGAGTCGGAGTTCGGCCGCTTCCTGGCCGACGAGACAAGCATCGCCCCCGAGGTCGCCGCGGAGCAGTCCCTTCGCGACGAGGCCCTGAGGGACGTCCTCGACCAGCTCTCCTACCGAGAGCGCCGGGTGCTCGAACTGCGCTACGGGCTCGGTGGCGAGAAGCCCCGGACGCTCGACGAGCTGGGCCGCATGTTCAACGTCACCCGCGAGCGCATCCGCCAGGTGGAGCACCAGTCGCTGCAGAAGCTCGCCAGCATGGCGGAGGCCAATCGCCTCGGATAGCCACGGCGCCCCCCGGCGGCCTGCCTGCTAGTTGAGCAGTGGGTCGTCGGGGGCTGACGCCATCAGGCGATACGAGCCGCCGGCACGCCCGAGTACGGTGCGCCATAGTCCCGCTGCGTCGTCCGTGAAGACATCCTCGGGGAGCGGCTCGGCATCGATCCAGGCGTCCTGCCGGATCTCCGACTCGAGTTGGCCGCCGCCCCAGCCCGCGTAGCCCCCGAACGCACGCGCGCGGGCCATGCGAGGCGCGCGCCCATCCTCGACGGACTCGGGGTCGAGAATCCCCACCGATCCGAACATGATCCCACCGGCCGCGGAGGGATCGTCGAACTCGGCCAGCACGATGACAGTGCCTGGCTGCACGGGCCCGCCCCGGAACACCGGCGTTCCCTCCGTGACCACGGACGCCAGAGGCTCGGGCAGCGCCTCGCCCGCGGCGACTTCCATCGGCTGGTTGAGGACGATCCCCAGGGCGCCCTCGTCGGCGTGCTCCAGCACGAGCACCACCGCGCGACGGAAGTTCGGGTCGTCGTCGAGGTGCGGGGCCGCAACCAGCAGGCGACCGCGCTTGAAGCGCGGCGAGCTCACCGCGGGCGCCGGTGCGTCAGTGCGCCATCCGGCGGCGACGACCCTGGATCGTGTTCCAGATGCCCCCGGCGATGATCAGCACGACGCCGATGAACAGCAGCGCCCAGAAGACGCTGTAGTGCCCCCAGAGTTCCCGACCCATGTCGTGCACCGCGAAGCCGAGCTGGAACCAGATCAGCCCGAACACGATGAGCAGGGCGCCGAGCGTGAACGGCCAGACCTGCGGGAGGCCCTCGTCGTCCTTATGCTCCGCCATGCTGGTCCTCCGGATCGGTTTGCCGATGCGACGGCGTGAGGCTACCACCCCTCACGGCGCATGACCGCGGTGCGGAGGGGCGAAATGCCCGCCTACGCGGGCGGATCGTCCCCTGAGGAGATGGCGCGAGCAGCGCGGCGCTCGCGGGCGTCGACGGCAAAGCGACCGCCGGCCGAGCGATACAGCCGCGCCGGGCGGCCGCGTCCCTCGGCTCGGACCTCACCGGATTCCTCCACCACGCCGGCCCTGAGGACGTCCCGCCGGAAGTTCCGGGCGTCCAGCGCCCGGCCGAGGAGCACCTCGTACACCGCCTGCATCTCCCCGAGGGTGAAGAGGTCGGGCAGCAGGTTGACGGCCACCGGCGCATACGCGGTCTTCGCCCGCAGGCGCTGCAGGCCGTAGGCGACCACTGCCTCCTGCCCGTCGGCGAGCGTCGGGAGGTCGTCGTGGGGAAACCAGCGCACCTCCACGACATCCGCCCCGGGGCCGATCGGATGCCGCCCCGCGTCGATGAGCGCGAGGTACGCCACCGCGACCGCCTCCCCGGCGCGATCGAACGTGTAGAGCTGCTCCATCGTGATTCCGCGCACCCCGGCCATCTGCTCGAGCGCGCCCGCCGCCGCGTCATCGAGCGAGCGCGCCTCCGGGGGCCCGGCGGCCGGCAGCGACCAGGTGCCTCCGCCCACGCGCCCGAGCAGCACCTCGAGCCCTCCGTCGCGCACCGTGAACACGGCGACCTCCACGCGCACCCTCACGCGTCCCGTGCCTCCCGCTCGACCATGCCCTGCAGGCCCAGGAGGTTGTTGTCGAGCCAGTTGAAGGCCGTCCAGCGCGTGAGCGCCTCAGGGGTACGCAGGGCCTCGTCGGGAGGCCAGGCCTC
>JAURGT010000029.1 GCA_030833665.1 Miltoncostaeales bacterium
ACCCTCAAGCTCATCTCCCGCAAGGGCTGCGAGAAGGTGATCCGGCTTGCCTTCGCCCTCGCGGAGGCGGAGGGGCGCACGAATGTCGCCTGCGCCACCAAGGCGAACATCATGAAGATGACCGAGGGCATGATGAAGCGCACCTTCGAGGAGATCGCGCCCGAGCATCCCGACATCGACGCGTGGCACGTGATCGTCGACAACTGCGCCCACCAGCTGGTCAAGCGGCCCGAGCAGTTCGAGATGATCATCACCACGAACATGAACGGCGACATCCTGTCCGACCTCTCGTCGGCGCTGATCGGTGGCCTGGGCTTCGCGCCGTCGGCCAACATCGGCAACGAGGTGTTCATCGCCGAGGCCGTGCACGGGTCGGCGCCGAAGTACGCCGGCAAGGACGTCATCAACCCCACCGCCATGATCCTCTCGGGTGTGATGATGCTGCGTCACCTCGGCATGTTCGAGGAGGCCGCGCTCGTGGAGAACGCCGTCATCACCACCCTCGAGGAGGGCAAGGTCATGACCCGCGACGTCGTCGGCGACGAGCGTCAGGGTGGCACCATCGGCTACACCAACGAGATCATCAAGAACCTCGGCAAGAAGCCCACCGACTGGAAGGTGCGCGAGTACAAGCCGATCAAGCTCCCCGACCTGGGCTCGGCTCCTGACTACGTGAAGGTGAAGAACCGCCAGGTATGCGGCGTGGACATCTTCATCGAGTCGAACGGCGACAAGATGAGCATCGGCCAGAGCATGGAGAAGATCTGCGAGGGCCGTGACCTCTACCTGAAGATGGTCGACTCCCGCGGCACCATGGTGTATCCGCCGAACGACGTGCTCACCGACACCGTCGACGCCTGGCGCGCGCGCTTCATGCTGCGCGACGACGCCGGAGAGCTGAGCGACGCCCAGCTCATCGACCTGCTGCAGGCCGTTGCGCAGGAGCACACGTGGGCCCACGTGGAGAAGCTCCAGCGCTTCGATGGCGAGGACGGCTTCACGAAGGCGCAGGGCGAGGACTGACCCGCCCTGCATGCCTGTGGTTCCCGAAAGGGCGGCCCCCGGGCCGCCCTTTCGCGTTCCTGCGATGGGGTATCCCCATCACCTGCAGGGAAATGCGTTCCCAGAGACCCTGCGCCGGTCTATCGTGATCGCATCATGCTTGACGTGCTCCTCGTCGAGGACAACGCCCTCCTCCGCGCATCGCTTGCCGACGCCCTCGGAGCCCACGACGTGCGCGTGGTGGGGGCGTGCGCCTCGGCCGCCGAGGCCATGGATCAGCTCCGTCGAGGACCCGTCGATGCACTCGTCACCGACCTCGACCTCGGGGAGGGGCCTGATGGCATCTCCCTGGCCCACGTGGTGCGGCGCATGCTGCCGCTGGCCGGCATCGTGGTGCTCACCGGGTATCGCGATCCACGCCTGGTTGCCGGCAAGCTCATGCAGGTGCCACCGGGAACCGAGTACGTGGTGAAGGAGTCGGTCACCGGTATGGATTCGCTGCGCATGGCCATCGACCGGTCGATAACAATGGCGGCGCGTGCTGATGCCGGCCGGGCCCCCCGCGGCCGCGACATCGGCATCGACCTCACCGATGCCCAGGTCGAGACCATGCGCCTCGTGGCCGAGGGCCTCTCGAATGCCGAGATCGCCGAGCGCCGCTGCGTCACCATCGGAGCGGTGGAGGTGTCGATCTCGCGCATCGCCCGCGCCTTGGGAATCCCGCATGACCGCGCGCATAATCAGAGAGTGCTGATCACGCGTGAGTACTACCGCCTCGCGGGCGGTTCCCCTGGCAACCGCCCCTAGCGTCCCGTCCACCGCCGCCCTGGCGGCAGGACCGGCCGTGCGGTCAGCGGTGGCCTATTGCGTGCTGGCCGTCTTCGCCGTGCTCCTGGCACTCGAACTCCTGAGGGACGGCGCCTACGTGGTGTGGCAGGGCGCCGGCGCCCTCGGCGTGTCGCTCGCGCTCCTCTTTGCCTCGAAGGCGGTGCTTGATCGTACGGTGTTCTCGCGGTGCCATGAGCAAGCCGTGGCGCTGTGGGTGGTGGTGGCCGTCGGGGTGCTGATCGGTGCGATTACCGTCGCGCCCTTCGTCGGGGTTCTGGCCTTGGCCGGAACCGAGATCACCGAGCCCCCGTTCATGGGCGTCCTCGTGAGCGGCGCGCTGCGATGCGGGTTGGTGTTTCCGGTCGCCGCGTACCTGGTGGGACTGCGGGAGTGGTATGCCACCGAGCGACGCCGGGCGGAGCGCGACCTGGTGAGGGCCGAGGCCGCCCGCATGCAGGCCGGGGAGGCCGTGAATGCCACCCGCGCCGTCATCATCGAGACGGCCCGGCGCGAGCTTGGCTCGTCGCAGCGCGAGGCGGCAGAGCTGCTGCAGGCCGCGGTGCGAAGCGCAGCGCCCGGCGACATGGCGCGTGCGGCGGAGTCGCTTCGCACGGCAGCCAGATCGGCCGTGCGCTCGACCAGCCACGAGCTCTGGGTGGACGGCGGATCGGCGACGAGCATCCGGTGGCGCAGCGTCGTGCCGGCGGCCATCGTGCGCTATCCGCTCCCCGTGCTGATCGCCGCGGTGATCGTCTTCGCCTTCGTCCTCGTGCGGTCCGACCTCGTGGCGAACCCCCGCGTGGGCGGCGGCGCGGCCGCTCTTGCCGCGGCGGCCGTCGTGGTCGCGGCCTATCTCCTCGGGCGGCAGGTGATCCACCGCGTGCCGCGCGTGGCCCCCGCGGTCACCGCAGTCGTCGTGGTCGGCGCTCCCGTGGCCGCGCAGTTCGTTGCCGGCGCCGTCCTCGGGCGCGCTCCCACGGCCCTTCCGCTGGTGGCGATGACCGCCGTGGTCGCCGTCGTCACCGTCGTGTCATCGGTTGCGCTGATGATCCGCGACTCCGGTGCCGCCGTCATCGAGGCGCTCGTCGATGACCGGGCTCGCGAGGACGCCAAGCAGGCCGCGCTGCAGATGATCAATGCCCGCCTGTCGCGCGAGCTCGCTGCGCACCTTCACGGAACCGTGCAGCCGGAACTCGTTGCCGCATCGGTGGCTCTCGAGGCGGCCGTCGGCGAGGGCGACCCCGCAGCGATCGCGGCGGCAGTGGCCCGTGCTGAGGCCGCGCTCGGCATGGATGTCAATGTCCCGTTCGGCGCCGGCGCGCGCGCGCTTCCTGCTGATCAGATGGTCGCGGCAGTGCACGGCAGGTGGGCTGCCCTGCTGGATCTGCGCATCCATCTGGACGCGGCAGGGGACGAAAGCGCCGCCCTGCTGCCCGACGACGTCGCACGGGTGCTCGATGAGTGCCTCAACAACGCCGTGGTGCACGGCGGTGCCACCGCTGTGTACGTGCGCATCGTGGCGTGCGACGGCGGGTGGGCCGTGGAGGCGACGGACGATGGCCTCGGGCCCGCCGGTGGCGCCCCGGGGCTGGGCAGCGCCCTGCTCGACGAGATCACTGCCGGGGAGTGGTCGATCGCCGCGGGAGGTCATGGCGGCGCCGTGGTGCGGGCCACGATCCCCGACCGCACGCGCACGCCCGCGGGCTGATCAGGCCTGGCTGATGAGCGCGATGGCCGCCACGGCATTCACCGTGCCGTGGGCCATCACCGATCCCACGAGCCCGCGCCGTCGGTAGACCCACGCGAGCACCCAGCCCACGAGGATCAGCGCGACGGCGCGCGGCCACACCAGGTAGGCGTCGAGGTGCGCTGCCGTGAAGATGACGCCCGAGATCGGCGCGGCCACGGCGAAGGGCATGAGCCGCACGAGCCCGCGCAGCTCGAGTCCGCGGAAGAGCAGCTCCTCCCCGAGCGGGGCGAAGATGACCAGGGCGGTGACGATGAGCGCCATCTGCCACCAGGTCACGCCGACGGAGAGCTGGAGGTCCTCCAGCGCCTGCTTGGCGCCCTCGTCGAGCTCCGCCCCGGCGGCGATGATGGCCCCGGACCCCACCACGCATCCGAGCCCCACCGCGAGGCCGATGCCGATGCCGGGCCACAGCCGCCCCTTGGTGGCGAGCGTCACCCTGCGCTGAGCCGGCGGCAGCACGCGCACCAGCAACAGGCCGCCCAGCAGGATCACCCCGCTGCCGACAAAGGTGGCGATGGCCGTGGTGGTGTCATCCGATGCCCCCGTGGCGTCCAGCCCTGCCGCCACCACCACGAGCACCGCGATGCCGATTGCCACCATCGCGATGGGCCAGGCGATGCGCCAGGTTGCTCCGGGGGAGAAAGGCAGATGACGAGAGGCAGCGGGCATCAGGCGAGCAGCCTACTCGGCGTGGGTCATGGTGAAATCACCGCCTGAATGGATTGTGGCGCCCGGACGGTCGGTTAGTTTTCTGTAAGCCGTTGGTATGGTTTTCCATACCCTTTATGACCTCGTGACCCCGGAGCCATGATGCCGTTCCCCTGTCGTTTCGTTGCTGCGTGTGCCGCCGCTGCCCGAGCGATGCGCTGGGGCGCGGTGGCGGCGGCCCTCATCGCCGGGCTCAGTGTCTCCACAACGGCATCGGCGGCCTATCCGTGCGGCACGGATATCAGTTCGTCGACGACGATCACCCCTACGTCGCGGGCGACCTCGGCCCCGGGGTCGATGACCTTCTCGTTCACCACGCAGAACAACGTGTCGAACGCCAACCCACGGGTCATCGTCACGTTCCCGGCCGGGTTCAGCGTGGCGGGTGCGTCGGTGAGCAACGTCTCGGGCATCTCCGCCGGCGCTGCCTCCGTGAGCGGGCAGGTCGTGACCATCCCGGCGACGGCGCAGATCGAAGTCGGGGCGAAGAGCTTCACCCTCTCCCCGATCATGAACCCGGGCACCACCGGCTCGTATGACATCGACCTCGAGGTGCGCGACAACCCCGGCTGCCAGGACTCCGCGCAGAAGTCCATTTCCATCACGGGGCCCCTCAGCAACGTCGGAGTGCAGGCCGCAGACCTCAACGCGGGGGCCACGGGTAACTACACCGTCACGTTCGACACCGCGACGGTGGTGCCCGCGAGCGGCACGGTGAAGGTGGCCTTTCCCGCGGGGTACGACGTATCCGGGGCGACCTACGCCTCGTCGCAGAACCTGGAGGCCGGGACCCCGTTGGTCTCGGTGTCGGGGCGGGTCGTGAGCGTCGCCCTTGGCAACACCAACTCCATCGCGACTGGCGGCTCGCGGAAGGAGCTCGTGCTCGGGGGCATCCGAAATCCGCTCGCCGGCGGATGGACGGGCAACTTCGAGGTGGCCACGGCGGACGCATCCGGTGAACTCGACAGTGGCTCCGCCAACAGCGTCTCGATCACGGGTGACGCCCTGCCGCCGGAGGTCAGCTCCTTCACCACCAGCACGGCCTCGCCGACCACGAGCACGTCCATCACGTGGGATCTGGTGATGGACGAGGCGGTGTCAGGCCTCGTCGCGGGGGACTTCTCGGTCGGTGGGACCAGCAGCGGATGGACCGTGAGCGCCATCGCCGGTCTCGGCGCCAACTACACCGTGACCCTCGTGGGGTCCGGTGCCACCGGCGGAACGGTATTCCCGGTCCTTGCCGCCAATAGCGTGGTGGATTCCTTCAGCAATCAGGGCCCGACCTCGGTGCAGAACGGAGCGGCCGTCACCTTCTCGTCGGGTGGCGGTGGAGGGGGAGATGGTGGTGAAGTTCCTGACGCGCCGCGGAGCGTGACTGCCACGCCCGGCGATGCCAGCGCTGCGATCGCGTGGCAGAAGCCCAGGGGTCGTGCCGCCAACACCATCACCGGCTACACGGCCACTGCCAGCCCCGGCGGTGCCTCATGCACCACCACGGGGCTCGGGTGCACTATCGCTGGTCTCACGAACGGCACGTCGTACACCGTCACGGTGGTGGCGCGCAATTCGGACGGCACGGGGCCCGGCACGACGTCGTCCCCCTTCACGCCGACCGCCCCGTCGTCGGCGACCGCGGGCAAGAAGAACGCGAACGACAACCGTCCGCGCCCGAGGGTGACGCTCTGCCACGCCACGAAGAGTGCGACCAATCCCTACGTGGTGATCACCGTCGACCCCAACTCCGTCATCACCCAGGGGCACGACCAGCACCAGGACGGCCGAGACATCATCCCGGCGTTCACCTACGAGGAGAACGGCTCCGTCGTGTCGTACCCGGGCAAGAACCTCACCCCGGACGGGCTCGCCCTGCTCGCGAACGGCTGCAAGCCGAGCGCCACCACGTCGGTGGCCGCCGCCCTCATCCTGGCCGCCAAGCCGGGGCCGAAGAAGTCGAAGGTAACGCTGTGTCACGCCACGTCCAGCACGACCAACCCGTACGTGCGCATCACGGTTGCCCCTGAGGCGGTCTACATCCAAGGGCACGATCAGCACCAGGATGGCCGCGACATCATCCCCCCGTTCTCGTACGACGACAACGGCGTGACGCGCGAGTACCCGGGCAAGAACTGGGACTCGGAGTCGCAGGCCATCTTCAGCAACGGCTGCAAGCCGCTGAAGCCCGAGACCGGCCCCGCGTCGCTCTCGGCGACGGTCACCTTCTGCGCCGCCCTCGGCGGCGGCCAGTACGTGCGCACAACGGCGACCGTGCAGGAGGTCCTGCAGCGCGGGGGCGGCAACGGCGACATCATTCCGCCGTTCACCTACTCGGATAACGGCACGAGGTCGTTCGCCGGCCTCAACTGGAGCACGTCCGCGCGGTCCATCCTCGATGCCGGGTGCGTTGCGCCCATCCCGACCACGCCGACATCCCCCGTGGAGCCGGTGGTCACGTGCATCAACGTGAATGACGACGGCTCGTTCTCCGCCGTCTTCGGGTATCTCAACCCCAATGCCGTCGCCGTGAGCCAGCCGGTTGGTGCCGGCAACGCGATCGCGCTCGGGGCCGGTGCCGACGGCGCGACCATCGGCACCGTTCCCACCCGCTTCATGCCCGGCTCGCTCGACGTGGCCGTGACGGTGAGCGGCATCGGTGAAGACGGCTCCGTCACCTGGACCATCGCGGCGCCCGGCGAGGCCCGCACGGCCACCGCCACCGGCGCCTCCCCCCGCTGCACCGCGCCTGCGACCACCCCTGAGGTGAGCGTGCGGGCCGAGTGCGTCATCGACCAGGGCAACGGCACCTACGCGGCGCGCTTCGGCTACCAGAGCGATGAGACGGGCAACGTTTCCGTTCCGTTGGGTCCGCTCAATACGCTGACGCAGTCGAGCGGGGGTCCCGTGGGGCAGATCCAGACCACCACATTCCAGCCCGGGCTCATCGGATCTGCCTTCACGGTCAGCGGCGTCCGTTCCCGTGCCTCCGTCACGTGGAGGGTCGTGACGGGTGCCACCACCCGCACGGCAACGGCGAGCCTCTCGACCCTGCCCTCGTGCTTCGCGCCGGCGCCTCCGCCGCCGGGCGCCGAGCCCACCCCCGGCGGACCCACGTCCGCCGGCGATGTGCCGCCGTATCAGGTGCCGAACCCCGGCCCCGGTGGCAACGTCACGTGTGAGCAGCTGGGCTATGCGAATTCGAGCGGGCGCATCAACTACTCGGACGCCGGCTTCACGCAGTCGTTCTCCCGCCAGGGCATCACCGTGAGCGTGTCGAGTGGCACCTACGTGACCTGGAGCACGGCGTTCCCGGTGGGCGCCGTGATCGTGAAGGGCGGTCCGCGGGCCAACGTGTACCAGTACTCGCCCGGGCGCTATGGCGACACCGGCCTCGCGAGCCCGGTGAACGCGAGCGGCAACCCCGCCGGCCTGAGCAACCTGACCGTGTGCTGGAACCCCGGCGCGCCGGGTCCCGACCCCAACGCGCCCACGACCAACCCGACGAGCACTCCCACGCCCCCGTCGCCCCCCGGCACCCCGCCGGGCACCGACCCGCCGGCCTCGCCGCTGGTGGAACCCGACGTGCCGGAGCCCATCGGCGTTGCGGTGTCGTGCGTCAAGAAGAACACCGACGGCACCTACGACGCGGTGTTCTCGTACACGAACCCGAACATGATGTCGGTCGAGATCCCGGGCGGCGCGGCCAACTACGTGGCCGAGGGCCCGACGGACCCCGAGAGCCAACTGCGCGGCCAGCCCACGTCGTTCCTCCCGGGCAGCACCCCCGTGGCGTTCGTGGTCTCGGGGGTTCCGGCCGCGAAGACCGTCACGTGGACCGTGGCGTACTACGGCACGCGCCAGGCGACGGCTGACGTCAACTACCCGTCGGCCTGTGTGCTCACCAAGATCAACTCCCTGCCGGTGGTTGATCCCAACCCGCCGTCCACCCCCACGCCCCGGGTGGATCCCACGGACCCGAATTCCGCGGTTCCGGGCCCGCCGGCGGTCGCCCCGCCGTCGCCGCGGACGGTGCAGTTGGGCGTCTACCTCCAATGCGTGGACGTGCGGTCGCGCACGTACAGCGCCACCTTCGGATACGTGAACCCCAACGGCACCGCGCTGCCGATCCCCGTGGGCCCGGCCAACCGCATGGTCGGGGCCCGGTCGTACGACCGCGGCCAGCCGGGCGTGTTCGCGCCGGGATCGAATGCCGCGGCGTTCACCGTCACGTCCATCCCACGCTCCTCGACGCCGTCCTGGCAGGTGACCCTGCCGAGCGGGCAGGTGGTGTCGGCCACGGCCACGCAGTCGGCGCCGCGCTGCTCGGTGACATCGAGGCCGCCGGGCCCCGGTCTCGCCACCACCATCACCACCCCGCGCAGGGTCCCGACCCGCTCGCGGGTGCGGACCACCGTGACGGTGTCGAACCCCGGCACCAAGCCGCTGTATGACGTGGATGTGGCGATTCCGACGCCCCGCAACCTGTCGCGGCCGACGAAGGTCACGCCGCCGCCGGGTGCACGGTGCGTGGTCACGGGCTCGCGCACCGTGTGCACCTTGTCGTCGCTCATGCCGGGGACCACCCGCAGCATCGCGTTGCTCAGCAGGTCATCAGTGCCCGGAACCCGCATGCCGCTGTCGCGGGCAGCCGGGCTCTCGAGCAGCGGCACGGCGCTCACCGCGGTCGACACCACGCCTCTCACGGTCATCGCGCGCGCGGGTCAGCCGGTCACCGGCTGACCCCGCGGGCGGGGGCTACACTCCCGCGCCGTGTCCACCGCCACCGCCACCAGGCCGCGCGTGTTCTCCGGAATGCGCCCCACCGGCCAGCTTCACATCGGTCACTTCCTGGGCGCCCTCGGCAACTGGGTGCGCCTGCAGGATGAGTACGAGTGCATCTACTCGGTGGTCGACCTCCACGCGCTCACCACGGGCTACGAGGATGTGAAGGGCATCCACGACGCCGGCCTCGAGATGGTGGCCGACTGGGTGGCCTGCGGCGTCGACCCTGAGCGCAGCATCATCTTCCGCCAGAGCGACGTGCCCCAGCACGCCGAGCTCGCCGTGCTGCTGGGCATGATCACCCCGCTGTCGTGGCTGGAGCGCGTGCCCACCTACAAGGGGCAGATCGACGAACTCGGCGAGCACCTGCTCACCTACGGGTTCCTGGGGTACCCCCTGCTCCAGACGGCCGACATCATCCTCTACAAGGCCACGCGCGTCCCCGTGGGACAGGACCAGCTTCCGCACCTCGAGCTCTCGCGTGAGGTCGTGCGCCGGTTCAACCACCTCTACGGGCCGGTGTTCCCGGAGCCCGAGGCCATCATCTCCGAGGCGCCCCTGCTGCTCGGCATGGACGGCCGCAAGATGAGCAAGAGCTACGGCAACGCCATCACCCTTGCCTCCTCCGACGAGGAGATCGACAAGCAGGTGATGAGCATGGTCACCGACCCCCAGCGCATCAAGAAGGACGACCCGGGCAACCCGGAGATCTGCAACGTGTTCGCGTGGCAGAAGTTCATGGGCGCCAGCGACGCCGAGATCACCGAGATCTTCGAGGGCTGCACCAGCGCCACGCTCGGCTGCGTAGCCGACAAGCGCGATCTTGCCGAGCGCGTGAAGGGGCTCATCCGCCCCATCCGCGAGAAGCGCGAGCACCTGATGGACGACCCGGCGAAGCTCGAGGCCATCCTCGAGGAGGGCGCCGAGCGCGCCCGCGCCATCGCCGGACCCGTGATGGCCGAGGCCACCGCGGCGATGGGCCTGTAGCCACCGCAATGTGGATCCAGCGCGCGCTGAGGATCGAGGCGCGCTCGCGCGGCGTGCACCTCATCACGCGGGAGGTGCTGGGTGCACTGCCCGAGTTGGGCGACTTGGCCACGGGCATGCTCAACGTCTTCATCCGGCACACGTCGGCGTCACTGGCGCTGAACGAGAACGCCAGCCCCGACGTGCGCCGCGATCTCGACGCCTGGCTTGATGACGCCGTGCGCGAGGACGCCCCGTACTGGACCCACGTGAGCGAGGGGTCCGACGACATGCCGGCACACGTGAAGAGCATCATCGTGGGTCCGTCGCTCATGGTCCCCGTGGCCGGTGGCCGCCCGGCGCTCGGCACCTGGCAGGGCATCTACCTGCTCGAGCACCGCGACCGTGGCGGCGCGAGGGAGCTCGTGCTCACCGCATGGGGGGAGCCCGCATGAGCGACGGCCTCGCGCGGCTTCGCCCGCGACGCCACCCCCGCGTGTGGACGCCAGTGTGGGTGCCCACCAAGGGTGTGCTGAAGGCGCTCTCGTATGGGCCGCTGCGCATGAAGGTGGACGGCCGGGAGCACCTGCCGCCGGAGGGCCCCACGCTCATCGTGAGCAACCACGTGGCCTTCATCGACCCATTGCTCGTGGCCGTGGCCGCGCTGCCCCGCCCAGTGTGGACCATGGGCAAGGAGGAACTCTTCACCTCGAGGGTGCTGGAGGCCTGGCTCTCGCGCATCGGCGGGTTCCCCGTGAAGCGCCAGTCACCCGACGTGTGGGCCGTGCGCATGGGCCGCGACCTGCTCGCACGCGGCGAGTCGCTGCTCATCTTCCCGGAGGGTGGCGTCACGCGCACCGGGCACATGAGCCCGGGCTTCTCGGGCGCCGGCTACTTCGCCACGCGGCCCGACGTGCAGGTGATCCCCGCCGCCATCTGGGACTCCCAGATGCTGAAGGGCCCCGTGCGCATCCGGTTCGGCGAGGCCATCCCCATGGATGACATCCGCGAATCGCCGCGCGCCGGGCGCAATCGTCGGGCCGTGGAGCGCATTATGTGGCACCTGTCGGGCATGGTGCCGCTGGTCGGCGGGCCGTACCAGGACCCGCCCACCGGCGCGCCCACGATCCCGCTGGTGGGCAAGGCCGCGAAGGATGCGCTGCGCCGCGAGGGGGAGGGTCGCGGGTGAGCGGACGCGCATCCGCTGCCCGCATCCGTGAGGAGGTGGAGCGCCATGCGCGGGTGTCGTTCTCGCGCTCGGGTGGACCCGGGGGGCAGAACGTCAACGCGGTGTCCACGCAGGTGGAGGTGCGGATGCCCGTCGGGCGCATCCCGGTGGGCACGCGGGCGCGCGACCTCATCCGGCAGCGCCTCGCCACGCGCGTCACGGCGGCCGACGAGCTGCGGGTCACGGCCCGCCGCGAGCGGCATCAGGCGCGAAACCGTGCCCTGGCGGTGGAGCGCATGGTCGAGCTCATCCTCGAGGCGGTCACCGTGGATGCGCGCCGTGTTCCGAGCCGACCCAGCGCGGCTGCGCGTGCGCGCCAGCGCCACGCGCGTGACCGGCACGCGAGCAAGAAGAGGGCCCGGCGCCGGCCCTCTGATGAGGACTGACACCGGGCCCACGGCCCTGCGTGTGGCGCGGTGAGAGTTCCTAGATCTTGCTCTTGCCGCGGATCACGAACTTCTTCGCGATGAAGGTCGGCTCGCGCGTGGTCGCATCGAACTTCATGCGCACCTGCACGGTCGCGCGCAGCGTCACGGCCGAGTCGTCGGTCTCATCGCTCAGCACCTTGCACGACACCTTGTCGGGAATGGCGTCCGCATCCGACTCCTTGTCGGCGAAGCACTTCGCCTTGGTGGCGTCGATGATGAACGACTCGCCCTCGAGCTCCTCCTGGAGCATCGCGCGGGACTTCTTGCCGATGCCCTTCTTGATCGACACAAGGGTGACGTCGAAGGTGCCGGGGTCCTCGCCGGAGCCCTCCACCTCGACGTCGAGAGTCATCAACTTCTTGAGCGCTTCGGCAGGCGGCCGGGCGCTGAACTGCGGGGCCTGGCCGGCCGGCTTGCACGGTGCCTCCGGACTGGGCGCGGCACCCTCCTCGCAGTCGGGGAGGCCCTTGCTGTCGAACATGCACGGGGCCGCCGGGGATGGCAGTACCCCGGGTGCGCACGGCGGGAGCGACGGCAGCATGGCGCCGCCACCCGGCGCAGTGCCACCCGGCGCAGTGCCTCCCGGCGCAGTGCCACCCGGCGCAGATGGCGCAGTGCCACCCGGCGCAGTGCCACCCGGCGCAGATGGGGCGGTGCCGCCGCCAGGCGGTACGAAGCCGGCAGGAGGCGTGCACGGGTAGTTGGTCGGCGCGCCGTCGGGGCCGAATGTGCACTCGGGCATCTGTGCACTTGCGGTTCCGACGCCGATGGCCACCGCAGCCGCAAGGCTTGCGGCGCCGATTGCGAAGGTCCGTACGGAGGTTTTCATGGGGAGTCCTCAGGCGTGGGTAGCGATTCGCCATGAATAGTATTCCCACGTGCTCGGCGGGGCAAGCGGGCCGGGCATACGTGCCTCGACCGGCGCTAGCGGGGCACGTCGGGGCTGTCGGCGAGGTCGTCGCGCAGCCGCGCGGCATCGCGCAGGTATGAGTGCGAAACCCCTGCATCCACGGGCATGTAGGCGTGCAGCATCACGCGCACGCACAGGGGCAGCGAGCCCGGCACGGGGATCTCCGTGGCGCAGAGCAGCGGCACGCCGAGCAGGCCCATCTCGCGCGCGGCGACGGCCGGGAACTGGCTTGTCACGTCCCCGGTCGCGGTGAAGATGAGCGACACCATGTCGTCGGGCGCCAGGCCGTTGCGCGCGATCATGTCCTCGAGCAGCAGGCGAGTGGCGGAGACCACCTCGTCCGGGGTGTCCTCGGCCACCGTGATGGCGCCGCGAATGGCGCGGATGCGCTCGCTCATCGGGTGATCCCCGCCTGGGCCTCGAGGCGCGACAGCTCGGCCGACGACAGCATGCGGTGGTCGCCGCGCCGCAGGCGCCCCAGCCCCAGCCCGCCGTAGCGCGTGCGCACCAGGCGCCGCACGGGGTGGCCCACGGCCTCGCACATGCGGCGCACCTGCCGGTTGCGCCCCTCGGTGATCTCGATGCGCAGCCACGTTCCGCCCTTGGCGTCGCGGTCGATCACCTCGACCTTCGCGGGCTGGGTGGGGCCATCGTCCAATTCGATTCCATCGCGGAGCATGCGCACGGACGCGGACGATACCCGTCCCTCGACCAGCGCTTCGTATTCCTTCGGCACCTTCGAGCGCGGATGCATGAGCTGGTGGGCGAGGTCGCCGTCGTTGGTGATGAGCAGCAGGCCGCTGGTGTTGATGTCGAGGCGACCGATGGGGTAGAGGCGCACGTCGTCGGGCATGCCGTCGAGCACCGTGGGCCGCCCCTGGGGGTCGGACGCCGTGGACACCACGCCGAGCGCCTTGTTGAGCATGTAGGTGCGTACCGGCTCGGCGGCGATGGGTCGGCCATCCACGGCCACCACATCGCGGTCGGTCACCACCTGGCCCACCGTGGCCACGGTGCCGTTGACGGTGACCCGTCCCTCGGCGACCAGCTTCTCGGCGGCGCGGCGGCTCGCGACCCCGGCCTGCGCCAGGGCGCGATGCACGCGCATCTCAGCCATCGCCGGTCTCGGCCTCCGCGATGAGCTCGGCCTGCTGCAGGCGGGCGCGCAGCGCCTGGGCCTCAGGACCGGTGAGCTCGAACCGCTCGAGGCTCGGCAGGTCGCCCCGCCGGGCCAGCCCGAAGCGCTCGAGGAACAGCGTGGTGGTGCGGAAGGTCGTGGGGCCGGCGCCCGGGGAGTCGACCTCCTCGATGAGGCCGCGGTCGAGCAGGCTGCTCACCGTGCTGTCAACGTCCACGCCGCGCAGGCGGCCGATCTCGCGCCGCGTGACCGGCTCGAGGTAAGCCACCACCGCGAGGGTCTCCATCGCCGCGGGCGAGAGGCGGTCCTCCCGGGGCCGGGCGCGAAGGCGGTCGCACGCCGGGGCCAGATCGGCGCGCGTGCGCAGGGCCCACCCACCGGCGATCTCGGCCAGCTCGAGCCCGGTGTCCTCGGCGTGGCGCTCGCGGATCTCACCGAGGGCCACAGCGATCTCCGACGCCGGCTCGCCGGTGATGTCCTCGATGGTCGTCACCTCGAGCGGTTCGGGCGCGATGAACAGCAGCGCCTCGATGGTGCGGGCCAGCCCGGTCATGCGCGGGTGCCGGTGATCAAGATGTCGCCGAAGGGGACGTCCTGGCGCAACTCGGCCTCACCGCGGCGCACCAGCTCGAGCGCGGCAAGCAGCGTGAGGGCTTCCTCAAGGCGATCGCAGTCAGACACCATCTGCTCGAACGACACCTCGCGAAGCCGCGCGATCGACTCGCGGAGTCGTCCCAGCAACTCCGGCAGGGGGCGGCGCTGCACGCCCATGTGGTCGAGGGAGGGAGCGGGCGGGGCCTCCACCATCTTGTCCATCGCGGCGCGCAGGCGGGCGGGATCGTCGCGCACCGGCACGGGCGCGGCGGTGCCCGGCGGCACGCGCCGGTAGCGGGGCCCCTGCGCAGCACGCAGCCTGTCGGCCAGCCAGAGCGCCGCTCTCTGGAACGGGGCGTAGGCCACCAGGCGCGCCTCGAGCGCCTCGCGCATGGCCAGCGCATCGACATCGGGCTCGGCCTCGTCGTCCTCGCCCAGCATGCGCCGGCCCTTGAGGTCGGCGATGGCCGCCAGCAGCAGCACCAGCTGGCTGGCGGCGTCGAGCTCCCAGCGCTCCTCGTGCGCCGGGGTGACGGCCTCCTCGATGAGGTCGGCCAGCGGCAGCTCGAGCATGTCGACCTCGTCCCTGAGCAGCAGGGTGAGAAGCAGGTCGAAGGGGCCCTGGAAGAGGTCGATCTCCACCTCTTGCGTGAGGGCCGCGCTGGCGTCGAGTGCGGGCACCGGGGCAAGGTTACCGGCGCCTCCGGCGACCCCTGTCCGCGATTTCGCGGCTGCATGCGATGATGCCGCGCGATGGGCATTCGCACCTCCGCGCGCATCGAGGGAATTCCGCACTACGAGCCCGGCCTCACCATGGCCGAGGTCATGGATTCCTATGGCCTGGAGTCGGTGGTGAAGCTGGCCTCGAACGAGAGCCCGTTCCCGCCGCTGCCCGAGGTGAAGGCCGTCATCGACGAGGGCCTGGAGGGGCTGAACCGCTACCCCGACGGCGCCGCGCGGGCGCTTCGCGAGGCCATCGCCGAGCGCCACGCCGTGGACATGTCGCAGGTGTCGATCGGCAATGGCTCGTGCGAGCTCATCGTGCACGCGGGCGTGGCGCTGCTCGACCCGGGCACCACCATCATCTACGCCACGCCGTCGTTCGCGATGTACCCGCACCTCGCAGCCGAGGCCGGCGCCGAGGCGATCGAGGTGCCGCTGGCGGCCGATGGGGGCCACGACCTGCACGCCATGGCGGCCGCGGTGGACGAGCGCACGCGCCTCATCATCATCTGCAATCCCAACAACCCGACCGGCGTGTACCGCTCGGCGGATGAGATCGAGGCCTTCCTCGACCTCATCCCCGACGACCTTGCGGTGCTGGTGGACGAGGCCTACTACGACTTCGTGGGCGCGCCCGATCGCGGCCGGGTGTCGGTGATGGCGCGCACGCGTCCGAACCTGCTGGTCACGCGCACGTTCAGCAAGGCGTTCGGTCTGTGCGGCCTGCGCGTGGGCTACGGAATCGGGTCGCAGTCGTGGACCGCGGCCCTCGATGCCGTGCGCCAGCCCTTCAACACCAACCAGCTGGCGCAGGTGGCCGCGCTCGAGAGCCTCAAGCACCCGGCGGCCATCCAGGCGCGCGTTGACGAGGCCATTTCGGAGCGCGAGCGGGTGTCGTCCGCGTTGCGCGAGATGGGGGTGCCCTTTACCCCGAGCCACGGCAACTTTATCCTCATGGAGCCGCCTGGCCCGGGCACCGACGCCCGCGCCCTGCACGAGGACCTCCTGAGGCGGGGGGTCATCGTCCGAAGTGGCGCCGCGCTCGGGTGCCCCGGCACCCTGCGGGTGACCATCGGGGCGCCATCCGAGAACGACGCATTCCTGTCGGCGCTGGGCGCGGCGGCAGGCATTACGGCGCCCGCCGCGTAGGGCACCAGCAGCAACCACCACCACAACGACCGAGGAACAACCGCAGCCATGATGATCGTGATGAAGGAAGGCGCGAGCGACGGGCAGATCCAGTCCGTCGTCGACCGCGTGACCGCCGCCGGGGCGCAGGCCCACGTGTCGCGCGGTGAGTTCGTCACCGTCATCGGCGCGATCGGCGACGACCGCGAGATGATCGCCCAGCTCGACCTTGCAGGCCAGGACGGCGTGGAGCGCGTGGTGCCGATCCTCAAGCCCTACAAGCTGGTCTCCCGCGAGTTCCGCCACGGCGACCTGCCTGTGGTGGTGGATGGCATCAAGGTGGGCGGCGGCTCGTTCGGCCTCATCGCCGGCCCCTGCACCGTGGAGACCCGCGAGCAGACCCTCGAGACCGCCCGCGTGGTGAAGGCCGCCGGCGCGGGCATGCTGCGCGGAGGCGCCTACAAGCCACGCACGTCGCCCTACACCTTCCAGGGCCTGGGCAAGCCCGCCCTGGAGATCCTCGCCGAGGCGCGCGAGGAGACCGGCCTCCCGATCGTCACCGAGCTCATGGACATCCGCCAGCTCGACGACGTGCTCGAGGTGGCCGATGTCATCCAGCTCGGCGCGCGCAACATGCAGAACTTCGACCTCATGCGTGAGGTGGGTCGCACCGACAAGGCGGTACTCCTCAAGCGGGGTCTGGCCAACACCATCGAGGAGTGGCTCCTCTCGGCTGAGTACATCGCCAAGGAGGGCAACGAGCGCATCATGCTGTGTGAGCGCGGCATCCGAACCTTCGAGACCGCCACACGCTCCACGCTCGACCTGTCGGCCGTTCCGGTGGCGAAGAACCTCTCGGCGCTGCCCGTGATCGTCGACCCGTCGCACGCGATGGGGCGACGCGACTTCATCCTGCCCATGGCCCGCGCGGCGGTGGCGGCGGGCGCCGACGGCCTCATCGTCGAGGTGCATCCGGCGCCCGAGCAGGCCCTGTGCGATGGCCCACAGGCCCTCTACGCCGATACGTTCGCCGCGTGGGTGGAGGACATCCGCCGTGTGGTCGACCTCATGGGCCTCGTGATGGCGGGCGGAGAGCCCGTGCCCGCCGGGGTCTAGTGGCCACGGCCGGGCTGGGCGGTCCGGTCGCCCTCATCGGAGTGGGGCTCATCGGCGGCTCGCTGGGGCTCGCCCTGCGCGCCGGCGCGGGCGTCGCCGAGGTGCGCGGGTTCGACCCCGCGGAGGGGGCGCTCGAGGGTGCCCTGGGGCGCGGCGCCATCACGGACGCCGCGCCGGACATCGCCTCGGCAGTCGCCGGCGCCGAGGTCGTGGTCGTGTGCGTCCCCGTGGGCGACATCCCGGCTGCGGTGAGCGAAGTGCTGGCCGTCGCCGACGCGGGCACGGTGGTCACGGATGTCGGCTCGGCGAAGAGCGAGGTGCTTGACGCCCTCACGCCGACGGAGCGCGAGCGCTTCTGCGGCGGGCACCCCGTTTCGGGCGGTGAGCTGTCGGGCGTGGCCAACGCCCGTGACGACCTGTTCGTGGGCGCCACCTGGTTCCTCACGCCCACCGCCGAGACCCGCCCGGAGCTGCTGGAGCGCGTGCACGGGATGGTGGCGTCGGTAGGTGCGGTTCCCACCGCGGTCGACCCGGACGTGCACGACCAGCTCATGGCGCTGGTGTCGCACCTGCCCCATGTGATGGCCTCGGCCCTCATGCGCCAGGCGGCCGCGACAGCGCGCCAGGGGCGCGAGGCGCTGCGCTCTGCCGGGCCCTCGTTCCGCGACCTCACCCGCGTCGCCGGATCCAACCCCACGCTCTGGGCGGACATCCTGCTGAGCAACCGGGGAGCGGTGCTCGAGGAGACCCGGCGCCTGCGCGGCGAGTTCGCCGACGTGGAGGCCGCCCTCGAGCGCGGTGATCGCACATGGCTCGAGAGCTTCTTCGCGACGGCCGTCGAGGGCCGCGACCGGCTGCTCCGCGAAGACGACGTCGTGGGTGGCGAGGTAGTCCGCATCACGGTCGAGGTTCCGAACCGCCCGGGGGTGCTCAGCGAGATCGCAACGGCCCTGGGCCATGCCCACATAAACATCGAGGACCTCCACCTGAGCCCTGCCCGGGCCGATGAGCCGTCGGGCCTCCTCGAGTTGGATGTCGCCGGCGAGGACGCCGCGCGCCGCGCCGCGACGCTCATCACCGGGCGGGGATTCCGGGTCACCGAAGGCGCGTGAGCCCGCCCGCCGAGGGCCTAACCTTCCACCCGAGGTCGAACGGCGCGCGGGAGGAATGATGGGCATCTTCGGACTTGGCAACCCCTCGATGGTGACTGAGCAGGACGCCCTCCCCGGGCGCACCGAGACCATCCGCGTGCCGGCGGCCCACGAGGTGCTGGGCAACCCGCTGCTGCCGCCGTTCCCCGATGGCATGGAGCAGGTGGTCATCGGCATGGGGTGCTTCTGGGGCGCCGAGAAGAAGTTCTGGCAGCTGCCGGGCGTGTGGACCACCGCCGTGGGCTACGCCGGCGGCTTCACGCGCAACCCGCTCTACGAGGAGGTCTGCACGGGCCGCACCGGGCACACCGAGGTGGTGCTCGTGGTGTTCGATCCCACGGTCACCTCATACGGCGAGATGCTGAGGACCTTCTGGGAGGGGCACGACCCCACGCAGGGCTTCCGCCAGGGCAACGACGTCGGCACCCAGTACCGCTCGGCCATCTACTTCATGGACGACCGGCAGCAGCAGATCGCCGGGGCCTCGCGCGACATGTTCCAGGGGGCGCTCGACGCCGCCGGCGCCGCGCGCATCACCACCGAGATCGCCCCGGCAGGACCCTTCTACTACGCCGAGGGCTACCACCAGCAGTACCTGGCCAAGAACCCCAATGGCTACTGCGGCCTTGGCGGCACCGGGGTCACCTGCCCGGTGGGCATCGCCGAGATGGCCTAGGCGCCCGTGGACGGGCTGGCGCCCCCGCGCCCGCTCGAGGCCGCCGACTTCGACGCGGCCCGGGCGGTAGCCGACGACTGGTTCGGGCACCCGGTGGGGCTCACGCTGCACCGGCTGTTCTTCGACCAGCTCGGGCCGCACGGCGTGTGGATCGCCCGCGATGACGGCGCACCCGCGGGGTTCCTGCTGGGCCTCGTGAGCGCCTCAGAGCCCGACCTCGCCTACGTGCACCTGCACGCGGTGGACCCGGCGCTGCGGGGGCAGGGGGTGGGGGCGGCCCTGTATCGCGAGTTCGGGCGGCGGGCCGCGGAGCGCGGATGCACGCGCATTCGCGCGCTGGCGGCGCCGCATCGCGAGGGTTCCATCGCCTTCCATCGCGCGCTGGGATTCGA
>JAURGT010000002.1 GCA_030833665.1 Miltoncostaeales bacterium
GTACGAGGTCGACGATGCGTCGTCCACGCCGCGCGCCCGCGAGGGCCTGGCAACGCTCTACCTCTGCGAGCGCGGCCACCGCACGCTCTCGATCTGGAGCGAGCCACCCACCACGTGTCACGCGCCCATCTCGGCGCGCGCAGAGTGCGGGCGCCCCGTGTACCACTCCACCGAGCTGCCGGAGCAGGTGCAGAAGGCGCTGAACCCGCTCAAGGCCTCCAAGAAGTCCTCGAAGGGCGGCGGCTGAGCCGGCACCCCGCTGGGGTACCGATGGATCATGCGAGGGGCGCCGGGAGGCGCCCCTCGTGCTTTCCTCGCCCGGTGGCTAGGCGGCCGTCATCTCCTCTGCGCGCTCCACCATGCGCTCCATCTCGCGGAAGCCGGGATCCCAGCACGAAGGGTCGGCGAGGTCGACGCCCAGCGGGCGCAGAAGATCACCCGGCTCGGCGGATCCGCCCGCGGCCAGGAACTCGAGGTAGCGCGGCACGAAGTCGTCGCCATCCTCGCGGTAGCGCGCGTAGAGCGCCAGCGTGACGAGGTGCGCGAACACGTAGGCGTATGTGTAGAACCGCGTGGAGATGAAGTGCGGGATGTACGACCAGCCGAGGCGGTAGCCATCCGGCAGCTCCACTGCGTCGCCGTAGTAGGCGGCGTTACGGGCCACCCAGATCTCCGAGAGGCGGTCGTCTGTGAGGGTGGTCCCCTCAGCGCGCATGCGGTAGGCATCCTGTTCGTACCGCGCCAGCACGGTCTGGCGGAAGACCGTCGCGAAGGATCCCTCGACGCGCTCGCAGACCAGCGCGGTGCGCGTGGCCTCGTCCTCCTCCGTGGCCATGAGGTGGTCGAAGGTGATGATCTCGGCAAACGTGGAGGGCACCTCTGCCAGCGCGAGGCCCGTGTGGTACGAGAGCGCTGTCTGGCGCTCTGATGACAGGGTGAAGTGCATTCCGTGCCCGAGCTCGTGCGCGAGGGTCATCACGTCGTCCATGCGGTCCGTGTAATTCATGAGCATGAACGGCCGTGCGTCCTGGGCGACGGATGCGCAGAAGGCCCCGCCGCGCTTTCCGCTGCGGGGCTCGGCGTCGATGCGCTCCTCCTCGAAGAAGCCGTCGGCGATGTCGCCGATGCGCGGCGAGAAGGCGCGGAATGACTGGCCGATGATGCCGCGTGCCTCCGGGAACAGCACCTGCCGCGCCTCGCCCAGGGGCGCGTACTGGTCGGCCAGGTGCAGCGTGTCGAGCCCGAGCAGGCGGGCCTTCACGCGGAACCATCGCTGCGCGAGGCCATAGTGCACCTCGACCGACGACATCATCGACTCGATCGCAGGGCCCGGAACCTCGTTGCGCAGGTGGGTCGGGTCCATCGGGTCGTCATAGTCGCGAAGGCGGTCCATCGCCAGGCGGTCACCGACGAGGGTGTCGTAGCAGTGCGCGAGGGTGGGCGAATGCGGCCCGAGGGCCTCGTAGAGGGTGTCGAGGGCTCGGAAGCGGATGTCGCGGTCGGGGTTGCGCACGCAGGCAAGCAGCCGGTCGATCGTGTGCGGCTCCATGCCGTCGCCGGAATCGAAGTCGGCCTCGAGCGTTGAGGTGATGCGCCCGAACAGGGTCTGCCACGCGCTCGCGGCGGCGGGGCTGCGCTCGCCCAGCATGCGCTCCTCGGGCTCGGTGAGCGTGTGGCGCTTGAAGCGCCGGGCCGACAGCAGGTGATGGCGATCTGAGGCCACCTCGGGGGCGTTCGCGAGTTGTTCGGCGACGTCCTCGTCGAGGTCGAGCCATTCGAGCTCGAAGAAGCGCAGGGCGTTGGAGGCCTCCACCATGGAGCGCTCCATGAGCGAGTTGAGGTCCTGGTTCTCGGCGTCGGTCACGTCCACCGACTCGCGCAGCGAGGCGTACGAGTAGAGGCGCCCGATCTCGTTCTCGATGCGCGCCATCTCGGCGAGCGCCTCGGCCAGGGCGGTGCCGTCCATGGTGGCCAGTGCGCCGCGGTACCGGGCCTCGAAGGCCCGGCAGTCATCAAGCGCCTTCGCGAGGCGATCGCGGCAGTCGTCGGCGGATGCGCAGAGGGGGGAGAGGTCCCAGCGGACGCCCTCGGCGCGTGGTGCGGAATCGGTCGTCGTCATGGCGGTGACGTTAGCCCAGCGCCGCCACGAGCAGGCGGTCGACCGTATCCTCCGGAAGCGCTGGATGGCCCGTGGAGCCGGGGTGGTGCGGGCTGGTGGGCCGGTGGTAGTCGGAGCCCCCGGATGGGATCAGTCCGTACTTGCGCGCAAGCGCCCCGTAGGTGGCGTACTGGTCGGGCGAGTGCTCCGGCCGATGCACCTCGATGCCGGCGAGTCCTGCCCGGGCCAGGCGGCCCACGAACGGGTCGAGGTGAGCGTCGTCGAGCTTGAGCGTGTACGGGTGTGCCAGCACCGGGGCGCCGCCCGATTCGCGCACCAGCGTGATGCCCTCCTCAACGTCGAGCCCGTCAGACCCCACGTAGGCGGGCCTGCCGTCGCCGAGGTAGAGGTCGAAGGCCTCCTTGCGCTCGGTCACGTGGCCTGCGCGCATCAGCGCCTCGGCGATGTGGGGCCGCCCGAGCGGCGCTCCCGCGGCCCCGTCGAGGACGTCCTGCCAGTCGAGCCCCACGCCCAGATCGTTGAGCCGGTCCACCATCTCGTGGGCCCGCTCGATGCGCTTGTCGCCGAACCCCGCGATCAGGCCCGACAGGGGCTCCGGGGCCTCGTCCGGGAAGTACCCGAGCAGGTGCATGCTGCCGTGGGCCACCTTGATCGACAGCTCGATGCCCGGGATCACCGTGACCCCGATCGCGCGTCCCGCGGCCGCGGCCTCGGCGACCCCTGCCATGGTGTCGTGGTCGGTGATCGCCAGCACGTCCACGCCGCGCTCCGCCGCGTACTCCACGAGCTCGACCGGGTCGTGGGACCCATCGGACCGATTCGTGTGCATGTGGAGGTCGTGCGCCATTGGCGTTCGACGGTACCATCGCCCCCGCAATGGGACGCATTCGACGGGATATCGGCGGCAACGCCCGCGCGGTCTACTCGAGCGAGTCGGGCCGCATCGACGCGGACGCGGCCGCGGAGGGCGGCGGCACGCAGGGCGCTCCCTCCCCGGGCAGCCCCGACGGCATCGTTCGCGTGTCGCGCACGAAGGCCGGGCGCAAGGGGAAGACGGTCACCCTCGTGACGGGCCTGCCGCCCGCCGACCTCGCATCGACCGCCAGTGAGCTCAAGCGCCTGTGTGGCTCCGGCGGGGCCGTGAAGGACGGCGTCGTGGAGGTGCAGGGCGACCACCGGGACAAGGTGGCGGCCCACCTGGGCGCGCGGTTCCGGGTGAAGATCGCGGGCGGGTAGCCCGCCGGTCGCTAGGCCCGCTCCACGGCCAGGTGGCGGCCCGTGGCCTTCTTGAATACCTCGGCCTCCTGCCGGGCCGACCACATGGCCACGTCCACATCGCCGTGCGCCTTCAGCCAGAGGGTCACCCGGTCGCCCGATAGCGCGCAGTCGATGCCCGTGATCGCCCGCGCGCGTCCCACCTCCAACTGCTCGGCGATGCGCAGGAATGCGGCGAGCCGGAGGATGCGTTCCTCGTCGCGGCTCTTCAGGAGTGCGCCCAGTGACCCCGGTGACTGGACCTGCTTGCGGTGGCCGCGCACGAGCTGGGCGATGATCACCAGCTCGCGGTGGCGGAACCCCGGGAGCCCTGCATTGAGGACCAGGTAATGGCCGTGCTTGTGGTGGTCGTTGTAGTCCACGAGCGTGCCGACGTCGTGCAGCATGGCGCCGGCCCACAGCCACTCGCGCTCGCGCGGGTCGCCGTCATGCACTCCCAGGCGCGCGAGCCCGTCGAAGATCTCGAGCGCCAGCCGCGCCACCTGCTCGCAGTGCGGGCGGTCGTAGCCGTACACCTCGGCGAGGTCGCGCACGCTCGTGGTGCGCACGTCATCCACGAGTGGCGGGTCGGCGGGCGCCAGGTAGCCCTCCCAGAACACGCCCCACCGCAGTCCCTCCGCGCATACCTCTACGCGGTCCACCTCGGCGGCCTGCATGAGTGCGTCCACGACCACGGCCCCCGCCAGCATGATGTCGGCGCGATCGGCCTTGAGCCCGGGGATGCGCTTGCGCTCGCGACGGGGCAGAGAGGTCATCCGCTCGATCAGCTCGCGCAGGGCATCCCTGCCGAGGAGGAAGCCGTGCACCTCGCCGAGCGGATACGACTCGGCCTTCTGCGCCATCGCGGCGAGCGTGCGCACGGCGCCGCCCATCGCCACGAGGCGATTCGCTCGTGCGATCCACGGCTCGAGGTGGAACACGTCGAGCGCATGGCGCCTGACGGCCCGGACGTCCTCCTTGGTCTGCACGCTCTCCGACATGAATGCGTCGGTCATGCGCACTGCGCCGAGGGGGTGGCTTACCGAGCGCGCGAGCAGGCGATCCTCCACGAGGCCCACCTGGATGCTCCCGCCGCCGAGCTCGGCCACCAGCCCGTCGGTGAGGGTGGTGCCATTGACCGCACCGAGGTAGCCGTAGCGCGCCTCCTCCTGGCCGGAAACCACCCGGGCCGGGAGCCCCGCGTCGATGATGGCCTGGAGCACCTCGTCGCCGTTGGGGGCGTCGCGAATGGCGCTCGTGGCCACGGCGCGGACCTCGTCGATCTCGGACCCCCCGCAGAAGCCGGCGAACAGGCGCGCGACGCGCGCCGCGCGCTCCACGGCGTCCGGCGCGATGGGGTCCCCCGGCGGGGTGCCCTCGGTGAGGCGGACGACCTCGCGCACCTCGTCCACCAGTCGGAAGGGGCCGCCGGGGCGGTACTCGAACACCACGAGCCGGAATGTGTTCGACCCGAGATCGACTACTGCCAGGCGACGCGAGCCGGCCGTCGCGCCATTCGTGCGCGCTACCCTAGATCCCATGTCGACCGGCCCTCTCGAACCCCCGACCGTTGGAGAATCGAGCGAGGCGCTGGCACCCATCGCACCGCGCCACCTCGCGTGGCCGGAGCACTTCGACGCGGGCGACGACGTCGAGCATGCCTGGGCGACGGCGCTCGCCACGCTGCCCGCCGCTGACCGGGCCATCGTGCTGCGCGCTGACGCATTCGAGCGCGAGCGGCATGTGGGCCAGACCCGCCGCGGCAGCGAGACCCCCTACTGGCTCCATCCCGTGCGGGTGGCCATGGGCCTCATGCGCTGGGGAGTGACCGACCGCGACGTGCTCGCCGCCGCGCTGCTCCATGACGTGGTGGAGGACACCATCACCACGCCCGAGGAGATCCGCAGCGCCTTCGGCGCCCGCACCGAGGATCTCGTGGTGTGGCTCACGGCACCCGACGCGCGGGTGGCGGGGGATGCCGTGCGCGATTACTACCGTCGGCTTCTCGAGCAGGGGCCCCCTGATGCGCACCTCCTCAAGATCGCAGATCGTTCGGACAACCTTCGCAGCATCCAGGCCCTCGTTATGCGCACGGGTGATCGCCACCGGCGCTGGGCAGGCACCTACCTGCATCGCACCCAGTGGCAGGTGCTCCCGCTCGCTGCCGAGGCCCCGTCGCCGGCCCGCGTGGCGCTTGTCACGGCGATGGCTGATCTTGCGCCTCTGGTGGAGCCGCGCGGCTTCACCGAGCCCTAACAGCACCTCCACACGGCCGTCGCAGGCCCGGGAGTTGGATTCCCCGCAGATGAGGTGGGTTCCAACGCCGGTACAGGAGGAGATCATGGGCACCGTCATCGACATGAGGAGCGGGGAGGTCGTCGACATGAATCGTGTCGCCGCTCTCCTCGACCGGCTGGAGTGGAGGCTCGACGAGCCGTGCTCCGTGCCGGGTTGCTCCCACGATGGGGAGTGCTGCGGGTCGGCTGGGGAGCACGAGCTCCCCAGCGCGGCCTAGACCTCCTGAAGGTCCGGGGGGCGTCGCGCGCCGGGACAGGGCTCCGTCCCAGGCGCAGGCGCCCCCCGAGGCATTTCCGGACCCGGTCGTTAGTGGCCGGGTAGCTGGATCTCGGCCAGGTAGGGCGGGCCGGCAAGCGGCGCGAGGCCGAGGCGGCCCGCCGCGAGATCGATAAGGGCATCGCCGGCGACCTGGCGGCGCCAACCGTGCCCCAGAGAGAGCCCCTCGAGCTGATCGTCCAAGAGCACGGCGGCGAGGAAGGCGTCGACGTCGTCGCGCGTGGCCACGAGGGTGGGCGCGAGCTCCACTGCCGCCGATCGGGCGGTGAGGAGGATCTGCGCGAGCGGGGTGAGCGTGTCGAGGCGCGCCTGCACCTGGGCGGGCGGCGGCGGCCCGAGCGCGATCGGCGGGTCGCCTGCCGCTTCATCCATGGCGGCGATGAGCCCCTGGGCCTCGCGCTCGCGCATGGCGGAGGGCACCCCGCGCTCATCGAGCAGCGCCCCGGGGCTCTTCGGGCGTCGCCGCGCGATCTCGAGGAGCGTGCGATCGGGCAGCAGCCACCCGACGGGGCGGTCACGGCGGCGGGCCTCCGTCTCGCGCCAGGCCGCGGCCCGGCGCAGCACCGCGCGCTCGGCCGGCTGCAGGCGGCCTTGGCCCTTCACCTTGCGCCAGGCCGCGAATGGGTCGGGTGCCACGCGCGCGGCCGGTCCGTAGCGGCGCTCGTGCTCCTCGAGCACCCACTCCGTGCGTCCGAGTTCGGCGGCGCGGCGCATCAGTTCGTCCACCATGGGGAAGAGGTGGGCGACATCGGTGGCGGCGTACTCCAGCTGAGCCTTCGTCAGCGGTCGCCTCGACCAGTCGGAGTAGCCCTCGGTCTTGGGCACGCGCACGTCGAGGACGCGCTGCAGCAATGCCCCGAGGCTCTGCCCGGCGCCAAGGCCCACGAACCCCGCAGTCAGCTGGGTGTCGAGCAGGTTCGACGGGCGCACGTCGAACCCGAGCGCGAAGAGCGTGAGGTCGGCGCTCGGCGCGTGCATCACCACCTCCACCGCCGGATCGGCCAGCAGGGCGGCGATGTCGTCGAGCGCGCCGCCTTCGATCGGGTCGATGAGCGCGATCTCGTCCGGGGTGGCCACCTGCGCAAGGCAGGGGATGGGCGCATAGGTGCGCTCCCAGAGGAACTCCACGTCAAGGGCCATGCGCCCGTGGGCGCGGACGCGCTCTGCGAGGCTGGAGACCTCGTCGGTCGCCACGAGGATGTTCGTACGATCGCTCACAACACCTAACATTAGGCGTAGTGCAGGTAACCGGGCTGACCAAGTCGTTTGGCCCGCGCACGCTCTTCGCCAACGTCTCGTTCAGGATCGGTCCGGGTGACCGCCTGGCCGTCGCGGGGCGGAACGGCGCGGGCAAGACCACGCTGCTGAGGATCCTCGCGGGGCTCGAGGATGCCGACTCCGGGTCGGTATCCATCCCGCGCGGCGAACGCGTGGCGCTGCACGACCAGCGCCCGGACGCCCAGGCGGCCGGGACGGTGCGCGAATACGTGGAGCAGGGGCTGTCGCATGCCCGGGACGCCGAGGAGCGCATGGCGGCCCTCGAGGCCCGCATGGCCGACGGCGATCACGGTGCCGCGACCATGACCGAGTATGACCGCGCGCAGTCGGATCTCGAGGCGGCAGGCGGCTACCACTGGCGCGCGTGGGTGGAGCGCGTCACCCGGGGCCTGGGCCTGCGTGATGACCACCTCGATCGCCCGCTGGCGAGCCTGTCCGGTGGCGAGCTCACGCGTGCGTCGCTCGCGCGGGCGCTCGCGGGGCGTCCGCAGGTGCTGCTGCTCGATGAGCCCACCAACCACCTCGACCTCGACGCCATGGAGTGGCTCGAGGGCATCGTGAAGGACATCGGCGCCGCGGTGGTGATCGTGTCGCATGACCGGTGGTTCCTGGAATCGACCGCCACATCCGTGTTGGAGATCGCGAACGGTCGCGCCAAGCACTGGCCCATGGGGTACTCCGCATTCCGGCGGGCGCGGGCTGAGGAGGACGCCCAGCAGGCCGTGATGGCCGAGCGCCGGCGCGAGGAGATGGAGCGCCTCGAGAGGTTCGTCACGCGCTGGCGCGCGGGGACGAAGGCCAAGCAGGCCAAGTCGCGCGCCCGCAAGCTGGAGCGACTCGAGCCCATCGCGGCGCCCAGCCGCGACAAGTCGCTGTCGTTCGGGTTCCCCAAGACCGAGCGACCGGGGCGCGTGGTGCTCGAGGCCGATGGCCTTGGCGTGGAGGTGGCGGGGCGCTCGCTGGTGGACGGCGCCGGCTTCACGATCGAGCGCGGCCAGCGCGTGGCGGTGGTGGGTCCGAACGGCGCCGGCAAGACCACCACCGTCGAGACGCTCCTCGGGCGCCGCGACGCGGCCGCCGGGCGCGTGAGCATGGGGCACAAGGTGCTGCCCTCGTACTTCACCCAGCACGCCCGCGAATATGACGGCCGAAAGAGCCTCGCTGAGACCGTCAAGACCGGGACGTCCCTCACCGAGACCGAGGCCCGCACCCTGCTCGGCAGGTTCCTCTTCAGCGGCGAGATGGCCGACCGGCTGGTGGAGGACCTCTCGGGCGGCGAGCGCCGCCGCCTCGGGCTCGTGGAGCTCGTCGCGGAGGGCGGCAACCTGCTCGTGCTCGACGAGCCCACGAACCACCTCGACGTCGAGAGCCGCGAGGCGCTCGAGGACGCCCTGCTCGCCTACGACGGCACGGTGATCCTCGTCTCGCACGATCGGGCGCTCATCGATGCGGTGGCCACGCACACGCTGTCGCTCGAGGAGGGGACCGCCCTCATGCGCGCGGGCGGATATGGCGACCTGCTGGCCGCGCGCCAGGATGGCGTCGGCAGGGATGATGCTTCCGGATCCAGATCGGGCACCGGGGGCGGCGGAGCGTCAGGTCGGGCGCGGAATGGCGTGGGCGCTCCACCAGCGGGGAAAGCCGCGCGGACGAAGGCTCCGAAGGGCGTGCGCGGGGACGAGAGCAGTGGCGGGGCCGCCGATGCGCCGCGTCGCTCGAACGGTCGGCTCGCGCGCGAGGTGAGCAAGATCGAGGCGCGCATCGCGGGCATCGAGGCTGAGATCGCCGTCGTTGAGGCCGAGGTTGCCGAGGCGGGCGCCGCGGGCGATGTGGACGCCGTGACGCGGCTCGGCGAGCGCCACCGTGAGCTGCAGGAGGATCTCTCGTACGCCATGGCCGAGTGGGAGGACCGCGCGGCAATGCTTGTGGAGGGCGGGTGAACGAGCCGGGCTTCACCGACGATGTCTACGCCCGGCTGGTGGCGATCTGCACGCCGATCCAGGTGCTGGCGGGCGACGAGTTGGCAGACGCAGGGGTCCACGGGCCGATCGGCTTCGTATCGGCCGGGCGGCTGGCCGTGCTGGTGGATGCCGAGGCCGGTCGCACCCGCACGATCGCGCTGCTGCAGGAGGGCGACGCCATGGCGCTCACCGGCGGTGGCTGGCCCGGCGCCCCGGGCGCGCGGGTGCGCGCGGCCACTGACGCCGAGCTGCTGGTGCTCACGCAGTCGCTGGACGACGTGCTGTGCAGCGATTCCGCGCTCGCTGCGTGGATCATCCGGGCGCTCGCCTTCGCCGTGGCCGACCGCGAGCTCTCGGCGGCGATCGCGCTCGAGCCACGCCTCGAGCGCCGGCTTGTCCTCAAGCTGCGGCAACTCGCGGAGCGGTGGGGGAAGGTGACACCCGAGGGGGTGAGGCTCGACCTCAGGGTCACTCATCAGGAACTCGGCGACATGATTGGCGCCGCTCGGGAGTCGATCACCGTGGCGCTCGGGCGGCTGCAGGAACAGGGCGAGATCACGGTGCGACGTCGCACGGTGATCCTGCGGCAGTTGGAGGATCAGCCCGCGGCGGCCACCGAGAGCGCGTAGCGGCCGAGCGGGTCCTCGTGCCAGGCCGCCAGGGCGAGGCCGGCGTCCTCGTACATCGCGCGCGCCGAGGCGGGTGTGAATTTGCACGAGATCTCGGTGCGGATCGTCGAGCCGGCCTCGATGGGCACCACGATGCCGAGCCCTGCGATGTTCCACTCGATGTCGCGCCGGGCGCGCAGGTGCATCTCGATGCGGGATGCCCGGGTGTTCCACCGGGCGACATGCGCGAAGTGCTCCGGGTCGGCATCGCCCGCGTATGCGTGGTTGATGTGGCGGATGATGTTTCGGTTGAACTCGGCGGTCACGCCCTGCGCGTCGTCGTACGCGCGCACCAGAACCTGTGGGTCGTGCGCCAGGTCGGTGCCCATGAGAAGGCAGTCACCGGGTCGCAGGAGGCGGGCGAGCCGGCGCATCATGGTGCGACGCCTCGGCGGGTCGAGGTTGCCGATGGTGCCGCCGAGGAACGCCACCATCCGGTGGCCGTCGGCAGGCCGACGCGGTATGCGCGACAGGTGGCGCGAGAAGTCCCCTGCCACGCCGTGCACGCGCACGCCCGGGTAGGCGGCGGAGATGTCCGCGGCGCTCGCCACGATGGCCCCGGGGCTGATGTCGAAGGGAATGAACCGGCGCAGCGTTCCGGCGCCCTCCATGGCGTCGAGGATTGCCCGGGTCTTGCGCGCGGCGCCCGAGCCGATCTCCACGAGCTCCGTGGTGCCATGCGCGCGCACGAGGGTGCCAATGTGCTCATCGAGCAGTGCCTGCTCGGTCCGCGTTTGGTAGTACTCGTCGAGCCCGGTGATGCGTACGAAGAGTTCGCAGCCGGCATCGTCGTAGAACCAGCGTGCCGGTATCCAGGGGCGGGCTGCGGTGAGCGCGCGGCGCAACTCATCGGCCGATGCGTCGTCGTCGCCGCCCGCGACGTGGCAGTCGAGGCGCCACGGATGCACCTGCGCGGTGCGCGCTGCGCTGCGACCGGGAGGGTCCGCGTGGGTGGTCACACGGAATCCCAGGCCACGCGGACCCCGGCGAAGATCTGGCGGCGCTGCGGGAGGTCCCAATTGCGGAACGTCGTGCGCGCCGCCACAGACTGCGTGGCCCACGATCCGCCACGCAGCACGCGGTAGCCATCGCGGAAGAACGGCTCGGCGTACTCGCGATAGGGGAAGGCGCGGAACCCCGGGTAGGCGTCGAACTCCGTGGAGGTCCACTCCCAGACATCGCCGAGCATCTGAGCGCAGCCGCTCGGCGCAACGCCGCCGGGGTATGCGCCGGCGCGGGATGGTCGGAAGGCCACCTGGCCGAGGTTCGCCCGCCCGTCGTGCGCGTCGTCACCCCAGGGCGCCCAGGCATCATCGGGCGATGCGGGATAGTGGCGGGCCGCGAGCTCCCACTCGGCCTCGGTGGGCAGCCGTCCGCCGGCCCAGCGGGCGTGGGCCTCGGCCTCGTGGAACGAGACGTGGCACAGGATCTCCGCCGGGTCCACCTCCTCCGTGCAGCCGAACCACGTGCGGACCCAGCCGCCGCCGCCATCGGGCTGCCAGTGCAGGGGGGCTTCCACATTCTCGCTCTCGCGCCACGCCCAGCCCTCGTCACTCCACAGCCGCGGGTCGTGATAGCCGCCGTCGCGGATGAACTCCAGGTGACGGCCGATGGTGACGGGGTTGCGGTCGAGGCGGAACGGAGCGACGGTCGTGGCGTAGGCGGGTCTCTCGCAGTCGAGGGCGCCACGACCGTCGGGCGCACCCATCACGAGGGTGCCGCCGTCGATGTGCACCGGGTCGGCGCACCCCGGCCCAACCTCGCCGGGCGGGAGGGCGCCGACGCATGGCGAGTAGGCCCCGGGCGGCATCAATTGCAGGGTCTGCAGCAGGGTCTCGTCGTGCTGCGCCTCGTGCTGGGCCACCATGTCCCACACGAAGCCGCCTGCCGTGAGCTCCGGTCCCTCGGGCGACGTGTCGGATGCCCGCAGCACGGCCAGCGCTCGCTCGCGCACGGCGTCCATGTAGGCGCGCGACTCGGCGCCGTCGAGGATGCGGATCTCTCCGCGCACGGCCCGGGGCGTCTCGAAGGCGTCGTAGGTCGCCTGCAGGTCGGGGTGCATCGGCTGCAGCTTGGAGAGGCGTGTCACCAGCCAGAGCTCCTCGTACGCCGCGATGTGCGCGAGGTCCCACGCGGGCGGACTCATGATGGGATCGGGGGTCCGGCCCACCCACTCCTCATCGAGGGGGGCGAGCAGGTCGAGGGTCCGGTCGCGCACCTCCTCGAGGCGCGCGGTCAGGAGGTCCGCGGTGCTCATGCCTCCACCTTGCCCGACAGGCCCGCCGGCGCCTGCATGGTGTGGCCGTGGCTCAGGTCACTTTGTGAGGCCGCTTACCCTCGGTGGGGTGTGCCCACGGCGCGGGCGCGCTTCATCACCTTGGCCCGCACGGAGTGCGGGACATCTGCCGAGATGCGCCCGAGGCCCACGCCATGGTGCTTCAGGCCGTAGCGCACGTCGCCGGCCGTGAAGCGCCCGGCGGCCCGGTCGCGGATGGTGTCCTCCACCGCGGCATCGAGTCGCTTGACGGCGCTCGTGAGCACGTACGGCCCGAGAGATGACTGGTCGAGGTCGACGCCGATGGCCTTGCGCCCCGCCGCCCCGCTGGCGCGCATGGCCTCGTCCCCGCAGGCCCCGGCAACCGAGAACACCGCGTACGCGCCCTGCCTGACCATGCGCTTCGCTATGCGGCTGCATCCGGCGCCCGTGAGGAACGACCCTGAGTAGCGGACGATCACCTCGGCGCCGGGATCGGCCGCGCGCGCGCCGGCGCGGAACCCCGCGATGTAGCGCTGCACGGGCGGGATCCGCATTCCGCCTACCGCGCCCAGCACCACGGGCTTGCCTGCGCTCCGGGCCGTGAGCGCCGCGAGGTAGCCGGCCAGGTCGCCGGCCTGGTCCTCGCGGAAGAGGATGCCGCGCACGTTTGCCAGGCCGGCGCCGCCGGCCCCGGAGGCCGAGCCGTCGACGATCGCGAAGTCGGTGCCCGGGTGGCGCTTCGCTGCCGCCACCACGTGGTCGGCCCACTGATACCCCACGGCGACGACGAGCATGCTGCCCTCGGCGACGGCCTGGTCGAGCAGGGCGGGGTCTGGGCCCTCGGTGGAAGGGCGCGCCACGCGATAGGTGGCGCTGCCCGCCCGCCGGGCCGCCTTCGCGCCCTTGATCGCCAGGGCCTCGAACGCGGCATCGGAGGGGCCGTCGAAGGCCAGCGTGACGGGGATCGGCGTGGGGATGCTCGCCACGGCCGGGACCGCCACCGCGGCGGCGATGGTCGCCGCGCCTGCGACGATGACGTGGAGGGTATGCCTGCTCAGTGGGCCTTCCCCCCCACGGGCACCGCCCCCTGGGGGAACACGCCCGTGATCATGCGTTGCGGCTGCGGGGCGAACAGGGGCACGCCCCTGAACCTACTCCGCGGCTGCGCCGCTATTCGGTTGAGAGGTTCGGGTCGGCCTGCTGGGTGACCGGGTGGATCGCGATGAAGTGATCCTCCGGCGACTCCGCGAGCGCGGAGAGGCGCGTTGCCTCGTCGTCCTGCCCCGACGCCGCCAGCGCGGCGCAGTACACGGTGAGGAGTTCGGTCACGTTCTGGGCATCCTCCGACTCCGGCTCGATCGGCACGAGGCTCACCTTGGCGGCCTTCGAAAGGCGACGGCGCACGGCGGCCTCGTCGAGGTTCCAGTCGGCCTCCTGGCGCACGTAGACCACGCCTCCGGTCATGCCGGAACACAGCCACGGGCCGGGATCACCCAGCACCACCGCCCGCCCGCCGGTCATGTACTCGAACGCGAAGCCCTTGCAGTTGGCCCGCGCCCCGAGCGCTCCGATGCGGTCGTCGATCGGCCCCTCGGGCTGGCCGCCCAGCACCATGTCGGCGCCGGAGAGGCGGATGCCCGCGCGCGCGTCGGCGTCGCCCTGGATGAGGAAGAGGCCGCGCTGGGCGCCGTAGGCGAACGACTTGCCGACGTGCCCGCCGACCCAGTCGCCGGAGTCGGTGAGCGCCTTGAGCACCTGCACCTCGCCCCCGAGGGAGCACTTGCCCACGCCGTCCTGCGCGCCGCCGGAAACCCGGATGCGCACGCCCTCGACGTTGAAGGCCGCGAGCCCGGATCCGGTCGCCGCGCCGTGGGTGAACTGCAGGTCCACCAGCATTCCTGCACGGCCCTCCGGCGCGTTCTGCGCCACCTGGGCGCTGAGCTCCTGTGGGGTGTGCAGGCCCGTGCGCGCACGGGCGATGACGCCCGCGAGGTCGGTGCCGAGGTTGCGGTCGCGCGCTGTGAGCTCATACTCCTCGACGGCCAGCACCGTGGCGGCCTCGAGGGCCTCCTGCGCCGCGTCGGGGGTGCGATGAGGCGGCGGAGGGGCGAACGGCCGGAAGTAGCGCTCTCCATTTTCCGGGGCGCCGATGACGCGCTCGCGGGTGGGGGTGAGCAGGCCGTCGAGGTCCATCTCGGAGTGGTGGGTGATCTGCGCGAGGCGGTCGGCCTGGCCCACGAGGTCCTGGACGTTGTCCACGCCCATCTCCCCGGCGATGCGGCGCAGGGCGTCGCCCATCTCGGTGAAATAGCGCATCAGGCCCTCCACCGCGGGCTCGTACTCGCGCGGGACGAAGCGCTTGAGTCCGCGGTGCTCGGCCTCCTCCTCGTCGAGCTGCGTCGCGATGCCCACGTGGCAGGTGTCCAGCTGGCAGCCACGGCAGATGGTGCAGCCGATGGCCACCATGGCTGCGGTGCCGTACCCGAGCCGGTTCGCACCGAGGCAGATGAGCTTGATGGCGTCGGCCGCGGTGCGCAGGCCGCCGTCCGCCCAGATCTCCACGCGGTCGCGGATTCCCGCCTCCACCAGCGCGTGGTGGGCCAGAACGGTGCCGACCTCGCAGGGCAGGCCTGCGCGACGCAGGGCGTGCAGGCGCGCGGCTCCGGTCCCGCCGTCGAACCCGGAGAGGGTGAGCACGTCGGCCCCGGCCTTGGCGATGCCGACCGCGATCGTGCCCACGCCAGGCACGACGGGCACCTTGACGATGACCTTGGCGTACGGGTTGGCCGTCTTCAGCTCGTCGATGAGCTGTGCCAGGTCCTCGATGGAGTAGAGGTCGTGGTTGTTGGACGGGCTGATGAGGTCCGACCCGACGGTGGCGTTGCGCGCCGCCGCGATGGCCTCGGTCACCTTCGAGCCCGGCAGGTGGCCGCCCTCACCGGGCTTCGCCCCCTGGCCGATCTTGATCTCGATCCACTCGCAGGCGTTCATCAGCAGTGACGACACGCCGAAGCGGCCCGAGGCGATCTGCACCCCGCGGTTCTTCGGGTACTTGCCGTACATGTCGCGGATCTCGCCGCCCTCGCCGTTCATGCACAGCATGTTCGCCCGGTACGCGGCCTCCGCGTACGCGCGGAACGGCGTCTCGCCCTGGCTGCCGAACGACATCGAGGAGATCACGAAGGGCAGTTCCTGGTCGCCCACGGCGCTGGACACGCGGTCCTCGGGCAGGCGGTCGCCCTCGGGGGCGAGCTGGATTCCGATGGCGTGGCGCAGGGCCACGGGCTGCTCGTCCTCGAGCGCCTGGCACGTCTCGGCGAACTCGTCGTATCCGCGCTCGGAGTTGGCGACCCGCGCGAGGGCCTTCCACACCTTCGGGTACATGCGCGGCAGCTTCACCTTGCCCGCGCTCTCCTCGCCGGCGCGGATCTCACGTCCCTGCTCGGCGAGCGTGTCGAGGCGGGCGAAGTCGAGGCCGCGGCCCTCTGAGGCGCAGAAGCCGGGAATGCCCAGCACGTCGAGCACCTCGGGCGCGATGCCGATGGCCGACACGAGACGGCCATAGCCGCGGATCTCGTGAATGCCGAGGGTGGAGAGCACCTTCTCCATGCCCTTCTGCAGGCCGTCCAGCAGGCGGCCGGCGGCGGCCTCGGGCTCGGGCGAGCCGTCGATGGCCTGCTCCACCATGGCGTAGGGGCAGATGGCGTCGGCGCCGAAGCCCACGGCCACCATGACGTCGTGCACGTTCCTGATGCCGGCGGCCTTGAGCACCACGCTCACGCGACGGCGCAGGGCCACGCCCTCGTCGTCGTGCGCCTCTCGCAGGGCCTTGTCGACGGCGGCAACGGCGAGGTGGGGGTCGATCACCCGCTGCTGCGCCGTTGCCAGGCGGTCCTCGAGCACCAGGATCTCGGCCCCGGCGGTCACGGCCTCGGCGGCCATGGTGCACAGGCGATCCACGTGCTCACGGGTGGTGCCGTTCGCGGGGAAGTAGAGCGGCAGGCGCGCGTAGCGGTCGCCCCACGCGGCGATGACGTCCTCCATCACTGCCACGCCCTGGCCGGCGGCCACGCGGCGGAGCTCGGGCAGGCTCACCTCCACCGACGGGCGCATCGCACCGAGGATGATGGGCATGCGCAGCTCGCAGCGCTGCGGCGGAACCGGCTCCACGCCCTCGATCGGCGGGCGGCGGCCCAGCACCACGCGCGTGGAGAAGTGCTCCACCTCGCGCTCGCGGTCGATAGCCGGGTTGGTCACCACGGCCACCGTCTCCTGCAGGTAGTCGGACACCGGCAGCGCCACGGGCGAGAGCGGGCCCAGCGGGCCGTCCCAGCCGAGCGAGCCGATGGGCTCGGCGCCGCGGTCGGCGTGGAACTGCACCTGCTGCTTGTCGCCGTCGATCCATCCGGCCGACGCCAGCAGGTCGTCGAGCGGAACTTCGCTGACCTCGATGGGCGATGGGGCGTCACCCATGCCACCAACGGGCTCGAGGCCCCCGGCCAACCGTGCGCGCGCCTCGGCGTGCGGGAGGCCACCGCGGGCGCTCGCCCGGGAGTGCACCTCGCGCTGCACCTCGGGGTACGAGAGCACCTGCGGCACGCCGTCGTCGCCGGTGATGAGGGCGATCTTCTCGCCCGGAGCCAGCGGGCGCGGGTCGGAGGTGAGCTCGTGCACCGGGATGATGCCCGGCTCGGACGACGCCACGTAGATGTCGGCGGTCTCCACCCACCAGAGCGGGCGCAGCCCAAGGGCGTCCACCGAGAACACCATCTCGTCGTAGGCGCGAGCGGCCAGCGCCACGGGGCCCTGGGCGTAGGGACCCCAGGCCTCGCGGTAGTGCACGTAGAGGTCCTGCAGCTCGGTGGGCAGGCGGTGCACCTCGCCGAGGATCGGCGGCAGGGCGAACTCCACGGCCTCAATCAGCGAGAGGCCCTTCTCGAAGATCAGGCCCTCGAGCAGGCGGTTGAGGTCCTGCGAGTCGGATCCGTCGCGCGTGATCGGCAGGCCGAGCTGGCGGCACTGCTCGCGCAGCTGCGCGATGGTGTTGATCTCGCCGTTATGGCCGAGGATCGCGAACGGCTGCACGCGGCTGAAAGTCGGGAAAGTGTTGGTGGAGTAGCGGTTGTGGGCGATGACGCGCGACGAGCCGAACGCCGGGTCGGCGAGCTCGGGGTAGAAGGCCGGGAGAACCATCGGCTGGCCCAGCACCTTGTAGACGCAGTCGTTGGCCGAGAACGAGGCCACGTGGCAGGTGAGCTCCTGCTCGATGGCCACCATCGCCCGGTAGCAGTCGCGCGACGCCGTGGCCGCATCGCCGGCCAGCAGCGCGAGCTGCCAGAAGACGGGCGGGTTCTCGGCCGCGCGGGGCCCGAGGGCCGAGTGGTCGATCTCGCCCTCGCGGCTGATCAGCACCTCGAACCGGTGCAGGCGCGCGATGTCGATGAGGCGCGGAAGCTCGTCATCAGCCTCCGCCGCGCCCTCGAAGAAGACGTGTGCCACGACGAAGCGCGGGTCGTCGGCCGTGGTCCGGTCGAGCCCCTCGGCCTCGAGGCGCGCCGCCCAAAGCGGGCGGGGGATGTCCACCTGCAGGCCCGAGCCATCGCCCTCGCCATCCACGCTGCCCGCGCGGTGCACCATCATGTCGAGCCCGAGGAGGGCGCGGTCGATGATGTCGCGGCTCGGCTTGCCGTCGCGCGTGGCGAAGGCGGCGAGCGCACAGGCGTCATGCTCCTTCAACTCCGGGAGACCCGGGGGAGGGGTGGTTGCGAACGGCGCAGGCGTCGTCGTCAAGTGCAGCCTCTCAGGTGGAAATCGATCGACCGCGCGGTACCGGGCGCGGAAGGGCCGAAGGGGTAGTGAAGCCGTCCGGAACCCACCTGTCAACGGGCGACATGACCCCGGCTGGGGGTGCCGACCGCCCCATCGGCATGGGGGAAGAGGGATACCATGCCGCCGAGTGGCAGAGCACACCGCCGATCCCGGTACCGCCGAAGCCCGATGCCGCTGGCATCCGGACCGCGAGACCCTCGTTTCCTGCTCCACGTGCGGTACGCCGATCTGCCCGGATTGCGCGCGTACGTCGGCGGTCGGCATGAAGTGCCCGGACTGCGCGGGGGGTCCCCGACCGGGGTCCGTGGCCAATCGCGCGCGCGGCCTCGACCTCGGAATCAGGACCGGCGGGGCGCCGCTCACCGTGGGCCTCATCGGGCTCTGCGTGGCCATCGCCATCATCGAGCTCGCGCAGGGCGTGACGCTCTCGGGCGCGAACGCCGGCATCGCGGTCGACCTGGGCCTGTTCGGGCCGTTCGTGGCGGAGGGGCAGTGGTACCGCATCATCACGTCGGCGTTCGTGCACGCCGGGCTCATCCACCTGCTGTTCAACATGATCGTTCTCTGGTGGCTGGGCGGAGCCCTCGAGCGATACGCGGGATCGCTGCGGTTCGGGGCGATCTACCTCGCCAGCATCGTCTGGGGCGCGGCCGGCGCCCTGCTGTTCGCCCCGAACGCCCTCACCGTCGGCGCCTCCGGCGGTATCTACGGCCTCATGGCGGCGCTGCTCGTGCTGGAGCGCCAGCAGGGGATCGCCCTGCTGGGGTCGAGCGTGGGCATCTTCCTGCTGCTCAACCTCGGCATCACGTTCATCATCCCGGGCATCTCGATCGGTGGCCACCTGGGCGGCCTCGTAGGTGGGTTCCTCGCGGCGATCGCCCTCTCGGCACTCGGCCGCGGCCACATGGCCTATGGGCGCATGGCGCCGGCGGTGATCGGCGGCACGGCGGCCGTGATTGCGGGAGGGTTCGCCCTCGCCGTCTTCGTGGCCTAGGGGCTAGGCCGGATCGAGCAGGCGGTGCGCCTGCTCGATGAGGGCGGCGGTGAGCGCCACCGCGGCATCGATGTCGTCGGGGTGGCACGCCTCGACGCTGGTGTGCACGTAGCGCGTGGGGATCGAGATGCATCCGGCGATCGACCCGCGCCCCGAGAGTTGCAGGCTCGCCGTGTCGGTGCCGCCCTTGTTCGACACGTGCAGCTGGAAGGGGATATCCCTCTCCTCGGCCAGGGTGATCAGCAGGTCGACGAGGCCGCGATGGCCGATGGCGCTGGCGTCCATCACCCGGATGGCAGCGCCCTCTCCCAGCCGCGTGGAGGGACCGCTCTTGGGCGTGCCCGGTCCGTCGTCGGCAGGGCAGGTGTCGATGGCAACCGCGATGTCCGGGGCGATGCGGTGTGCGGCGGTGCGTGCGCCGCGCAGGCCGACCTCTTCCTGCGCCGTGGCGGTGGCATGCACCTCCATTCGCGAGTGGCCTGCGGTGCGAAGCCCCTCGAGCATCACGTACACGCCCACGCGGTCGTCGAGCGCCTTGCCCGTGACCAGGTCGCCGATCGCCGCGAGGTCGCGCACGCGGGTGGCCACGTCGCCCTTGCGCACGAGCTCCTGCGCGCGCTCGCCTGGCAGGCCGAGGTCGATCGTGAGGTCCTCCATCTTGGGGGCCTTGCTGCGGGCGGCCTCGTCGAGCAGGTGCACGGGCGTGGTGCCGACGATTCCGACGAGGTCCTCCCGGCCGTGCACGAGCACCCGCTGCCCCACGAGGGTGCGGGCGTCCCACCCGCCGAGGGGGATGAACTTCACGAAGCCGCGGTCATCGACGTGCGTGACCATCAGGCCGATCTCGTCCATGTGCGCGGCGAGCATCAGGCGTCCCGCAGGGTCGCCCTCCGGTGCGCACACGCCATCGATGCACCCCATGGCAAGCTCATCCACGCGGTCGGCCGTGGCCGCCAGGCGCGCCCGAACGATGTCGCGCACGCGATCCTCGGCCCCGGGCGGTCCGGATGCCTCGCACAACTCGCGCAGGAGCGGCAGGTCCATCAGTGGCTGGCGCTCAGGCGCTGGCGCCGGCCGGCCCGTCCTTGAACGGGTCGGTGATGGCCCAGAGGGCAAGGTTGGCGGCCACGAGGGTGATGGTGCCCGGGATGAGCCAGATGCCACCGCACGCGAGGAAGCCGCCGCATCCGCCGATGTACAGCAACGTGCTGCCGAGCGCCGGCGAGCGGCGCACCACGATTGCGCCGCCCACGGTGAGCAAGGCCATGAGGAAGGCCACGGCGCCAGCCCACCCACCGGCGCGGTATTCGAGTTTGTAGAAGATGCCGCCCATCGAGAACGCCTCGACGGCAACGAACGATGCGAGCACGCTGAGCACGGCGCCGATGCCGCCGAGCACGGCGCATACGGGGCGCAGGCGCTCCTGCAGGCTCGGCTGGCGATCACCCGTCACGAGCAGTCCAGGACGAGCTTGCCGAAGTGCAGGCCGGCCTCCTCGCGCTCGTGCGCGGCAGCAGCGTCGGCGAGGGGCCGCACGCTGTCGATCACCGGTACCCACGACTGCGTGTCCACGGCGGCGAGCAGCTGGCCGAACTCCATGGGGCTTCCCATGGTGGTGCCGAGCAGGCTCACCTGCCCGAGCGTCATTGGACGCACCATCATCTCGACCTTGGCGCCGCCCGTGCCGCCGAACACCACCACGCGTCCGCCGGGCGCGCAGGATTCGACGCTGCCGGCCCAGGTGGACCCCACCGAGTCGATCACCACGTCCACGCCGCCGCCGTTGGTCTCCTTCACCGCGGCGGCCCACTCGTCGCCGGCCGTTGCGTAGTTCACGCCGGCGTCAGCGCCGAGCGCCGCGGCCTTCGCGAGCTTCTCGTCCGAGGAGGACGTGACCACCACCTTGCAGCCGGCGGCCTTGGCCAGGTGCAGGGCGAAGGTGGCCACGCCGCCGCCGATGCCGATCACCAGCACGGTCTCGCCGGGCTGCACCCGGGCGCGGCTGAACAGCGCGCGCCATGCCGTGAGCCCGGCCAGCGGCAGCGCCGCGGCCTCGTGCCACGACAGCCGCCCGGGCCGCGGGTAGACGTTCTCGGCGGCGATGACGATCTGCTGGGCGTAGGTGCCCTGGTCGGGCCCGCCGAGGATGCGGAAGCGGGGTCCCGGGGCGCGCTGGTCATCGCCCCAGGCGAGCGACGGGAGGATGATCACCTCGTCGCCCTCGGCGACGCCCTTCACGCCATCGCCGATGGCGCTCACGACTCCCGCGCCGTCTGACCCCGGGGTGAGGGGGAGGGGCACCTTGGCGACGCCCTTGCGCACGAACACGTCACGTCGGTTGAGCGCGGCCGCCTTGAGATCGACCACCACCTCGCCGGGGCCGGGCTGGAGGTCCGGGACATCCTCGAGAACCAGCACTTCCGGGCCGCCGGGCTCGCTCATGCGAATCGCCTTCACTGCAACTCCTTCGGGAACCTGTCGTTCGCGGGCAGGTTACCGGGCCGCGGCCCGTGTCAGCCGGAAGGACGGGTGGCGGCCAGCATCGGCTGGATGGCCACTGGCACGCCGTCGCGCTGCCAGAGGATCGCCGTGGAGCCCGTCGAGCGGCCGAGTGGCTGGCCAGCGGTTACCTTCACGCCCTCGACGATGCCCGGGTCGTACGAGGCCAGCGGCCCGAGCCCCACACGGTCGCGGCCCGGGGCATCCACCCAGAACCCGATGCCCGTGGCAGCAGACCGCCCCTCGGCGATGCGCAGCGTTCCTGAGACAGGTGCCACCACAACCGCGCCGGGAGCAGACCTGATGGTCACTGGGCGCGCGCCGGCGGGCTGGTAGGTGATGGGCGAGCCCTTTGGCGCGGCGATGGGGAAGGCGAAGCCCTCGAGGATCGCCGCCCGCCCGGTGCGCGGGTCGGCGCCGTCGGCCATGGTCGACCCACCGGTCACCGGTGCCTGCCCGCCCCAGACCACCACCACGCCCGGGCCGTCGGTGGGGGTTACGGCGGGGATCACCTGCGGCTCCATCATCGCGTAGCCCGCCGCCGGCGCGGCCGTGGCGCCCGCGGGAGCGCACGTGGGGGCAGGATCCTGCGCCGACGCCTGGACAGGCCGGTACGGGTCGCCGCCCAGCGTGGTGAAGAACGTGCTGACACCGGCCGGCCAGCCGCCGTTGAGGCCCTGTGGGTCGTTGCTGGCCCCCACGGGGGCCCATCGTCCGCCGATCTGCGCGAGCGTCACGAGCCCGTCGTCCGCGTAGCGGTTGAGGGTGCTCGCTGCCATGGCGATGGCCTCGGCAGGGGTGACGAACTGGATGCCGGGGCCGAGCCCGAACGGGTTGTTGATCTGCTGCGCCGGCCCGTAGGTCATCAGCATGGTCTCCTGCGCGGCAATCGCCACCAGCACCCGGGGGTCGATGTCGTTCGCGAGGCCCTCGCGCACGAATGTGGCCCCCTCTCCGGCGAGGGGGCTGCCGGCCGCGCCCAGCTGCGCATCGATGGCCTGGGCATCGACCTGCCCGGTGCAGCGCAGGGAGTTGACCCACCCCTCGGCAGAGCCGCCGGATGCCAGCAGCAGTGCCACGCCGCCTGCGACCAGGGCGCCCGAGGCGATGCGTGCGAAGCGCGGCGAGGACACGGGGGGCAGGTTAGCCGCGTCCCCTGACGGCGGGGCAGATAGCGTGCAGGTGTGTCAGATCAGGGAAAGCCCAGCCGCGAGCTCGCCATCGGCATGCTGGTCCTCACCGGACTCGCATTCATCGCGGTCATCGTCGGCCTTGCCCTGGGGCAGCTGGTGATCGCCGGCGTGGCAGCCGTGGTGCTCGTGATCGTGTGGTTCCTGCTCCGGTCGATCCAGCGCAGGGGCGGCGACTAGCCCTCGGTCGCTCCTGCGGGTGTTGCCTGGTCAGGCGGTGCCGAGTCGTCCGAGCGCAGGTCGCCGGCCTTCCAGATGCGGAGGACGGCCACGATGAAGGCCAGCACCATCACCACGAGGCTGGCCACGCACCACGGGCAGATCGCCTTGATGAGGAAGAGCTCGGCGTACAGGAGCCACATGGAGAACAGCAGGCCCCCGACGCTCGTGATGACGCCCAGGAGGCGCCCCGGGAACCCCGGCAGGACCGCCGAGACCAGCATGAAGGCGTAGGTGATGAAGCCCAGGTACGAGAGGGAGACGCCAGCGATCTCGGCGTACTCGGAGTTCTGCACGGTCGCGCAGCCCCCCCCGATCACGCAGCTGGGCGACCCCCCCGTGAGCTCCGTCCACGACAGGTACCCCGTGATCCCCAACCCGAGGAGGGCCAGGAATCCGTGGGCGACCCGCAGCCGCAGCAGCGTCAGCTGACGGCCTCGATGGCGCTGATGACCTCGGACGAGTCAACTGCCCCGGTGATGACCTTGGTGCCGCCCGGGCCCTTCACGACGAAGGTCGGGGTGGCGGACACGCCGGCTGCCTGGCCACGGTCGCTCGACGCGAACACGGCATTGGCCGCCGCCTCGCCGGTCCTGGCGGTCTTCCAGGCCTCCACGTCCAGGCCCGGGGTGGCGCTCGCGATGCCGGTGAGCACGTCGTCCGTGGCCCAGCCCGAGTTCTCCTGCCCCTGGTTGGCGTAGAGGATCTCGGTGTAGGCGAAGCCCCTGTCCTGCTGGGCGGCCGCCGCGATGGCCAGGGCGGCGCTGGAGGAGTCGGAGCCGATGAAGGTGAGCGTCTCGATGATGAGGCGGGCGGTGCCGTCCTTGACGGGGCCCTTGATGATGCCGGGGATGGTCTTCTCGCTGGCTGACCTGCACACCGGGCACTGCGCGTCGACGAACTCGCGCACGGTCACCGGGGCGTTCGGGTTGCCGATCGCGAACCCTGCCTGCGGGAGGCCCTTCACGAGGGCAGCCACCTTGGCGCCGCCCTGGGTATCGGCCGGAGTGGCCGCCTCGCTCGAGGAGTCGCCTCCCGAGACGCTCATGACGATGAGCGCGACGACCACGGCGACCACCACGACCACCGCACCGCCGATCAACCAGCCCTTGCGTGACACCCGGAAACTCCTCGAGATCGGTTCAGTCGCCCGCGGCCGCGAGCGACTGAATAATCGCACGCTTCACCCGATGTCGAAGCCCATCTGTTCCGACGCCGTGCCATCCATGGGTGGAGTGGTGGCCTCGCCCGTGGCCGCGGCATCCTGCGCGAGGCTGTCCGCGCGCTCGTTGAGCTCGTGCCCGGCGTGCCCGCGCACCAGGCGTGGCTGCACGGCCTGATGCCGTGCGATCTGGGTGAGCAGGCGCTCCCAGAGGTCGCGGTTGGCCACGGGCTTCTTGCCGGCGGTCTTCCAGCCGCGCTTCTGCCACGAGCCCAGCCAGTCCTCGGTGATCGCCTTGGCGAGATAGGAGGAGTCGGTCACAAGGTCGACGGTTGACCCGTCGGGCGCGGCTGCGAGGCCCTCGATCGCGGCCATGAGCTCCATGCGGTTATTGGTGCTCGGCGCCTCAGCGCCGGTGAGCACGACCTCCGAGCCGTCCGGCGCGATGATGATGGCCGCCCAGCCTCCGCGGGCGTCATCGGTGCCGTTCCCCGAGCAGGCGCCGTCGGTGACCACGGTGACGGGGTGCTGGTGGCGATGGGTCATCGGCGCGCAGCATAGAGGCGTCCTCGGCACGTACCGCGTCACCCGTGTGACAGGCACCTCCCTACGGTGGCGCCGTGGACGTGCTCGTGCTCGTGATCGCGCTCATCCCGGCGGTCGTCGTGGACCTCAGGCGCCGCATCATCCCCGACGCCGTGGTGATGCCCGCCCTTGTCGCGGTGCTCGTGATCGGGGCGCTGGGCGAGGCGGCGTGGTGGGAGCCGATCGCTTCGGCGGCGCTCGTGGGCGTGCTCCTGTTCGTGCCGGCCCTGATCAGGCCCGACGGCATGGGTCTGGGCGACGTCAAGCTGGGAACACTCATCGGGGGAGCGCTCGGCGCTATCCCCGGCCTTCTCGCCGTGCTGGCAGGCCTCGGCCTGGCCGCGGCGTGGGGCTTCTCGCTCGCCGCCGCTCGGCGCACCCGTCCCTCCGACATCGCGCTGCCACTGGCGCCGTTCCTCGCGGCCGGCGTGCTCGCCGTGATCGGTCCGGCGGCGCTCGTACACTCGCTGCATGGATGAGGCCACCGTCACCCGCCTGCGCCCGGCTCCGCCATACGACCTGCGGCTGTCGGCGGGTGGCAGCGCGGGGGGCACCCGGCGGTGGCATGGGGCGGTGCTGGCCATCGCCCTTCCCACTCCCGCGGGCGCTGCGCGGGCTGCTGTGCGCCAGCGGCGCGACGGCGACCTCGAGGTGGCCGTGCGCGGTCCCGACCTGCCGGCGGCGCTCGACGCCCTGCGCTTCGTTCTCGCCGTCGACGACGACCATGGGCCGTTCCTGCGCATGGCGCGGCGTGACGCGCGCATGGCCCCGGTGAGCGTGCGATGGGCCGGGTACCGGCCCGCGCGGCGCGCCACCGTGGCGCAGTCGGTCATCACGGCGGCCTGCGGGCAGCTCGTGACGGGTCGGGAGGCCGCACGCATGGAGCGGGCGATCGTGACCATGGCCTCGGGCGGTGCGGACGATGGACTGGCCGAGCCGCCGTCCTCCGCCGAGCTCGCGTCGCTGCAGCCTGCGCGCGCGGTCTCCACCGGGCTCGCGGCGCGCCGGGCGGCGGCGATGACCCGCTTCGCCCGCGGGGTCGACCTCGAGCGCCTGCGCGCGGTGCCCACTGAGCTCATGACGGCGCGCGTCATCCGCGAGCCGTGGCTCGGTCCGTGGAGCGCGGGGGTCATCGGCACCTACGGCCTGGGGCGGTTCGACGCGCCCGTGGTGGGCGACCTGGGCCTCATGCGCATCGTGGCCGCGGAGACGGGCAGATGGCCCGAGGCGGACGAGACCCGGGCGCTGGTGGACCACTACGGGGAGTGGAGCGGCCTCGCCAGCGCGTACCTCCTGATGCACCCGCACGCGCGGGTGAAGCAGGGCGAGCGGCGTCCGCAGGGCGCGCGGAGGCAGCGCGCGGCCTGATCGGCCGCCGGTGCGCGCCCGGTGGGGCGGTATGCTGCGAGCCCGATGGCGCTCACCTACCGCACAGCAGGGGAGTCGCACGGCCCGGCCCTGACCACGATTATCGAGGGGCTCCCGGCCGGGCTTCCCCTCACGCCCGATGACATCGACGCCGACCTCGCGCGCCGTCAGATGGGCTATGGCCGTGGCGGTCGCCAGAAGATCGAGACCGACCGGGTGCAGGTGACCGCGGGAATCCGCCATGGCCGCACCCTGGGCAGCCCCGTCGCGCTCATGGTGATGAACCGTGACTTCGCGAACTGGTCGGAAGACCGCATGGCCATCTGGGAGCCGGCATCCGAGGTGGATCCCATCACCCTGCCGCGCCCCGGGCACGCCGACCTCGCGGGCATGCAGAAGTACGAGACCGACGACCTGCGCAATATCCTCGAGCGCGCGAGCGCCCGTGAGACCGCCGCGCGCGTGGCCGCCGGCGGCGTGGCCAAGGCGCTGCTGCGCCGGTACGGCATGGAGGTACGCAGCCACGTGGTGCAGATCGGCCCCGAGCCCGCACCGACCCGCGACGACCTCGCGCTCGGCGACTTCGACGCGGTCGACGAGAGCCCGGTGCGCGCGCTCGACCCGGAGGCCTCTGAGCGCATGAAGGCGGCGATCAAGGCGGCGGGCCAGGCCAGCGACACCCTCGGCGGCATTTTTGAGGTGTGGGTGTTCGACCCGCTCCCCGGACTCGGCAGCCACGTGAGCGGTGATACGCGGCTCGACGGACGCATCGGCCAGGCCATGCTCGGGGTGCAGGCCATCAAGGGCGTGGAGATCGGCGCGGGCTTTGAGCTGGGGCGCATTCGCGGCAGCGCGGCCCACGACGAGATCTTCTGGAGCGAGGACCGTGGCTATCACCGGCGCACCAACCGGTCGGGCGGCCTCGAGGGCGGCATGACCCACGGCGCCCCCCTCGTGGTGCGCGCGGCCATGAAGCCCATCGCCACGCTCAGCCGCCCGCTTGCATCGGTGGACGTGCAGAGCAAGGAGGCCACATCGGCCTTCAAGGAGCGCTCCGATATCTGCGCGGTGCCGGCGGCTGCCGTCATCGGCGAGGCCGTCATCGCCTTCGTCCTCGCGCAGGCGCTCGTCGACAAGTTCGGCGGCGACTCCATCGCCTCCCTCGACGCCGCGGTGGACCGCTACCGCGCGGTCCTCGCGCAGTAGCGTGGCCACGGAGCGCTGGATCGCGCTCGCGGGGTACATGGGCGCGGGCAAGAGCACCGTGGGACGGCAGGCCGCCGACATACTCGGCGTGCAGTTCCTCGACGTCGACGACCTCATCGTGGCGCATGCCGGGCAGTCGATCCCCGAGATCTTCGCCCAGCGCGGGGAGCTGTGGTTCCGGCGCACCGAGGAGGACCTCATCCGCGAGAACCTCGCGGCCGACCCGGGTGTGCTGGCGCTCGGCGGCGGGGCGCTCGGCAGCAAGCGCACGCGCGAACTGCTGGGCCGCACCGCGTGGGTCGCGTGGCTGCGCATCGACCCCGAACTGGCATGGGATCGGGTAGGGGGGCTGCCCGGCCGCCCGCTTGCCCAGGACCGGGATCGCTTCATCCGTCGTGCCGGCGAGCGCGAGCACGTCTACCGCGATGCGGCGGACGTGATCCTCGATGCCTCGCTTGCCTCCCGCGAGGTGGCGCGGGCGCTCGCAGAGTGGGCCGAGGGCGGCGGACCCGACGAGGACCAGGCCGGATGAGCACCACCGCCCCCGACCCGGCGATCACCGCGGTGATCGGCGCTCGCGAGGTGCCGGTACATCTCGGCCCGGGCGCCATCGACCTGATCGGGCCGCTCCTGGCTGCACGGGGAGAGGGCGATGGCGCGATGGTGGTGGTGGACGACGGCATCACCTCCGCGGGCGAGCGCGCGGCGGCGTCGTGCCGCGAGGCCGGGCTTCGCGTGCACGTGGAGGCCGTGCCGGCGGGCGAGGCATCCAAGACCCTCTCCGAGGTCGAGCGCCTGAGCCGCGCGTGCGCACGCGCGGGCATCCGCCGGCGCGATGCCGTTGTAGCCGTCGGCGGCGGCGTGGTGGGTGACCTCGCCGGATTCCTCGCGGCCTCGTACCAGCGGGGCGTGCGGCTCGTGCAGGCGCCGACCACGCTCCTCGCGATGGTCGACTCCTCGCTCGGCGGCAAGACCGGTGTGGACCTCCCCGAGGGCAAGAACTACGTGGGCGCCGTCTACCAGCCCGAGGCCGTGGTGATGGACACCAGGGTGCTCGGCACGCTGCCGCCGCGCGAGCTCTCGTGCGGGTTCGCCGAGGTGGTGAAGTACGGCCTGCTGGTCGGTGGAGAGCTCCTGGAGAGCGTGGCCGCATGGCCCGATCTCCCGGGCCCCGATGACGAGCTCGCCGAACTCATCCGCCGGTGCGCCGAGTGCAAGCTCGAGGTGGTGGCCGAGGACGAGTTCGACCTCGGCCGCCGGGCGATCCTCAACCTCGGGCACACCGCCGGGCACGGCATCGAGGCGGCGGGTGGCTACGACCTCTATCACCACGGCGAGGCCATCTCGCTGGGCCTGCTCGTGGCGCTGCGCGTGAGCGAGCATGCGCTCGGCCTCGACCCGGCGTGGCGCGACCGCACGGCTGCCACGCTCGCGCGCCACGGGCTGCCGGTGGGGCTCGACCCCTCGGTGGACGTGGACGAGGTGATCGAGATCATGTCGCGCGACAAGAAGTCGGATGGCCGGGCGCTGAACATGGTGCTGCTGCGTGCCCCCGGTGACGTGCTCACCCACCAGGACCCCGACCCGGCCGTGGTGCGCGCGGCCGTGGAGGAGCTGCTCGCATGATGAACATCGCCCTGCTGCACGGACCCAACCTGAACATGCTCGGCCGTCGGCCCTCTCAGCACTACGGAACCCTCACCCTGCCTGAGCTCGAGGCGCAGGTGCGCGCGTGGGGCGAGGAGCGCGGCATGCGCGTGGGCACCTTCCAGACGAACTTCGAGGGGGCGTTCCTCGAGCATGTGCACGGCCTTGCCGGCGCGGTGGATGGCGCCATCGTGAACCCGGGGGCCTGGACTCACTACCAGTATTCGATCCGCGACGCGCTCGAGGTGATGGGCGCCCCGTTCGTGGAGGTGCACCTCTCCGACGTCGACGCCCGGGAGGACTTCCGCAGGGCCTCGGTGGTGCGCGATATCGCGCTGGCCACCGTGAAGGGGAAGGGGCCCGACGGCTACCGCGAGGCGCTGGACATCCTGAAGGCGGAGCTCGCGGGTTGAGCATCCCGGCGCGCCAGGCGCGCATCGGCGAAGTGCTGCGCCACGAGGGGCTCGACGCCCTGGTGGTCACCGACCTCGTGAACATCCGCTACCTGTCCGGCTTCGTCGGCTCGAATGGGGTGCTGGTGGTCACGCCCGTGTCACGGGTGCTGCTCACGGATTCGCGCTACACGGCTGCCGCGCGCACGATGGTGGAGGACACCGAGGTGGTCATCGCCGGGCGCGACCTCATGGACCGCCTCGCCGAGGTAGTGCCCCGGGGCCGCGTGGGCATCGAGGCCGAGCACGTGACCGTGGCCCGGCGCGACCGGTTCGCCGGGCGACTCTCCGGCGCGGAGCTCGTGCCCACCTCCGGCCTCGTGGAGGGGCTCCGCGTGGTGAAGGAGGAGGAGGAGCTCGAGGCCATCCGCGAGGCCACGCGCATCGCCGACGCGGCGCTGGCGCGCCTCGTCGAGGAGGGCTTCGCCGGCCGCACCGAGGCGGCCACGGCCTGGGCCCTTGAGGGCTGGATGCGCGAGATGGGGGCCGAGGGGGCGAGCTTCGACATCATCGTCGCCGGGGGCGCGCACGGGGCGCTGCCGCACGCCGTGCCGCGGGCTGAGGCCATTCCCGCCGACACCCTCGTGGTGGTGGACATGGGCGCCCGGCACGCGGGCTACGCATCGGACTGCACGCGCACCGTCGCCACCGGTACGCTCCCGGCCGCGCTCGAGGAGGCCTATGCGGTGTGCCTCGAGGCCCAGCACGCGGCCCTCGCTGCCTGCCGGGCGGGAGTCCTCACCAGGGATCTCGACTCGGTGGCGCGCGGGATCATCGCGGATGCTGGCCTCGGGGATCACTTCGGCCACGGCCTCGGGCACGGTGTGGGGCTCGACATCCATGAGCGCCCGTGGCTCCGTCAGGAGGGCGGGGAGGTACTTCAAACCGGCATGGTTGTGACCATCGAGCCGGGCATCTACCTGGAGGGGGTCGGAGGAGTGCGCATCGAGGATCTCGCCATCGTCACCGATGATGGCTGCGAGGTGCTCACGCGCGTGCCCACCGACCTGACCACGACGAGCATCTAGGAGCAGGCCGTGGGGGCCATCAGCAGCAACGAACTGAAGAACGGATGGGTCCTCGACGTGGACGGCGATCTCGTCAGCGTCGTGTCGTTCCAGCACGTGAAGCCCGGCAAGGGCGGTGCGTTCGTGCGCACCAAGCTCAAGAGCCTCGTGAAGGGCACCGTCGTGGACAAGACCTTCCGCGCGGGCGAGAAGCTGGAGCGCGTGACCACCGAGACCAAGAACATGCAGATGCTCTACGAGGACGGCGACGCACTCGTGTTCATGGATGGCGAGACCTACGAGCAGGTGAACGTGCCCAAGTCGTCCATCGAGTCCGTCGACCTCATCGCCCCGAACTCCGAGGTGCAGGTGCTGTTCGTGCGCGACGCCCCGTTCCGCGCCGAGCCGCCCGCATCGGTGGAGCTGGCGGTCACGCAGACCGATCCCGGGGTGAAGGGTGACACCGTGAGCAACGTGACCAAGCCCGCCACGCTCGAGACCGGCGCGACCGTGAACGTGCCGCTGTTCGTCAACGAGGGGGACCGCATCAAGGTGGACACCCGCAGCCGGGAGTACGTGAGCCGCGCATGAGCACCGAGCCTGCCTCCATTGACATCGGCCTCGTCGACGTCACCCTCCGCGACCTGTGCACCCCGCCGTGGGGCGCGCGCATCGCGCCTGACGACCTCGGAGCCGCGGCCGCCGTGCTCGCGCCCATCGGCGCGCGGGTCATCGAGGTGCTTGACCCTCCGTCGGCCCGCGCAGGCATGGATGGCCGCACCGAGAGCCCCCTCGACCGCCTGCGCGTGGTGGCCCGGCAGGCCGGGGGCGCCAACCTCGGCATCGTCGTCACCGGTCGAACCCTGCTGGGCGAGGTTCCCCTCGGCGCCGGCGTCGCCGCGCGGCTCATCACCTCGGCGGCCGCGAGCGGCGCGTCGCGGGTGCGCGCGTACGACACCCTGAATGATGCCGACGCCCTGCGCGTGGTGGCCGAGGCTGCCGGCGAGGCCGGGGTGGGCTTCGTGCCCACCCTCGTGCTCGGCCCGGTGCCTGATGGAGCCGACCCGCGCTGGGTCGACGAGGCCCTGGCGCTCGCGCAGCTGCCGGGTGCCACTTCGCTCTGCATCTCCGACCTCGGCGGCAACCTCACCCCGGTGGCCATGGGGCTGCTGGTGGGCAATGTGGTCGAGAAGTGCCCGATCCCGGTGGAGGTTTCGCTGCGGGCCACCGGCGGCCTCGCCTCGATGTCCGCGCTCAGCGCCGCACTGGCCGGCGCGCACGCCCTGCACGCCTCGGTGGGCGCCGCTGCGCTTGTCGCCGGCCGCCCGTCTGCCGAGGCCCTGCACGTGGCGCTCCACGGGGGCGACCGCGAGTTCGATGTGGACGTCCCCGCGCTTGAGGACGCCGGTCGCATCATCTGGCCCCTCGTGGCGCCCGAGCGCGTGCGTCGCGCAGCTGAGCTCGCGGGTGGCCCTCAGCTGCAGCTGCCCCCCGACCTCGCTGCCGGCCTGCTCTCGCGCCTCAGCCGGCAGGGGCTGGCGTCGCGTGCGCACGAGGCGGCCGAGGAGTGCGCGGCCGTGTGCAGCGACCTCGGCGGCGTCACCTTCGCGCCGCCGCTCGGCGAGGCCATCGTCGCCCAGGCCGCCCAGCACGTGATGGACGGCGTGCGCTGGCGAGAGACCTCATCCGAGCTCGCCGACATCGCGCTCGGCCCGCGCGGTCGCCTGCGCGGCCCGGTGTCCGAGGACGCCCTCGCGGTGGCGCGCGGCGCGGGCACCACCGGCGAGCCGCCCGACCTGGACGCCGTGCTGGCCGCTGCGCCGTCGGACGTGTCCGAGGAGGATGCGGTGATCCTCGCGCAGTTCCCCGAGTCGGGGCAGCGCCTGGTGGACCGCCGCCGCTCGCTTCTCGCCGAGGAGTCGGGCGAGACCGGCATGGCGGTTGATCGCGGGTTGATCGAGACCCTCGTCGAGGTGGTCGAGGGCGCCGGCCAGTCGGAGGTGAGCGTGGAGATCGGTGGCGCGCGGGTGACCGTGCGCCCGGCGGTGGCCGCGACGGCCGCCATGCCCGGTGCGCCTGCGCCGGCGGCGGACGATGGAGTGAAGGTGGTGAGCCCCATGGTGGGCACCTTCTACGCCGCGCCCAACCCCGACTCCGACCCATTCGTGAAGGTGGGCGACCGCGTGGTGCAGGGCCAGGTGCTGTGCATCATCGAGGCGATGAAGATCTTCAACGAGATCACCGCGGAGCGCGCCGGCACGATCAAGGAGATCGCGGTGGGCAACGCCGAGCCCGTGGAGTTCGGCCAGACCCTGTTCGTGCTCGCACCGTGAAGCTGCTCGTCGCCAACCGCGGCGAGATCGCCGTGCGCGTCATCCGCACCGCCCGCGAGCTGGGCATCCCGACCGTGGCCGTGTACTCGACGGCCGACGCCCAGACCCCGGCGGTCGAGATGGCCGACGAAGCGGTGTGCATCGGTCCACCGCCTGCGCGCGAGTCATACCTGGACATGCGCAATGTCATCGGCGCGGCCGAGGTGACCGGTTGCGACGCGGTGCACCCGGGCTACGGGTTCCTGTCGGAGAACCCCGACTTCGCCACTGAGTGCGCGCGAAACGGGATCCGCTTCGTGGGGCCCGACCCCGGCGTGATGCGCCGCATGGGCGACAAGATCCAGGCCAAGGAGGCCGCCGTCGAGGCCGGGCTTCCCGTTCTGGGCGGGTCGGAGGGCGGAGTCACCGACGTGGCTGCGGCGATGGCAGCGGCCGAGGCCGCGGGGTACCCGATCCTGCTCAAGGCGTCGGCCGGCGGGGGCGGGCGCGGCATGCGGCGCGTGGACAGCCCCGACGAGCTCGAGCGCGCGTTCGAGAGCGCATCCCAGGAGGCCCTGGCGGCCTTCGGCGACGGCTCGATGTACGTGGAGAAGCTGCTGGAGGGCGCGCGCCACGTAGAGGTGCAGGTGCTGGCTGACGGCCTCGGCGGCGTGCTCATCGTGGGCGACCGCGAGTGCTCGATCCAGCGGCGCCACCAGAAGGTGGTGGAGGAGGGTCCGGCCCCGAACCTGCTCGACAGCACCCGCGAAGGCCTGCACGCTGCTGCCGAGCGTGCCTGCAGGGCCTGGGACTACAAGTCGGCGGGCACGCTGGAGTTCCTCGTGGACGCCAAGGGCGACTTCTACTTCCTTGAGCTGAACGCCCGCCTGCAGGTGGAGCACCCGGTCACCGAACTGGTGAGCGGGATGGATATCGTGGCCGAGCAGCTGCGTATCGCAGACGGCCAGGTGCTCTCGCGCACCGGGCGGATCCAGGCCAACGGCCACGCGATCGAGTGCCGCATCAACGCCGAGGACCCCGCGTTCGACTTTCGTCCGGCCGCCGGCCGCCTGGGCCTGTTCCAGCTGGCGTCGGGCCCCGGCGTGCGCGTGGACACGTTCTGCCGCACCGGCGGATACGTGCCGCCCTACTACGACTCGCTCATCGCCAAGCTCTGCGTATGGGCGCCCGACCGCCCGCGCGCCGTGGCCCGCATGCAGCGCGCGCTATCGGAGAGCATCGTCGAGGGCGTGCCCACCACCCTGCCGCTCCTCGAGGAGATCTCGCGCGAGGAGGTGTTCGGGTCGGGCAGCTACACCACGGCCTACCTCACCGAGCGCGCCGAATACCTGCCGTCGATGGGGGGCGGCGCGCGCTGATGGGCGAGGTATCCCGCAGGCAGGCTCGCCGCCAGGCGGTGATCCTGCTGTACCAGCGCGACGTCACCGGCCTGCCGGTTCCTGAACTGGTGGAGAACGCCCTGCATGCCGGCGAGCACGCCGACGACCCGTTCACCCAGGCGCTCGTGGATGGAGTGGAGGCCGACCGCAGCGAGATCGACCGGCGCATCACATCGTCGGCCGATGGCTGGACTGCAGACCGCATCGCGCCCCTCGAGCGGAACATCCTGCGCGTGGCCGTGTACGAGCTCGGCACCGGGGACGTGCCGGTTCCGGTGGCCATCGACGAGGCCCTGGAGATGGCGAAGAAGTGGTGCGCCGCGGAGGCCCCGAAGTTCGTGAATGGCGTGCTCGGGCGGGTGGCGCGGGAGAACGCAGAGGCGGCGGCATGAGCGCCCGCTCCGAGCTCGAGCAGGCCACCCGTCGCCTCGAGGAACTCTCGCAGCGCATCGCAGACGCCGTCGATCGCCCGGCCACCGAGATCGAGGAGCTCGCCCGGCAGGCGTCCGACCTGTCGGCCGCGGTGGTGGAGATCATCCCGCGGGCGATCGCCGAGGCCGAATCCGACGCGAGGGGTGACGTGCCGCGAATCGGCGACCCGGCCCCGGGTGCGCCTGCCGATGGCGGCGACGGGCCGCAGTCGGACCCGTCCGGCGCGTTCGTGCCGGATGGCCTCTCGGAGGACGAGCCGGCCTAGTCGGGGGTGTTCTCCGCCTTCTCGATGCCCGCGCGCATCGCGGCGTCGGCGCCCGTCATCTCGACCCCGGGCGGAAGCTCCACGTGCACTTCGTCGGTGGCGTCCATCCACGCACGCCCCGATTCGATGTCGGCCTCGAGCACGTGCCCGCCAGTGGAGTGGTCGCGCGCCATCGCGTGCAGGTGCCACCCCGGCACCTCGAGCCCCGCCGCCTCGCTGGGGAAGCGGAAGCCCACCACCACCGCGTCGAGGTCGTGCGCGTCCCACTCGGCCTGCTCGGTCACCACCACGTCGAGCGGTGGGTAGGGCCTGCCCTGCTTCGGCACGCTGCGCAGGTGCAGGCGCCGGAAGCGGCCCTCGATGCGCACGGCCGACACCGGGGCGGGCGCCAGGGCATCGAGTCGCGCCAGCAGGGAGTGGTAATCCATCTCGCCGAGGTCCACGGGGTAACCCGGCGCGAAGGGGGTGACGACCGCGAATGGCGTTGTGGTGGCCGGGTTGACGGGGGAGAGCGAGCCGTCGGTGCGTCCCACGTACGCCCGGCCATCGACGATGATGAGCTCGCCGTCGAGGCCTGCCAACGTGCCCAGCCCGAGGTCACCGTGGGCCATGACTTCGCCCACGGTGAGATCGCCGTCGTATCGCGAGTCCATGAGGGCCGCGATCGTCGATGTCTGGAACACGTGGTGCGCCGCCGGGGCGTCGGCGGCCGCGCCGCGCCTGTCCTCGGACACCAGGTGCAGGGCACGCACGAGATCGGGGTCAATGGCCACGGTGGAAGTGTGCCCGCTCGCGAGCTCCGATGCATGAAGCGGTCGTAGACTGGGCTGCGTGACAGACATCGCATCCTTGTATCCGCTGCTGGCGTCGCTTGACGGCCCCGGGCAGCTCCACGACATGGATGACGCGCAGCTCAATGCCGTGGCGGCCGAGATGCGACGCGCCATCATCGACACCGTCTCGCAGACGGGCGGGCACCTGGGATCGAGCCTCGGAACCGTGGAGCTCAGCCTGGCGCTGCACGCTGAGCTCGACTCGCCGCGTGACCGCATCCTCTGGGACGTCGGACACCAGGCGTATGGCCACAAGCTGCTCACCGGGCGCCTCGGCGACTTCGGAACCCTTCGCCAGTACGAGGGCATGTCGGGCTTCCTGCGCAGGGAGGAGAGCGAGCACGACATCATGGGGGCGGGGCACGCGAGCACGAGCATCTCGTACGCCCGGCCTGGCCGAGGCAATGCGCGTGACCGGCCGGCGCGACCGGCGCATCGTCGCGGTGATCGGCGACGGCGCGATGACCGGCGGCATGGCCTACGAGGCCATGAACCACGCCGGCCACCTGGGGTCGCCCATCACTGTCGTGCTGAATGACAACGGCATGAGCATCTCGCAGAACGTCGGTGCCTTCGCCGGCGCGCTGCAGAAGGCGCGACTCGACCCCACGCTCACCAAGGTGCGACACGAGATCGAGAGAGGCCTCGGGCTCATCCCGGGCATGAATGACCTGGGCAGCTCGCTCTCGAGCGCCACGAAGGCCCTGTTCGTGCCGGGGCAGCTGTTCGAGGCGCTGGGCTTCGCCTACCTCGGTCCGCTCGACGGCCACGACATCAAGGCGATGCGCCGTGCGCTCGAGAAGACCGCCGACAGCGACCGTCCGGTGCTGTTGCACGTGCACACCGACAAGGGCCGTGGGTACGGACCGGCCGAGGAGGATGGCGAGGCCATGCACGGCTCCGGCCCCTTCGCGGTCGAGAGCGGCCGCGCCGCCAAGCCCGCCGCGCCGGGCCCGCCCGCCTACACCGAGGTGTTCGGCACGGCCCTCGTGAAGGAAGCCGAGGGCGACCCCCGCGTCGTCGGCATCACCGCCGCCATGCTCAAGGGCACGGGCATGAACCACATGCTCGCGCGGTTCCCCGAGCGCACCTACGACGTCGGCATTGCCGAACAGCACGGCGTGGTGTTCGCAGGGGGGCTGGCCATCGCCGGCTACCGGCCCGTATGCGCGATCTACTCGACCTTCCTGCAGCGGGCCTACGACCCGATCGTGCACGACATCGCCCTGCAGGGGCTGCCGGTGGTGTTCGCCATCGATCGCGGCGGCCTGGTGGGCGACGACGGCCCCACGCACCACGGGGTGTTCGACATCGCGTACATGCGGTCGATTCCGGGCATGGTGGTGATGGCCCCCATGGACGAGGCCGAGCTGGTGCACATGCTGCACACCGCGCTGCGGATCGACGGGCCCTCGGCCTTCCGCTACCCGCGCGGGGCCGGGACGGGCGTCGCCCTGCCCGATCGCCCCGAGGCGCTCGAGGTGGGCCGGGCCCAGGTGCTGGAGGATGGCTCGCGCGTTGCCCTGGTGGGCTACGGCTACGGGGTGCAGGTCGCGCTCGACGCCGCGGGCATCGTGTCGGAGGAGCTCGGCGTGCGGCCCACCGTGGTGAACGCCCGCTTCGCGAAGCCGATTGACGCGGACCTGCTCGCGGAGCTGTCGCGCACCCACGATGTGCTGGTGACCATCGAGGACCACGTGCTCGAGGGCGGCTTCGGCAGCGCGGTGCTCGAGGTGATCGGCGACGGCCCGGCGCGGGTTGAGCGCATCGGCATCCCTGACGAGTTCATCCAGCACGGCCGGCGCGACCTGCTGCTGGCCGGTGCAGGGGTGACGCCCGCAGCCGCGGCGAACGCGGCGCTCGTGGCGCTGGGAGCGCGCGCGGCCCGCTGACGCGCGGCCTCCGGCGCGGACGTGCGCCGGGCGTCGCCACGTGCGCGGCTACGATGCACCCGTGGCCCGGCTGCGACTCGACGCCGCTCTCGTGGACCGGGGACTGTTCCCGTCGCGGGCGCGTGCCCAGGCGGCGGTGATGGCAGGCCGCGTGCGCGTGGACGGACGCTCCGACGTGAAGCCGGGCCACCAGGTGGCGTCCGACGCGGCGATCGAAGTGGACGAGGGCCCGGAGTTCGCATCGCGCGGCGGGCTCAAGCTCGACCACGCGCTCGACCGGCTCGGCGTCGACGTGTCCGGCGTCCAGGCGATCGACATCGGGGCCTCCACCGGCGGGTTCACCGACGTGCTGCTGCAGCGGGGTGCCGCGAGCGTGATCGCCGTGGATGTCGGCTACGGCCAGTTGGCATGGGCGCTACGTGAGGATCCCCGGGTGCACGTGCTCGATCGCACCAACGCGAGGGGCCTCGAGCCCGAGATGCTCCCCCGGGTGCCGGACCTCGCCGTGATGGACGTCTCCTTCATCTCGTCGGCGCTGGTATGGCCCGCGGTGGCGCGATGCCTGTCACCGGCGTACCGTGCCCTCGTCATGGTGAAGCCGCAATTCGAAGTCGGGCGGGACAACGTGGGCTCCGGCGGGGTGGTGCGCGACCCTGCCCTTCGCCTCGAAGCCGTCATGCGCGTGGTGCGCGCCATCGAGGAGAGCGGGGGACGGGTTGCCGGCGCGGCCGACAGCGGCACCCCCGGGCCGAAGGGGAATCGCGAGGTGTTCGTGCTCGGCCTCGGACCTGGCGCCCCCTGCGATCCCATCGACGTGCAGGCGGTTGTGACCGCGGCCGTGGCGGACGGAGGGTGACGTTGCCGCCGTACCGCCCCATCAGCGAGGTCGCAGGGTCACGCGCCGAGCGGGTGCTCATCCTCACCCATGGCGCCGCCGAGGTGACGGCGGGCGTGATGCCCACCGTCATATCGATCCTCGACGCCCGCGGCGTGGAGGTTGCGGCCACGGCCGAGGAGGCCGCGAAGCATCCGCTTCTCGCGGAGCGCGCGATCCTGGAGCCCACGGACCTGCGCGCGGGGGGATCCGACCTGGTGCTGGTGCTGGGCGGGGACGGCAGCATCCTGCGCGCGCTGTCGCGCGAGGCCACCACCGGCGCGCCGGTGCTGGGCGTGAACTTCGGCCGGGTGGGCTTCCTCGCCAGCGTCGAGCAGTCGGACCTCGAGCGCGGTATCACCCGCGCGCTGGAGGGCGACTACATCACCCTCGGCCTTCCATCGCTGAAGGCGGAGTGGAGCGAGGGCACCCTGCAGGCGGTGAATGACCTGGCGTTCCTGCGCGGGGGCGAGTCGCGCCTCGCGGACCTCTCGTACTCGGTGTCGGGCGAGCCGGTGGCCACCGTGCGCTGCGATGGACTCATCTGCTCAACACCCGTTGGCTCGACGGCCTACAACCTCGCCGCGGGAGGGCCCACGGTCTCGTGGCGGGTCAAGTGCTTCGTGCTGTCGTTCATCGCGGCGCATCACCTCGATACCCGCCCGCTGATCCTCGCGGCCGACGAGAAGCTCACGGTCACCAACTCGGCGATCGTCGGCGACTGCGACGTGCTGGCCGACGGCGTGCGCATCGCCGCGCTGCCGCCCGGGCGGTCGATCACCGTCGGGCTCGGTGGCCAGGAGGTGCACCTCGCGATCTTCCCGGAGTCATCGTTCTTCCGTCGCTACCGGGAGAAGTTCGGGCGCCCATGAGGCATCCGGCGGAGGCGGCGTGATCCGGGAGATCGAGATCCGCGACCTCGTCGTGATCGAGCGGGCGCACATCGAGCCCGTGGAGGGACTCACCGCCATCACCGGCGAGACCGGAGCAGGCAAGACCGTGGTGGCCCAGGCACTCGGGCTGCTGGCCGGAGGGACGGCCGACGCAAAGGCCGTGCGGCCGGGCGCAAAGCACGCCCTCGTGCAGGCCACGGTCGCCGTGCCGGATGGGTTCTGGGACTCCCTCGACCCCGATGATCCGGCCCAGCAGGTGCGCGAGCTCGCGGAGGACGAGGCCGAGGTGGTGGTGGCCCGCCGCGTGCCGGCCGAAGGGCGCGCCCGCGCGCTGGTGGACGGCCAGGTGGCCTCGCGCGAGGGCGTGGCGGCCTTCGTGGGCGCACTCGTGCGCTTCTCGGGCCAGCATGAGCAGCGGCGCCTGGTGGGGCCCGCTGCGCAGATGGCGATCCTTGATGCCTTCGCCGGCCCGGACGCCGTGGCCCTCGAGGCCCGCCTGCGCGGCATGCGCCGCGGCCTCGCGCAGCTCGATCGCAAGGTGGAGGAGGCGCGCGAGCGCCGCGAGCGCGCGGAGCACGAGCGCGAGGCGCTCGAGAGGCTGGTGGCTGACGTGGATGAGGTGGCCCCCGACGTGGCCGAGGAGGAGGCCCTGCTCGCAGAGCGCGCGCGCCTGGCCCACGCGGAGCGTCTCGCCGCAGCCGCTGCCAGCGCAATCGCCCTGCTGGACGGCGATGGCGAAGGAGGGGCGCTCACGGCTGCCGGACAGGCGATGCGCGCCATCGAGCAGGCCGCCGAGCTCGATCCTTCCCTTGCGGAGGTGCTCGCCGACCTGGCCGCGGGCGAGGCCGCCCTCCAGGAGGCCCTCATCGGCGTGCGTCGCTATGCCGACGACCTCGGCGCCGAGCCCGGGCGGCTCGACTGGGTGGAGGGGCGCCTGTCGCGCTATGACGCGCTGTCGCGGCGCTACGGACCGGGCACCGATGCGGTGATCGCCCGCGCGGAGGACGCCCGTGCGGCTCTCGACGCCCTCGCCACCGGCGTATCGGGAGATGACGCCATCGCGGCTGAGCGCGACGCCCTGCTTGGCGATGCGATCGCCGCCGCCGGCGAACTGCGGGCGCTGCGCGAGGCCGCCGCGCCACAGCTGGCGTCCGCGGTGGAGGCTGCGCTGCAGGATCTGGCGATGGCGGGCGCCACGCTGCGCGTGGAGGTCACCAGTGACGATGTCGAGGTGCCGCGTGATCGGGTGTCGCTGGTGATGCGGGCGAACCCGGGGCTGCCTGAGGCGCCGCTCGCCGACGCCGCATCGGGAGGCGAGCTCTCGCGCGTGCTGCTGGCACTGCACGCGGTGGCCGCCGCGGCTGATCCGGGCGTCGCGTGGGTGTTCGACGAGGTGGATGCCGGCATCGGCGGCGTGACCGCCGCCGTGGTCGGTGAGAGGCTCGCCGAGATGGCGATGGGCCGGCAGGTGCTGGTGATCACCCACCTGCCCCAGGTCGCTGCCGTGGCCGACCGCCACTACCGGCTGGTCAAGGGCACGGCCGATGACGGCCGGGCGATCACCACCATCGAGTCGGTCGAGGGCGAGGCCCTCGTGGATGAGATCTGCCGCATGCTGGGATCGGCGGCCGACGACTCCGCAGCCCGGGGTCACGCACAGGAACTCCTCGCCCGTCGGGCCTGAGCGCGCGCCGGTGCGCGGGGTATGCTGAGGCCCCGTACGGTGTTCAGGTCGGGGAGGCCGGTCGGGTGAGTGATCTTGGTGAGCGCTTCGTGTTCGTCACGGGCGGCGTGGTGTCCGGCCTCGGCAAGGGGATCACCGCGGCGTCGCTCGGCACGCTGCTCAAGGCCCGGGGCTACAAGGTGTCGCTGCAGAAGTGCGACCCGTACCTCAACGTCGACCCCGGCACGATGAGCCCCTTCCAGCACGGCGAGGTGTTCGTGACCGAGGATGGCGCCGAGACCGACCTCGACCTCGGCCACTACGAGCGCTTCACCGACGAGGCGCTGACGCGCACCTCCAACATCACCACCGGATCGGTGTACGACGCCGTTATCCGGCGCGAGCGGCGCGGCGACTTCCTCGGCGCCACGGTGCAGGTGATCCCCCACATCACGAACGAGATCAAGGATCGCATCCGCCAGGCGGCAACGTCGTCCAACGCCGACGTGGTGATCGTGGAGATCGGCGGAACGGTGGGCGACATCGAGTCGTTGCCCTTCCTCGAGGCCATCCGGCAGATGCGCAACGACGTCGGCCGCGACAAGGTGGCCTTCGTGCACGTGACGCTCGTGCCGTTCCTCGAGGTGGCGGGCGAGCTCAAGACCAAGACCACCCAGCACTCCGTGAACGAGCTCCGGCGCATCGGTATCGAGCCGGACGTCCTGGTGCTTCGCTCCGACCGCCCGCTCGATTCGGGCGTGCGCGAGAAGATCGCGCTCTTCGGGGGCATCCCCCCCGAGGCCGTCGTCTCGGCCGAGGACTCCGACGACATCTACAAGGTTCCGATCGCCATGGAGCAGGAGGGCCTTGATCGCGTGGTGTGCCAGCGGCTGGGCCTGCCGCTCCACGACATCGACCTCAGCGACTGGCGCGAGGTGGTGGCGCACCTGGGCGACACCCGTGGCACCGCCCGCATCGCGCTCGTGGGCAAGTACGTGCAGCTGCACGACGCCTACCTCTCGGTGGCCGAGGCGCTCAAGCATGCCGGGCTGGCCCACGGGGTGGAAGTGGAGATCGACTGGGTGGATGCCGACGCCGACGACCTGGCCGACCACGTACGGGCCGCCGACGGGGTGCTGGTGCCCGGAGGCTTCGGCGGGCGCGGGGTGGAGGGCAAGATCGAGGCCGCGCGCATCGCACGCGAGGAGGGAATTCCGTACCTCGGCATCTGCCTCGGCATGCAGATCGCCGTCATCGAGTTCGCGCGAAACGTGTGCGGCATGGACGGCGCGAACTCCACCGAGTTCGACATGGAGACGCCCTACCCGGTCATCGACCTGCTGCCCGAGCAGCGCCAGATCGAGGAGCGCGGCGGCACCATGCGCCTCGGCGCCGACCCGGTGTCGCTGGTGCCGGGCACCATGGTGCGTGCGCTCTACGGCGACGTCGACAGCATCCAGGAACGGCACCGCCATCGCTACGAGGTGAACCCGGCGCTTCGTCCGCAGATGGAGGAGAAGGGCCTCGTCACGTGTGGCCGCTCCCCGGACGGCCGCCTCGTGGAGTGCATCGAACTCACGGATCACCCATTCTTCGTTGCCAGTCAGTACCACCCGGAGTTCAAGAGCAGGCCCACCAGGCCGCAGCCGCTGTTCCGCGCCTTCGTCGGCGCCGCAGCGGCTCGCGCCGGCGTGGGCGGCGGCGGCGGCGACGTCGCCGCCACGCGGGCCGCGTGAGCACGCTCGACACCGCCGGGCTCCCGGAGGCCGCGCGCCTGTTCGCGCGGCTGTGCGAGATCCCGTCGCCATCGGGCGCGGAGGGCGCGATGGCCGACGCGGTCATCACCGAACTCACCCGCATGGGCGGGGAGATCACCCAGGACGACGCCGCCACGGCGCTGGTCGAGGCCGGCTGCAACAACATCGTCGCGCGCTTCGCACCCACCACCGAGGGCGTGCCCGTGATGTTCTGCGCCCACCTCGACACCGTGCCGCTGCTGGCCCCTGTGCGGGTTGTGCAGGAGGGCGAGTGGCTCACCAACGGCAACGAGGCCATCCTCGGCGGTGACGACAAGGCCGCGGTTGCCGCGATGCTGCACGCCGTCGATCGCGTGGTGCATGAGGGCATCCCGCACGCGGGCATCGAGCTCGTGTTCACGCCGTGCGAGGAGATCGGCTTGCGGGGGGCTGCGCACTTCGACACCTCCGTGCTGCGCGCGGCCTACGGGTTCGTGTATGACCACACCGGGGAGGTGGGGGGAATCGTCACGCAGGCGCCCACCCACAAGGAGATCGCGGTTACGTACCGGGGCGTTGCCGCGCATGCGGGCATCCACCCCGAGGCCGGCCGCAGCGCCATCACGGCGGCCGCGCGTGCCATCGCGGGCATGCCACTGGGGCGCATCGACGAGGCCACCACGGCCAACATCGGCACGGTGGATGGCGGCACAGCCACGAACGTCGTCGCCGAGGAGTGCGTGATCACCGCCGAGTGCCGCTCGCGCGACCCCGAGGCGCTCGACGGGCAGCTCACGGCCATGATCGACGCCTTCGCGTGGGCGGGCACCGAGTGCGAGTGCGATGTCGAGATCAGCGTGCGCGACCACTTCATCGGGTACGCGCTCGAGGAGGACGCCCCGCAGGTGCAGATGGCCGCCGACGCCATGCGCGACTGCGGAATCGAGCCGCGCTACGTGGCGTCCGGGGGCGGATCCGACGTGAATGCCTTCCTGCTGAACGGGTTCCCGAGCGTCAACCTGTGCAACGCCATGGTGGACGTCCACACCCCGGACGAGCGCATCCGCATCGCCGACATCGAGTCGATGGTGGACATCACCCTTGCGATCATCGCCCGCGCCCGCGGCGCGCGGTGATCCACCCGCTCGATGGAGGGCGCCCGATCACCGGCATGTCCGTGGAATCCACGGAGCCCATCTACGCCGGCCAGGTGGTGGACCTCTCGGTGGTGCACTACCGCCGCCCGGGTGGTCTCGTGGTTCGCAGGGAGGTCATCGCCCATCCCGGTGCCGTGGTGATGGTTCCGGTGGAGGATGACCACGTGCTGATGGTGCGCCAGCCGCGCGAGGCGGTGGGGGAGTACCTGCTCGAGCTCCCGGCGGGGAAGCTCGACGTGGCGGGTGAGCCGCCGCTGGACTGCGCCCGCCGCGAGTTGGCCGAGGAGGTCGGGCGATCAGCGACCACATGGACCGACCTCGGGGGCTTCTATACCGCCCCGGCGATCCTCGAGGAGTACATCCACTGTTACCTGGCCGAGGACCTCGCGCCGGTGGATCACCCCCCGATCCCGGAGGAGGAGATCGAGGTGGTGCCCGTGGCGCTCAGCGACCTCGACGCACTCATCGCCGAGGTTCACGACGCCAAGTCGCTCATCGGATTGCTCAGGTTGCGTGCCATGCGGGCGGGCTGACGCGGGAAGTCCCTGCTGAGCGCGCTATTCACCGGAACCTGATGGGGCGAGCCGTCGACCACCGCTGAAACCGCCCCGAGGGGCGTCACCCGTGTGCTCGTTGGGAGAAGGGTGGCCATGAGGCGCACGCCCTCTCGGCCCTCAGCGCACGGCGCTGAGCGTGATGCCGTCCCCGATGGGAAGCACCACCGTGGCGAGGCCGGGCTCGGCCATCGCGCCTTCGGCGAAGTCGCGCAGGGCGGCCACCTGGGCGGCGTCGCCCTGGCCGCCGAAGATGTTGTCGGCCACGATGAGTCCCCCGGGGCGCACGAGGCGCGCGCACTCGCGCAGGTAGGCGCGATACGCCGGCTTGTCGGCGTCGATGTACGCCAGGTCGTAGCCCGGGCCGAGGGCTGCGAGGGTTTCGAGCGCGGGTGCCACGTGGATGGTCACCTCGTCGTGGTAGCCGGCCTCGCGCAGCACGTCCGCAGCGCGGTCGGCGTGGTCCTGGCTGATGTCGAGGCAGTCGATGTGACCGTCTGGCGCGAGCGACGGGGCCATCCACAGCGCTGAAGTGCCCACGAACGTGCCGATCTCCAGCACCCGGTGCCCGCCCGTGGCGCGCACGAGCACGGCCAGCAGGGCGCCGAGCTCGGGGTGGGTCATCATGTTCTCGAGCTCGTGCCCCGCCATCTCCGCCTGCAGGCGCCGCACTGCCTCGGGCACGTCGGCGACCCCCTCGAGCCAGGCGTCGAGGTCGGTGTCAATGGGAGTGCGCGAGATGCTCATCGGTTCTCCAGGTGTCGAAGCGGATTCAGCGCGAAGGCCCCCAGCACGACCAGCAGCGCGACGGCCGACACCAGGCCGGGCCAGGTGTCGGCCCAGGTGACTGTGCCGGTGAGCTCGGCGCTGCGCGCGGCGTTGAGGATGTACGTGACCGGGTTGTAGCGGGCCACGGCGCCAAGCCACCCGTGCATGGCGTCGAGCGGCACGTACGCCACCGACATGAACACCGACAGGAACACAACCAGCTGCATGATGGGTGCGGCCTGCACGGTGCGGCTCCGAAGCGCCACCCCGATGGCCCAGAACGACGCCGCGGCGGCGAACAGGAGGGCGAAGGCGAAGATGAGCAGGGTGGGCCCCACGCCCGGCAGCATCACGCCCCCGATCATCCCGGCGATGAACACGACCACCGTGGTGAGGATGCTCCGCGCCTGTGCCGCCAACATGGGCCCGAGCACCAGGGCCAGGCGAGGCGCCGGGCTCGACTGCAAGCGGTCGAAGAACCCGCCCTCGAGGTCGCGGGCAAGGGTCATGCCCGAGTTGATCCCTGCGAAGCCCGCGCCCATGATGGCGGCCATCGGGATCGTGAACGCCAGGTACGACTCGCCGGCGAACTGGGGCAGGGCACCAATGCCATGGAAGGCTCCGGCCGTCGCGATGAGGATGAACAGCGGCATCACCAGCGACGGGATGAACACCGACGGCACCCGGCGCACGAGCAGCAGGTTGCGCCCGGCGAGGCCAAGGCTCACGCTCACCACCCTCATGCGGCCACCCTCAGCCTGCGCCTGAGCGCGAGCGCCGACGCTCCGATGGTGATGGCGGCCAGCGCGAGCGCGGTGCCGATGCCGATCAGCGTGGTGCCAACCGTGGCGCCGCCGATGATCTCCAGGCGCATCGACTCCACGAGCCAGCTGATCGGGTTGACCCGGGCGACGGCCGCGTACCAGCCGGTCATGGTCTCGATGGGGAAGAAGGCCGACGAGAAGAACAGGAGTGCGAAGAAGAGCGGGAACATGCCCTGCACGGCCTCGCCCGACCCGGTGCGAAGCGCGAGGTAGACCCCGAGCCCGCCGACGGCCGCGGCGAAGATGACCGCGATGAGAAGCACGACGAGGAAGCCCGTGATTCCGCCGTCCACGCGGGCCCCGAAGATCCACGCGATGGCGATGAACAGCACCGCCTGGAACAGGCCAAGGGCCATCGACGCCCCGAGGCGGCCGGTGAGGATTGCCACGCGCGACGTGGGCGACGCCACGAGGCGATCGAAGAAGCCCCCCTCGATGTCGGTGGCGAAGGCGGCACCGGCAGAGGTCCCGCCGATCAGCACCCCCTGCACGATGGCGCCGCACACGGCGAAGTCGAGGAACCCGCGCACCGGGGGGAAGCCCGGCACAGCCCCCGGCGCGCCGCCGAAGGAGGCCGTGAAGATGGCCATGAGCACGAGGGGGAAGAACAGGGCTGGGAACCACGCCTGGGGAAGGCGGATGGTGGTGATGATCGACCGCCACGCGAGGGCGGCGGTCTGGCGTACCGCCGGGGCCGCGGCCGTCATGCGGCGGGCACTTCGTCGCCAGCACCTTCCAGGTGCCGGCCCGTGCACTTGAGGAAGACGTCGTCGAGGGTCGGCTCTGCGAGGTCGATCGACTGGAAGCGCACGCCTGCGTCGTCGAGTGCTCGCACGGCGTCGGCCATGGCCGACGACCCGCCCGGCAGCCGCACGCCCGCACCGCCCTCTGCCGACCCCGGCACGATGGGCCCGAACCGCGAGAGCACGCCCGCGACGTCCTCGGGACTGGAACCGTCTCCGGCGGTCACCGTGAGCAGGGGCTCGCCGATCTCGGCCTTGAGCGCAGCCGGCGCCCCATCGGCCACGATGCGCCCGCCGTCGATGATCGCCACGCGGTCGGCCAGCTGGTCGGCCTCCTCGAGGTACTGCGTGGTGAGGAAGATCGTGGTGCCGTGCTCGGCGTTGAGGCGCCGCACCTCTTCCCAGAGCGCCACGCGCGACGTGGGGTCGAGTCCCGTGGTGGGCTCATCGAGGAAGAGCACCACCGGCTCGTGCACGAGCGAGAGCGCCAGGTCGAGACGGCGCCGCATGCCCCCTGAGTAGGTGCCCACGCGGCGGTCGGCGGCGTCCTCAAGCCCCACGCGCGCGAGGAGGTCCTCGGCCCGGGCACGGCACTCGGCACGCGCAAGCCCATGCAGCACCCCTTGCAGCCGAAGCAGTTCGCGCCCCGTCATGTAGGGGTCGATTGCGGCGTCCTGCAGCGCCACGCCGATGCGCCGGCGCACGGCGCCGGGGTCGGCCATGACGTCGTGGCCGGCGACCATCGCCGTGCCGCTCGTGGGGCGCAGCAGGGTGGTGAGCATGCGCACCGTGGTGCTCTTGCCCGCTCCATTGGGGCCGAGGAAGCCGAAGATGCCCCCGGACTCCACGACGAGGCTCACGCCGTCCACGGCGCGGATCCCACCCTTGAACTCGCGCACGAGGTCGCGGGTCTCCACTGCCGGTGCACTCACTGCGCGCACCCTACAGCCATCGCGGGCGCTGCGGGGCGTCGGCGCTAGAGTCAGCCCATGCCGAAGGGGGAGGACCAGGCGGAGAGGCTGGCGCGCCTCGCACGCGAGGCGCACGAGCGCGCCGAGGCACTCGACCTTGCCGCCGACGGCAGCGAGGCCAGCGATGCCCACCACCACCCGGCCGAGGCCGCGACCGACGCCGAGGCGCGCGAGCGCCAGTTGCAGGCGCAGCTCCGTCTCAAGGAGGAGGAGGAGCGGCTTCTGCGCCTTGCAGAGGCGGCGCAGCGCGGCGAGTACGGCACCTGCATCGACTGCGGCGGCGCCATACCCGAGGCCCGCCTCGAGATCGTCCCCGACGCCGAGCGGTGCGTCGCCTGCCAGGAGGCCGCCTCAGGCGGCCGCCGGCGCTAGGCGGGGGCCGACTTCCCCGTGACCGGGCGCGCCAGACGCCAGAGTGCCGCGATGCCGACGCCCCACACCAGTCCGGCCACGCCGACGTGGAATACCACGACCTCCCAGGGCAGCTGCGTGCGCCACTGCACCTCGCCGATGACCACCTGGATGATGAACAGGGGGATGAAGAGCAGGGCGGGCACCATGAACCCCCGGTCGTCGCGCCGCCGCCGCGCGACGAAGGCGATGATCAGGCCCACGACCCCGAGCACGATCACCGCCCGCACATGCCAGTACGCCGCGGCGTCGATGCTTCCGATGCGGTGCGTGACGTCGGGGTCGCCCGAGTGGGGCCCCGCCGCCGTCGTGAGCACGCCGGTGGTGAGGGTGGTGGCGAGCGCGGCCACGCCCAGGAACGCCAGCCAGCCGGATGCCGCGGCGACCGCGCGTCGCACGCCTCGCACCACGTCGTCGGCACCGAGGAATGCGATCACGCCTGCGCCGAGCGCGACGAGCGACAGCAGGAAGTGCGATCCCACCAGAAGCGGGTGCAGCTCGAACGCGACCGTAACCGCCCCGAGGGGCACCTGCGCCACGGTGGCGACTGCCGCGACGATGGCCGAGGCGCGCGTGCCGCCCGAGGTCGCGCGCGAGAAGATCACGACGATGGCCGCCAGCACGGCGAATGCCATCACCACGCCCGACAACATGCGGTTCGTGTACTCGATCCACGCGTTGGCATCCATGGCGGGGATCACGCTGGTGTTCTCGCAGAGCGGCCAGTCCGTGCAGCCGAGGCCCGAATCCGTGAGCCTCACGATGCCCCCGCTCGGGATGATCACCCAGAGCAGGACCATGGCGATGCCGGTGATCCAGCGCACCCCTTGCGGTGAGGTGAGCCTCGCCCAGGCGCGCCCAAGGCCACCGGTCGGCGGCGCGGTCTCGGGATGGGTGGACACGCCACGATGGTAGACCCGCCTGCACCCGTGCAGAGCGGGACGACCGTCCGTACCGAGCGCGACGATGCGCCCCCGCGTGGGCTGGGCATCGGCCTTGGCATCACCGTGCTCGCCGTGGGCGTGGCGGTGGCGTTCGGGTCCCTCGCCGGGGCACCGGCGCAGGTGGCCACCGACGTGGTGACGGCCCAGGCACAGCCGCCCGAGGCGGGTGCACCGCCCACCACGAACGGCGGCAGGCCGTTGGCAGCGGCCTTCGGTGTGCCCTTCCCGGATCTCGCGGCCCGCCTCGGATGGCAGCCGGTGGGCCGCCGCGACGACGTGGTGGATGGGCGCGAGGTGCGCACCGTGGTGTACGCGCGCGCGGGTCGGCGACTTGCCTGGTCGGTCATCGACGGCGCGCCCGTGCCGGTGCCGCCCGGCGCCACGTCGGTGCCCGTGCGCGGGCCGGGCACAGCGCAGTTCGAGTCGGGCGGGCGCACGGCGGTGCTCACCACCCGCGGGGGCCACTCGGTGGTCGTATCCGCTGCGGGCGTGTCGCCCGTCGCCCTCGTGAGGGCGGCGCGCGCGCAGTGAGCATGCGACCGCGACGTGCCAAGCCCCCGGGCCCCGGCCCCGAGGAGGCCCTTCCCGGCGACGCCCTCGTGCTGCGCGCGGCCGAGGAGTCGCTCTCGGGCCGCCGATCGGGGATCCGTCGCTTCACGCCTTTCCTCGGACCGGCCTTCATCGCGGCCGTCGCATACATCGATCCGGGCAACTTCGCCACCAACATGGCGGCGGGAGCGGAGTTCGGCTTCCTGCTGCTGTGGGTGATCGTGGCTGCCGTGCTCATGTCGATGATCATCCAGTCGATGTCGGCGAAGCTCGGCATCGCGTCGGGCATGAACCTCGCCGAGGCGTGCCGCGCCCGCTACAGCAGGCCCGTGCGCCTGGGCCTCTGGCTGCAGGCCGAGCTCGTGGCAATGGCCACTGACGTCGCCGAGTTCGTCGGCGCCGCACTCGGCCTGTACCTGCTGTTCGGAATCCCGCTGCTGCCCGCTGCGGTCATCACGGCCGTTGCCTCGTACGCCATCCTCGCGATGCAGGCGCGTGGCTTCCGGAGGCTCGAGGCGATCATCGCCGCGTTCGTGGGCGTCATCGTGGTGGCCTTCGCGGTGCAGGTGTTCCTCGCGGGGCCGTCGCCGTCCGAGGTGGCCACGGGCCTCCTGCCCGGCTTCGACGGCACGGGAAGCGTGCTGCTGGCCGTGGGCATCCTCGGCGCCACGGTGATGCCCCACGTGATCTACCTGCACTCGGCGCTCACCCAGCGTCGCGTTCCCGTGGTCGACCCGGCCGCCAAGAAGCGCCTGTTCCGGTTCGAGGTCGTGGACGTGATCATCGCGATGACCATCGCCGGGCTCGTGAACATCTCGATGCTGGTCATCGCCGCCACGGTCTTCAACTCGGCGGGCATGACAGGCGTGGGGGAGGACCTCACGGAGGTGTACGAGGGCCTCGGGAACGTGGTGGGCAACAACGCCGACGTGCTCTTCGGCGTCGCGCTGCTGGCATCGGGCCTGTCCTCCTCGAGCATCGGCACGCTCGCAGGCCAGGTCGTGATGGAGGGCTTCCTGCAGCGCCGCATCCCCGTGTGGCTGCGGCGGGCCATAACGATGGCGCCTGCCTTCATCATCATCGCCCTGGGCGTCGACCCGGTGCTCGCCCTGGTCATCTCGCAGGTCATCCTGTCGTTCGGCATCCCCTTCGCCCTCATCCCCCTGCTGCAGGCCACGGCCGATCGGCAGGTGATGGGCGTGCTCGTGAACCGGCGCATCACGACCATCCTCGGCATCGCGATCGCCGTCGTGGTGATCGGCCTCAATACTGTGCTGCTGGTGCTCACGTTCTCTGGGGTCTGATGGTGGGTCGCGTTGCGATGCGCACCCTGGTGGTCGTCGCTCTCGCGGTCGCCCTCGCGCTGCCCGCCTCCGCGTGGGCGGCGGTGGCGGTGACGCCGGCGGGTGGCGCGACCGTGGCCGTGGCTCCCGCGTCGGTGCGCGTTGCGCAGTCGGCTCCGCTCGAGGCGACCCTGGCGCGCGCGCAGGTGCGCGGGCCCGCGGGGGCGGTGTCAACGGCCGTCGTGGTGGGCGCGGACGACCCGCAGGCGATGGTCATCGCCGTGCCGCGCGACGGGGCAGGCACGTACCGGGTGGCATGGTCGGGCATGACCACCGACGGTCATGCCTTCGCGGGCACCAGCAGCTTCGCAGTGCGCGCCGCGCAGGCCGCGGCGGGCCCCGTGGTCCCGGAGGGGTCCGATGGTGCCGGCCCGCTCGCCGTGATCGCCCGCCTGCTCGTGCTGATCGGCGTGCTGGGAACGGCCGGGATTGCGCTCGCGCGCGAGTGGGTGATGGCGCGCGCATGGTCCGCGGGGGGCGTGGCACCGCCCGCGGCCGAGGGCGCGGAGCGGTTGAGGGATGATGCGCTGCGCGCGGCCCCGGGGCCCGTGCGTGCGTGGTGGCGCGCATGGTGGGGGCTGCTGGCGGCCTGGGTGGTGGGCCTGGTCATCGCGCTCCCCGTGCAGGGCGCGGCGGTGGGCGGCGCGTGGAGTGACCTGCTGGGAGGCACCCGGTGGGGTACCGCCTGGATCGGCCTGCTCGCGCTCGCCATCGTGGGAGCCGCGGCCGCTGCGGTGCTGCGCCCTGGGGATATGCCGCTGGCGCCCGGCGGCGCCCGCATGTACGCCCTCGCGCTCCCCGGCCTCGCCGGGGCCGTGCTGCTCTCATGGTCGGGGCACGCGGCCAGCGGCAGCGACGCCACGCTCGGCACGCTCCTCGACATCGCGCACGGCTGGGCCACCGCGGCCTGGCTCGGCGGCCTGGTGATGCTGATGGTGCTCGCGCTGCCCCTTCTCGCCCGCCTTGCGGAGCCGGATCGCGTGCGGCTCGGGGCCGGGGTGGTGGTGCGCTTCTCATCGGTCGCCGTGGCGGCCGTGGTGGTGCTCGTGATCACGGGCGTCTACCGGGCGCTCGCCGAGCTGCCGTCGCTCTCTGCCCTCTGGACCACCGACTACGGGCTCGCGCTGCTCGCCAAGCTGGTGGTGTTCGGCATCATGCTCGTGCTCGCCGCATGGAATCGCCTCGTTCTGCATCCACGGCTCGAGCGGGTGGCGCTGGGCCTGGAGCCGGAGGGGGCGTCCAACGGCCTGCCGGCGCTCGTGGCGAGCGTGCGCGCTGAGGTGCTGCTGGGCGCGGCCGTGCTCGCCGCCGTGGCGGTGATGGTGGCCCTCATGCCCCCGACCTGAGGGGCATCATCTGGCCATGGTCGATGACGTCGCGCGCGCGCGCGTGTTCGAGGTGGATGAGGTGGTGAGCGCGCTCGAGCGCGTGATCAGCGAGAACACGCGCACGGTGTATATCCGCGGGGAGGTGGTGAACCTGCGGTCCGGGCGCGACGGCCGCCTCCTGTGGTTCCGGCTGGAGGATCCCCGCGAGGGCCACGACGCCCGCGTGGACTGCTTCGCCTACGCAACGGACGTCGAGCACGGGCACGAGCTGGCCGACGGCGCCATGGTGCAGGCCGTCGCCCGACCGGAGTTCTCGCGCCGCGACGGGCGCCTGATCATTCGTCTCAGGCGCATCGAGCCAGCCGGCGAGGGCGAGATCCTGCGCATGATCGAGGAGCGCAGGCGACGCCTGGGGGCGGAGGGGCTGTTCGATGAGGCCATCAAGCGTCCGTTGCCCTTCCTGCCGACCGGCGTGGGGCTGGTGACCGCCGCCGGCAGCGCGGCGCGCGCCGACGTGCTGATGCGCATCGAGGGCAGGTTCCCCATGCGCGTGGTGGTGGCGCACGCCGCGATGCAGGGCGCCGCGTGCGTGGCAGAGGTGACCCGGGCGATCGCCGCGCTCGACGCCGACCCGCGCGTCGACGTGATCATCGTCGCGCGCGGCGGCGGGTCGCTCCAGGACCTCCTGCCCTTCAGCGACGAGACGGTGGTGCGCGCCGTCCGCGCGTCGTCCACCCCGGTGGTGGCTGGCATTGGCCACGACCCCGACACCACCCTCGCATGCCTGGCCGCCGATGCCCGCGGCGCCACGCCAACGGCCGCCGCCGACCTCGTGGTTCCCGATCGCGCCCTGATGCTGGAGGACCTCGATGCCCTCCGTCGCCGGCTGGCGGGAGGGGCGCTGCGCGCCGCGGGCCGGGCGCGCCGGGAGCTCGACCTCATCGCGGCGCGCCCGGGGCTCGTGCGCCCCCATGACGCCGTGGTGCGCCGCCCGCTCGAGGCGGCGGGCGCCCTCGGGGCGCGCCTGGGGCGGGCCGCGCGAGATGCCGTGGTGATGCCCGGCCGCGACCTGCGGGCACTGCGCGCCCGCCGCATGCTCGCCATCGGGGCCGCCGATACCGGATCGGCCGCGCGGCTGGCCGTGCACACCGCCCGACTTGCCGCATGCGACCCGGCGCGCCCGCTGGCCGAGGGCTTCGCCCTGGTGCGCGATGACGCCGGCGCCCTCGTGCAGTCGGCCGGATCGCTCCCCGCGGGGATGCTGCTGTCACTGCAATTCCGCGACGGCCTGGTGGCCGCGCGGGTGGAGGAGGAGGACGCCTGATGGGCGACGCCGTGCCCGATCTCTCGTCGATCGAGATCACCGAGCCGGGGGACATCCCCGAGGGGGTTCCCTTCGAGGACGCCATGTCCGAGCTCGAGGACTGCGTCGACCGCCTCGAGTCAGGCGACGCCGGCCTCGACGAGGCCCTGCGCCTCTTCCGTCGGGGTGCGGCCCTGCAGGCCTGGTGCGAGGCGCGGCTCGAGGCCATCCGCGCGCAGGTGGAGGATCTCACCGGCGGCGAGCCCGGCGAGGGAGTCGGCTCCTAGCGGTCAGGCACTGTCGGCGCGCGACCACAGGGGCTTGCGCGCCGTGGCGAAGGGCAGCCACGCGGTCTGGCGGAGGATCGTTACCCCCTCGCTCCTCTCGAGCGCGACGATCCACTGGCGCGAGCGCAGGTCGGTCATTCCGGCGGCGAAGGCGAGCCCCGCGAGCAGCGCCGCGAACTGCACCCACACGAAGAGGGCGACGACGATGAGGAGGAGCGCGATCAGCGCGGGGAGCGCGGCGCGCCGCAGCGTTGCCGAGTCGGGCTCTGGCACGAGGTCTGCCGGCGCGGGTGGCGCGTCACGCACGGCGTTGCGCAGCCACCCGCCGCTTACCACCACCTGTGCGAGGCCGAAGACCAGCGCGACGATGATGAAGGGGATGATCGCGCGCCCCGCGCCGCCCTCGATCATGACCGAGGCGGCGACGACCCCCGCGACGCCCGCGCCGGCAAGCCCCCATCCGTCGATGGCGAGGTCGCGGGAGATGGGCGAGACGGCGGGCACTGCGCGGGACTAAACCACAACCAGCGACAGCGACCGCGGCGTGCCCCCCGCCGGCCGGGCGCTGATCACCCATCTGCCGCGCCCGAGCGAGGCTCCGCCAAGGCTCCCCGCGAGGACCAGCAGGTTGGCGCCATCGACGCCGTTCATCTCGATTGATCCCACGACCCGGCGCGAGCCGTTGCGGCGCGCCGTGATGCGCACGCGCGATGCCTCGGAAAGCCCGAAGGTGATGCGGATCGGCTGCCTCGGACGCACGCGCGAGGGCCGCGCCCGCAGGTCGACCACCAGCGGGGCCCCCGCGGTCGACGCTCCGGCGACGCCCGTGGCGGTCATCACGCCGGACGGCGCGAAAGCGGGCTCCTGGGCCGGGTTCGTCCACTGCCACGCCACCGGGGCGACCCCGTCGTCGCTCGTGGTGGCCTGCGGGGCGATGGCAGGGCGCGCGGGATCGGAGATCGTGGTTCCGGTGGTGAACGCGCCCTGTGCCGGTCGCAGGGCGGCCTGCACCACCGACGCGCCTGCCACCACGGAGGGCCACGTCACCACCGCGGAACCGGCGCCGCTTACGGCCACGGACGGCGCGCCCGAGGTGGACGAGGGGTCGGAGAGATCATGCGCCGCCCCCCATGCCTGTCCCGCCGGCCGCTCAGCCGCCTGCACCACGCCGGACCGCGACCAGGCCACGACCGCGCCCCCTGCGGCGTCCACGCCCACCCGCGCGCCGCGGGCCTGCGGCGCGGGGCGCGAGAGGTCTTCGGGGGCCGTCCATCCGCCGGTCACCTGGCGCACCGCCGACTGCACCACTACGGCGTCCCCGCGGGTGAGGGTCCAGGCCGCGATCGCGGTTCCATCGGGTGCGAGGGCCACCGAGGGATCCACGATCACCGCCGTGCCTGCGGGCGATGGGGTGTCGGCCGGGGAGAATCCGCCAGTGGGGCCGCGCGTGGCCGATCGCACGCGGTAGGTGCCGCCATCGTCCTGGCGCCAGAGAACGATCACGCCCGTGGGGCCGCCCGCCACGGAGGGCCCCGACGCCTGCTCGCCCTCGGGCGATACGCGTGCCTGCGCCCCGAAGCGTCCATCGCCGCGACCGCATGCGGCGCGGATGGCGCTGCGCCCGCCCTCATCCGACTGCCAGGCGACGAGCGGACCGCATCCGAGCCCGAATGCCACGCGTGGAGCGAGCGCCACCCGCCCCGCTGGGGAGATCGTCGTGGCCGGGAGGAACCTCTTGCGCGCCGGCCGGATGCTCGCGCGCACACGGCCGCGCTCGACCCACGCGACCGCGGCGAGGCCATCGTCGGTCATGGCCACCGCGACGTCGGCTGCGCCGCGGCCACTGCCCGGAACGCGTACCGGCGAGTACCACGGACCCCCCGGGGTGCGCAGCGACGCCATCACGCCGTCGCGGGTGGTCCACGCCGCCACGGCACGGCCGTCATCGTTGCCGGCCACGGCCGGCGGTCCGGAACCGCGGGCCGGAGGCGCGAGCGCCGATGGCGGGAGCCACGGGGCGGATGCGGCTGCTGCGGGTGCCGCCAGCACTGCGGCGAGAGCGAGGACGCGAAGCACGCCTGAATCGTAGGACGACTCGGGAAGGGAGGGGCGCCCGCCTGTCGAAACACAGGCACGTGCCACCTGACGCAACCGAACTCGCTGAGGTCCTCCGCCGCGATTACGAGCGGTTCAGCCCGGCCCAGCAGGCCCTGGCCCGCTACCTCGTGGATCACCTCGCGGAGCTCCCGCTGGTGTCCGCGCACGAGGTGGCTCAGGCCGCCCACTGCAGCCCAGCGACCGTCGTGCGCTTCGCGCAGGCCCTCGGCTACGCGGGGTACCCCGAACTGCAGCGCACGGTGCGCCAGGCCCACCGGCCCGGGCTCGGCGTGCGGGCCATCGGCGCGCCCGGGCAGCCGGGCCGCGTGCAGGTGCTCGACACCGACCGCCTCGCCCTCGAGGACCTCGCCGCACGACTTGGCACAGAGGGCGTGCAGCCCCTCGTCACGCCCCTGGCGGGTGTCGCGCCCATCGTGGTCGCAGGCGACGCGCCCGCCCGCCCGGTTCTTGCCCTGCTCGAGGACCGCCTCGCGCGCGGCGGTCGCGAGGTGCTCGTCGTCGATTCAGGCGAGCCGCGCATTCGCATGCGGCTCGGTGCGCTCGCCCGCGGCGGGGGGCTCATCGCCGTTTCCGTGGGCAAGGAGACCCGCGTGGCCGAGTACGCCGTGGCCGCTGCGCGGTCTGCTGGCGCCCCCGCGGTGGCGCTCGTGGATTCCAGTCTCTCCGCCGCCGCCCGTGCCCCCGTGGTGCGGGTCGTTCCGGCAGAGGAGCGCGGTGGCGAGCCCAGCATCACGGCGTTCGTGGCGGTGGCGCAGGCCCTTGCCCACGGCATCGCGGCGCACCAGCTCCCGCGCCGCAACCTGACGGCCATCCCTGCCTAGCGCGTAACGGCCCTTTACGGGTGCCCGGTAGGGCCTGCTCCGTTCTACACTCCCGGCGATCCCGATCAGGAGTTGTTGAGTGAGCGACGACGTCGCAGGCAACGGCGCCCAGGGCGCCACCGGCACCGACGCGGTGAAGGCGGGCCTTGCCCGCATGCTCAAGGGTGGCGTGATCATGGATGTGGTCGACGCCGGGCAGGCGAAGATCGCCGAGGACTCCGGCGCATGCGCCGTGATGGCCCTCGAGCGCATCCCCGCCGAGATCCGCAAGGCCGGCGGCGTTGCGCGCATGAGCGACCCCGAGATGATCATGGGCATCCAGGAGGCTGTCACCATTCCCGTGATGGCCAAGTGCCGCATCGGCCACTACGTCGAGGCGCAGGTGCTGCAGGCGCTCGAGATCGATTACATCGACGAGTCCGAGGTGCTCACTCCCGCCGATGAGGCGAGCCACGTCGACAAGCGCGCCTTCACCGTGCCATTCGTCTGCGGCGCCACCAACCTCGGCGAGGCCCTGCGCCGCGTGGCCGAGGGCGCCGCGATGATCCGCACGAAGGGCGAGGCCGGAACCGGCAACGTGGTAGAGGCCGTGCGCCACATGAAGACCATCACGCAGGACATCCGGCGCGTGGCATCGGCCACGCCTGATGAGCGGTTCGCCATCGCGAAGGAGATGGCCGCGCCACTCGAGCTCATCGAGTGGGTGGGCCTGCACGGTCGCCTGCCCGTGGTGAACTTCTCGGCCGGCGGGATCGCCACCCCTGCGGACGCCGCGCTGATGATGCACCTGGGCGCAGAGGGGGTGTTCGTGGGCAGCGGCATCTTCATGAGCGAGGACCCGCCGGCCCGTGCGCGCGCCATCGTGGAGGCCACCACGCACTGGGACGACCCCGAGGTGGTCGCCCGGGTCTCGCGCGGCCTGCGCGAGGCGATGCCCGGCATCGAGATCGGCGAGCTGGGCGAGGGCGGACTGCTGCAGACCCGGGGCTGGTGAGCGCGGCCGACGCACGGCGCCCTCGCATCGGCGTGCTCGCCGTGCAGGGGGCGGTGTCCGAGCACGAGGCCGCGCTGGCCGATGTCGGCGCGCGCACCTCGCGCGTGCGCAGTGCCGTCGACCTCGAGGCGCTCGACGGCATCGTCATCCCCGGCGGGGAGAGCACGACATTCGGGCTCGTGGCCGGCGAGTCCGGGCTGCTCGACGCCCTGCGCGCGCGCGTGGACCGCGGCCTGCCGGTGCTGGGCACATGCGCCGGCATGATCATGCTGGCCAGCGGCATCGAGGGCGGCGGCCCCCAGCCGCTGGTTGGCGGCATGGACATCGTGGTGCGCCGCAACGCATTCGGGCGCCAGGTGCACTCGTTCGAGGCGCCCGTGGATGTTCCCGCGCTGGGTGATCCGCCCGTGCGCGGTATCTTCATCCGTGCTCCCTGGATTGAGCGTGTCGGCCCCGGGGTCGAGGTGCTCGCAGAGCACGGGGGGCATCCGGTCGCCGCGCGCGACGCCACGCGCATCGTGGCGGCATTCCACCCGGAGCTCACCGACGACAGGCGCCTGCACCGCCTGTTCGTCGAGGAGGTGCGGGAGAGGTCAGCAGGAACGGAGCACGAGGAGGACACCGTTGTCGGGGCACAGTAAGTGGGCCACCATCAAGCGCAAGAAGGGCGCGGCCGATGCCAAGCGCGGCCAGCTCTTCTCCAAGCTCTCGCGGGCCATCACCGTGGCTGCGCGCGAGGGCGGCGGCGACCCGGTGTCGAATGCCGCGCTCGCCACGGCCATCGAGAAGGCCCGGGCCAACTCGATGCCCAAGGACAACATCGAGCGCGCGATCCAGAAGGGCACAGGCGCGGGCGGCGACGGCGTCGACTATGAGGCCGTCACCTACGAGGGCTACGGGCCGGGCGGGGTGGCGATCATCTGCGTGGCGCTCACCGACAACCGCAATCGCACCGCCAGCGACGTGCGCCACATCTTCACGAAGAATGGGTCCGAGCTGGGCACTCCCGGCAGCGTGGCGTGGCAGTTCGAGCGCAAGGGCATCATCCTCGTGGACGGCGAGGGGGTTGACGAGGATGCCCTCATGGACGCGGCCCTCGAGGGCGGCGCCGAGGACATCACCGAGGACGGCTCGCAGTGGCAGGTGGTCACCGAACCGACCGGCCTCTCGGCGGTGCGCGAGAGCCTCGAGGGCGCGGGATTCGCCGCGGCGTCCGCGGACATCACCATGCTTCCCAAGACCACGGTGGAGGCGGGCGAGAAGGAGGCCCGCCAACTGCTCCGCCTCATCGACAGCCTCGAGGAGAATGACGACGTCCAGGACGTCTACGCCAACTTCGACATCTCCGAACAGGTCATGGAGGCCGTTGCCGGCTAGGGGCGTCGCCCCGTGATCGCGCTGGGGATCGACCCCGGCCTTGCCAACACCGGGTACGGCGTCGTGCGCCGCGCGGGCAGCCGCATGGAGGTGCTCGCCCACGGCACCATCCGAACGAAGGCCGCGACGCCCACCGAGGAGCGCCTCCTGGCCCTGCACGACGGCCTCGCAGTGGTCATCGCCGAGCACCGACCCGAGGTGGCCGCCATCGAGGGGTTCTTCGTGCACCCGGTGAGCAAGGCGGCCATGGGCATGGCGGCTGCGCGAGGGGCCCTGCTCGTCTCATGCGCCCAGGCCGGGCTGGCGGTGGCCGAGTACACGCCCACCGCCATCAAGCAGTCCATCAGCGGCAACGGCCGCGCGGGCAAGGACCAGGTACGCGCGATGGTCACCCGGCTCACCGGCGTGGCTGCCGACACCGACCACTCCGCCGATGCCATCGCCGTGGCCATATGCCACGCCGCGGCGGGCCCCCTGCAGGCCGCGATCGGCGTCCGGGAGCGGCGATAGCCTCCGTCGCATGATCCGGTTCGTGCGCGGCCACCTGGTGGCCGCCGACGCCGACGGCGTCGTGGTGGGCATGGGGGGAATGGGATTCGGCGTGCGGATCTCCGATTCCACGCGCGCCGACCTCCCCGGCATCGGCAGCGAGGTGGTCCTGCACACCCACCTCGTGGTGCGCGAGGACGCCCTCGACCTCTACGGCTTCAGCGACGAGTCGGAGCGGGTCATCTTCGAGTCACTCCTCGGCGTGAGCGGCGTGGGGCCGCGCAGCGCGCTGGCCATCTGCGGGCTCGGAACCCCGCAGGCCGTGGCGCTGGCCATCGGGGGCGGCGACGCGGCGTACATCTCGAAGGCCGCCGGGGTGGGGAAGAAGACCGCCGAGCGCGTCATCCTCGACCTGCGTGACAAGGTGGGCGTCGCGGGCGGGCCTCCCGGCACCAGCGAACTGGCCACGGGGCCGCGTGGCGGCGCGCGCGAGGGCCTGGTGGCGCTGGGCTTCCCGCCCGACCAGGTGGATGCCGCCCTCGCGGGCGCGGACGCCGACCTCGATGAGGAGGCCCTCATCCGCCATGGCCTCGCGGTGCTCGGGCGATGACCGGCGACGACCGTATGGGTGATCCCGAGGTGACGCCCGAGGAGGAGTCGTTCGATACCTCACTGCGCCCGCGCACGCTTGATGACTTCATCGGGCAGGACTCCGTACGCCAGCAACTGGGCATCTTCCTCGAGGCCGCTCGCCAGCGGCAGGAGGCCCTCGACCACGTTCTTCTCGCCGGCCCGCCTGGCTTGGGCAAGACGTCGCTGGCCATCATCCTGGCGTCGGAGATGGGCGTGGAGATCACGATCACGAGCGGTCCCGTGCTCGAGCGCAAGGGCGACCTCGCGGCCATCCTCACGGCCCTCGGCCCCGGTGACGTGCTGTTCGTGGACGAGATCCACCGCATGAACCGCTCGGTGGAGGAGGTCCTCTACCCGGCGATGGAGGACTTCCAGCTCGACGTCGTTCTGGGGCAGGGGCCCCAGGCGCGCACGCTCCGGCTCGACCTCCCGCGGTTCACGCTGGTGGGTGCCACCACTCGCTCGGGCCTCCTCACCACGCCGCTGCGCGACCGCTTCGGTGTGGTGCAGCGCCTCGACTACTACGGACCCGACGACCTCGCGCGCATCATCGCGCGCTCGGCCGACCTGCTGGGCGTCGAGGTGGCACCCGACGGCGCCGTGGCCATCGCGGTGCGGTCGCGCGGCACGCCCCGCATCGCCAACCGCCTGCTCCGTCGCGTGCGCGACGTGGCACAGGTGAAGGCCATGGGGCGCATCGACCAGTCGGTGGCCGAGGAGGCCCTGCAGGTCCTCGAGGTGGACGACGCGGGCCTCGACGACCTCGACCGCAAGATCCTCACCCACCTGGCCGTTACGTTCAGCGGCCGTCCCACCGGGCTCGGCACCCTGGCCGACGCCGTGGGGGAGAGCCCCGACACAATCGAGGATGTCTACGAGCCGTTCCTGCTGCAGCAGGGCCTGCTGGCGCGTACTCCGCGTGGCCGCGTGGCCACGGCCCGTGCCTACGTGCACCTGGGCCTTGAGGTGCCGCGTGAGGTGCGCGCCCAGTCCGGTGGGCAGGACGCGCTCTTCGGTGACGACGGCGAGCCCGGCGCGGCCTGGGGAGTCCTCCCCTAGGCCGCGCGGGTCGCGTCGTCGGCCCCGCCGCTACTTCTGCGCGAACGTCATCTCGAGGTTCACGCCCTCGGGGATGCTCTCCACCGCGTCGAGGGTGAACTCGTAGATCGACCCGCCGGTGGTGAACTTCGCGTCGGTGATGTCGTAGGCGCCCTCGTACTGTGACTCCACCGTGGTCTTGGGCTCGCCCATGTTGGTGCCGGTGAGCTCGATCTGCACGGTGCGGGCCGCCGCGCCGCCGCCGAGCGGCACCTTGGCGGTGCATGCCTCCTCCGCCCCGACGCACGGGATCGTCTCCGAGGCGGTGGTGGCGGTGGTGGCGGTGGTGTCGGTCGTGGCCGTGGTGTCCACGGTTGCCGTCGTATCAGTGGTCGCCGTGGCGGCGGCGGTGGACGCCGTGTCGGACGAACTGCCGCAGCCGGCGAGGACGAGCGCGCCCCCGATGAGGCCTGTGGCGGCGAGGGTGACGATGCGGTTGCGGTTCATGCTGTGCCTCCTGTTGGGGCTGAGTGGCGGACGGCGCCGGGCCGCTTGGAGTCGAGGACCTCGTTGTAGATGGCCTCGATGCGGTCGGTGACCCGGGGCCAGTCGAATTCCTCCTCCACCGCGATTCTCCCCCGGCGACCGATGTCCTCGGCGCGCGCGGGGTCGTCCAGCACCTCGGCGAGGCCGCGCGCGAGCTCAGCCGGGTCGTGCGCTGGCACGAAACGCCCCGGAACATCGCCGCGGATCACCTGGCGGAAGCCCACGTTGTCCGCAGCCACCACGGGGGTGCCCGATGCCAAGGCCTCGAGCAGCACGACGCCGAATGACGCGAGCACGCACGGCGCGGCCATGACATCCGCCTCGCGGTAGAACCGCGGGCGCTCCTCGTTGAGCAGCCCGAGCCACTCCACGCGGTCCCACACGTCAAGGCTCTTCGCCTTGCGCTCGTAAACCGGTCGCGCGGGGCCGTCGCCGATTACCTGCACCGTGAAGTCACGCCCCTCCGCCTTCAGGATGGCCGCGGCCTCGAGAAGGTCGGCGAGGGCGTTGCGCGGGTCGAATCGCCCGACGAAGAGGATGCGCGGCGGCCCGGCGGGGCGATCCTCACCCGGGCCGAGCGGCCGGTAGAGCGAGCAGTCGATGCCGTTCGGCACGACGTCCCACTCCCCGGGGAAGTAATGGCCGAGCGCCTCGATGCATGCCTCCGAGACCGCGATGCGCCGGTCGAGGCGGGCGAGCGAGTTGCGCACGTAGGTGCCGATGCGGTCGTAGAGCCAGTGGCCCTCGTCGAAATAGGTATGGAACGTGCCAACGGTGCACGGCGCCGTGGATACCCGCAGCACGCCCATGGGCAGGGTGGGGGAGGCCAGGCCCTGGGCATGAACGACGTCCATGCCCCGCACCGCCCGGGCGATCTGGTGCTTGATGCCGAGGCCCACGGTGAGGCGCGCGATCGACCCGTTGGCGACCCACGGCATTGACTTGCCGATGCGGGTGGTGCGGTAGCCGTGCACGCGGTGCGCTTCGCGGTCGAGCTCCGCAACCTCGGCGGCCTCGCCGATGTTGCCGGTGACGACGGTGACGTCGTGGCCACGCTGCGCGAGCTCGCGCGAGAGGAAGTGCACGTGCTCGCTCACGCCCCCCAGGATGGGGTAGGCGTACTCGGTGACCATCGCGATCGACAGGTGCCTCACGGGCGGCCACCGTACCACGCGCATCGGGGTGCCCCGATCACCGCGGGGTGCCGTTGGCGCTGCTAGCCTGCGCCCGTCCCGCACCCCATTCCGGAGGCCGGATCCCGCATGTCATCTGCGGTCCTTCTGCCCGTTTACATCATCATCTTCGTGGCGCTCATCTACTTCGTGGGCATCCGCCCGCAGCAGAAGCGCCGTCGCGAGATGGAGGAACTCGCTCGCACGCTCTCGCCGGGCGACGAGGTGCTCACCACCTCGGGCATCTACGGCATCGTCTCCGAGGTGGAGGATGGCGGCACGATCATCCTGCAGGTCGCGGAGGACGTCGACATCCGCATCTCGCAGCAGGCCGTGGCCCGCAAGACGAGCCCCGAGGCAGACGCCGCGGCGGCCGCCGAATAGGCGAGGCGCCATCCGCTTGTCCATGACCGGGCCACGCCGGTGAGCACGCGCCGCCGCTCGTTCCTCTTCCTGCTGGTCGTCATCGGCTTGGTCTGCGCGTCGATCGTCGTGATCGCCACGCGGCCGACCGTGCTCGGCCTCGACCTGCAGGGCGGCGTCGAGGTGGTGCTGCAGGGCAAGCCCACCCGCGACTCCGAGGTGAACAAGGAGGCCATCGACCGGTCGGTGGACGTCATCCGCAACCGCGTGGATGCCTTCGGCGTGTCGGAGCCCGAGATCCAGACCCAGGGCGACGACCAGATCGTGGTGTCGCTCGCGGGGGCGAACAACCCCGATCAGGTGGTGGAAGACCTCATCCGGCCAGCGCAGTTGGTCTTCATCGACTACCAGGCCAACTTCGTGGCGCAGGACCCGAACCTCTGGAGGATGGTCCAGAAGGCACAGAACACCACGCCGCGGCCCCCGGCTGAGGGCCAGGTCAGCTACTACCTGTTCAAGAAGAACGCCGCGCACGACCTCGTGGCGGGGCCGGATTACGAGAAAGCCTCGCTGCTGCAGGACTACGACGGCAATGTGCCCGCCGGCATGGAGATCGAGACAGTGCCCAAGGGCCTCGTCATCTTCTCGGACCGCCAGCAGCTCGACCCGTCGAAGCCCGACAGCCCGTCACGCACGGTCTACGTGCTCATGCAGGACAAGCCCGCGCTCACCGGACGTGACATCACCTCCGCGGCGCAGAGCTTCGACTCGGGCTCCACCGGTGGAAACCAGGAGCCCATCGTCACCATGCAGTTCACCGACCAGGGCGCGTCCGCGTTCCAGGGCGTCACGCGCGACCTGGCGCAGCGCGGCGCCCTGCGCCAGGAGTTGCAGAGCTTCGCGATCGTCCTCGACGGCAAGATCATCAGCAACCCGACCGTTGACTACCGCCAGTACCCCAACGGCATCAGCGGCAATAACGGCGCGCAGATCTCGGGCAACTTCAGCACCGAGAGTGCCCGCACCCTCGCCGACCAGCTGAACTCCGGCGCGATCCCGATCCGGCTCGACGTCATCAGCCAGAAGCAGGTGTCAGCCACCCTCGGCGAGGAGTCGCTGCGGCAGGGCCTCATCGCCGCCGCCGCCGGCCTGTTCCTGGTGATCCTCTTCCTGGTGGTCTACTACCGCCTGCTCGGCGTGATCGCGGCCGGGGCGCTGATCATCTACGCGCTGTTCTACCTCGCGGTGGCGGTGCTGGTGCCGATCACGCTCACCCTGCCGGGTATTGCCGGGGCGATCCTCACCATCGGCGTGGCCGCAGATGCCAACGTCGTGATCTTCGAACGAATACGCGAGGAAGCCCGGGCGGGGCGCAACGCCAAGTCGGCGATCCTCACGGGATATTCGAAGGGCATCAGCGCCATCATCGACGCCAACGTCGTGACGTTCCTCACGGCGGCGATCCTCTTCCTGTTCAGCACGGCCGGCCCGAAGGGCTTCGCGTTCACCCTGATGATCGGCGTGCTCATCTCGCTGTTCACGGCCGTGGTGGTGACCCGCGTGGTCATCGAGATGCTCTCGAACACCAAGGTGTTGCAGAACGAGAAGGCGATGGGCCTCACCGCGCGCGAGCCGCGCTGGAAGTTCGACTTCGTCGGCAAGTGGCGCATGTGGCTGGCCATCTCGTTCGTGCCGCTGGCCATCGGCGCGGCCTTCATCGGCATCAAGGGCCTCAACCTGGGTCTCGACTTCAACAGCGGCACGCGCATCGCGATCGCCTTCGAGGCCAAGCAGCCCACCGAGGGCCAGGTGCGCGCGGTGCTGGCCGACCAGGGCTTCCCCGAGGCGAAGATCCAGGCGACCACCGACTCGGCCACGGGCAGCGCCGGGTTCCAGATCCAGACGCCCACGCTCCAGCCTGCGCAGCTGAACGAGCTGAAGCGCAACCTCGAGGCCGACATCGGCACCATCGACGAGCGCACGTACCTCGTGGAGACCGTCGGGCCGACGTTCGGGAGACAGGTGGTCGAACGTGCGGGCTGGGCGATCCTGCTCTCGTTCGCGGTCATCATCCTCTACCTGACGATCCGGTTCGAGTACCGGCTCGCCCTGCCGGCGCTGCTGTCGGTCATCCACGACGTCTGGTTGGCCATCGCCATCTACTCGATCGTGGGATACGAGGTGACGAGCGCCACCGTGGCCGCCTTGCTGACCATCCTCGGGTACTCGTTGTACGACGTGGTGGTGGTGTTCGACCGCATCCGCGAGAACGCCCCGCTCATGCGAAATGCGCGCTACAAGGACGTCGTGAACCGCTCCGTGCAGGAGACGCTCACGCGGTCCATCATCACCGGGCTCACCGCCGTTTTCCCCGTGCTGATGCTCTTCATCTTCGGGGGCGACACCCTACGCAGCTTCTCGTTCGCACTCCTGGTCGGTCTGCTCACGGGTGGCGTGTCGTCACTCTTCATCGCGGCGCCGGTCGCGGCGATCTGGAAAGAGCACCAGCCCGAGGGCAGGAAGCGCGCGAAGAAGGCCAGCAAGCGCGCGGCCCGCGAGGCGGCCGCCGCGTACGACTCGGATGTCGCGGATCTCGACGTGCTCGCGCGCGCCGAGGCGGCGCTGGACGACGAGGAATCGTTGCCCAGCCTCATGCGCGATGACGAACCGGATACGAATGAGGAACCCGCAGCCCGGGAGTCCGAGCCCGCGCCCGAACCCGAGCCCGGGGTCGAGCCCGCGCCCGCATCGCCAGCAGAGCCCGAACCGCGGGCTGCCGAGCCTGACGCGCCGGCCCAGGCCGGTGCGCCCGACGCACCGAACGACGAGGCGCAGCCCGCGCTGCCGCGCGATGATGTGCAGGATGCGCAGGATGCGCCGGATGCGCCGGACGGCCCGCCCAAGCGCGAGCGGCGGCACAGCCAGGTCAAGAAGCGAAGGAGACGGTGATGATCAGCCCACGCGAGGCCGTGGAACAGGCGATCTTCGTTGCGGTCGGCGCTGCGTCGCTCACGCGAGACCGCGCCCAGGCGATCGTGGATGACCTCGTGCGCCGCGGCCAGATGACCGATGAGGAGGGGCGGCTCACGGTGGAAGGCCTCATGGCGCGCGTGCGCGCGAGCGGCGAGGCACAGGGGCTCGTCGGGAAGATCGAGGGCGGCCTGAATGGCCTGATGCGCGAGATCGGCATCGCCCAGCGCGATGACATCGCCGACGTGGACCAGCGCATCGCAGAGCTTGAGCACCGCATACGCCTGCTCGAGGAGGCCTCAGGCGCTACGCCCGCGCCGCCTGCCCCCTCCGACGGGTAGACGTCGGTCGTGAGCCGCGGCGAGCGCAAGAGGACGCTGGCCAGGCTGCGCGAGATCGCGCGGGTCGCGACGAAGCATGGCTTTGGGTATGTCTTCTCGCGGCGCCTGGGCGGCACGGATGGCGACGTCGACGACGAGTCGATGGAGGACCGCGCCACTCGCGGGCGTCGCCTGAGGGAGATGCTCGAGGAGCTCGGGCCGACCTTCGTGAAATTCGGGCAGCTTCTCTCGACGCGTCCCGATGTGGTGCCGCCCGATGTCGTGGCTGAGTTGCGCAAGCTGCAGGACGAGGCGCGACCCGAGCCGTTCGAGGCCATCCGCGTCGTCGTGGAGCAGGACCTCGGGCTCACCCTCGAGCAGGCGTTCGAGTCATTCGACCCGGTTCCGATCGGCAGTGCGTCCGTCGGGCAGGTGCACGTGGCGCAGCTGCCCGGGGGGCGCGAGGTGGTGGTGAAGGTGCAGCGCCCCCATGCCGCCGACACGCTCAATGCCGACATCGACCTGCTCTACCAGCTCGCACGCCTGTCGAAGGACCGCGTGAAGCGCCTGGCCTTCATCGATCTGGAGGGAATGGTCGATGAGTTCGCAAAGACCGTGCGCCAGGAGCTCGACTACCGCAACGAGGCGCGAAACGACGAGGCCGTACGCCGGAACTTCGAGGGGAACGAGCACGTCGTGGTGCCGAGGGTGCACTGGCGCCAGACGACAGGGCGCGTGCTCACGCAGGACCGTATCGAGGGCCCCACCCTCGCGCACGCCGACCTCGACGCCATGAGCGCGGAGGATCGACGCACGCTCGCGGCCCGCCTTGCGGAGACGTGGATGCAGATGATCTTCGGCGACGGCATGTTCCACGCCGATCCGCACCCGGCGAACATCATCGTGCTTGGACCCGACACCATCGGGCTCATCGACTTCGGCATGGTCGGCCTGCTGTCGCAGGACGATCGCGAGTCCGCGATCCGGCTCTTCACGGACATCATGAGCCAGAACACCGAGCGCATGCCGCGCGATCTGCGTGCGCTGGGCATCAGGTACCCCCGTGAGCTCGAGGACGAGTTCTCGCGCCGCCTCCAGGACCTCATGGCCCGGTACATGGGGATGAGCATGGACGAGCTCGACGTCCGGGAGATCCTCCATGAGCTCTTCGGCATCATCTACGAGCTCGAGATAACGCTGCCGTCCCGGTGGATCCTCCTCGACAAGGCGCTTGCCACCCTCGCGGGCGTCGCCCTCACGATCTCGCCTGACTTCAACGTCTTCGAGACGGCCAAGCCGTACGCGCGCAAGCTCCTCTACGCCAAGTACACCCCGGAGCGCATCGCCGGCAGGGTGCAGGACGACTTCGGCCGGTACGCCAACGCCCTGCTCGAGTACCCGATCCAGCTGGGGGAGCTGCTCGACGAGTTCAAGGACGGCGAGGTGCGCGTCGCCATAGACCTCAACGAGCTGAACGAGGCCAGCAACAAGGCGTTGGTCGCAGCGAATCGCATGGCCATTGCGCTCGTCGCAGCGGCGGTAATCCTGGCATCCGGGATCATCGGCACGTTCGTCACGGAGGGCCCGCGGCTGTTCGGCCTCGCACTCATCGGGGTGCCCGGCTTCGTGGCCGGTCTGGTGCTGTTCGCGTGGCTCGTCGTGGGGATGATTCGCAGCGGCAACTGGTAACGCCGGCGTCCGCCAGCACCATTACGATCGATCGGGTTGAGCGCCCTTGACGACAGCCCTGATGTGATCCCGTCGGCGGCCCCGTGGCGCGCGTCGCGAGTGGCGTATTCGGATGTGCGCCGCCTCGAGCAGTCCCTGGGGTGCTCGGAGCCGATGGCGTGGATACTGGTGCGGCGCGGCCTCGCAGATCCGGAGGCCGCGAGGGCGTTCCTCGCGGCCGATGGCGAACTGCCCGATCCCCTCGCGATTGACGGGGTGGAGGCCGCCGCCGCCCGCCTGGCCCAGGCGATCGCGTCCGGCGAGAGCGTGGCGATCCATGGCGACTACGACTGCGATGGGGTGTGCTCCACGGCGATCCTGGCGCAGGCCCTGCGAGCGCGCGGCGCCGCGGTGACCACCTTCCTGCCGAGCCGGTTCACGGACGGCTACGGGGTGTCCGAGGCCACCGTGGAGCGCCTCGCTGACGAAGGCGCGCGGCTGCTCGTGTGCGTCGACTGCGGCACCTCGAGCGTCGATGCGCTCACGCGGGCATCGGAGCTCGGCATGGATGTCATGGTGCTTGATCACCACCTCGCGGCCGGTGCCCGCCCCCCCGGCATCATCGTCAATCCGGCGTTGGGCCGGGGCATGGACGCCATGCCGGCCGCCGCTGGGGTGGTGTTCGACGTGGTGCGCGTGCTCGCGCGCGCCGACCAGGGGCTGCTCGCGGGCGATCCGGAGGAGGGCGTCGACCTCGCGGGGCTCGCGACGGTGGCCGACTCGATGCCGCTCATCGAAGGCAATCGGCGCCTCGTGCACCGTGCCCTGCAGTCCATCCGGCGCGGTGAGCGTCCGGGAATCGTGGCGCTGCTCGCCGCAGCCGGCCAGGGCTACCGCGGCATCACCCCTCGCGGGCTCTCGTTCACGCTCGCTCCGGCGATCAACGCGGCGGGGCGCCTCGCGGAGGCGTCTCAGGCGCTCGATCTCATGATCGAGACCGACCCGGTGCGCGCCCGGGAGCTTGCCGATGAGCTCTGGGACCTCAATGCGCGGCGCCGCGAGGTGGAGCGGCAGGTGACGGCCGAGGCCATCGCCACCGTGGAGGCCTCCGGCGAGCCGAAGGGCGTGGTGGTGGTGGCGGGCGAGGGCTGGCATGAGGGCGTGGTGGGAATCGTGGCCTCGCGCGTGGTCGAACGCTTCGGCTGCCCCGCCATCGTGCTCTCCACCGACGGCGACACGGCCAAGGGCTCCGGGCGCAGCCTGCCCGGCCTCGACCTCCACGCAATCGTCGCCGATGCCAGCGACCCGCTGACGCGCTGGGGAGGGCATTCCGGTGCGGTGGGGGTGTCGCTCGCCACGGACGACATCCCGGTGTTCCGGGAGATGATGGAGTCCGCCGCGCGCGGTCGTCGGGCCGACCTCGATCGGGCCCGCACCCGCGAGGTGGAGGCCGTGGTGGCCGCCGCCGACCTCACCCTGCCCAACGCCGAGGAACTCGAGGCCCTCGCACCCTTTGGCCGCGGCAATCCGGAGCCGCGCATCGTGCTCCCGGGGTGCGCAGTATCAGGGGTGTCCCGCGTGGGGGATGGGAAGCACCTGAAAGCCCGGCTCTCGGCGTCGGGAGTGGGCGTGCCGGCGATCGGGTTCTCGATGGGGCGGCGCGCGACGGCGATCGCCGCGGCCGGCGAGGATGCCCGTTACGACGCCGTGGCGCGACTCGAGGTCGAGCGCTGGCAGGACACCATGGGGCCGAGGGTGTCGCTCGATGACCTCGCCGAGCTCCCGGCAGGACCGCCGGTAGGCGGGAGCTGCAATGACGCCTGCGACGCCGCGTGTGACCTGCGGTTGCCCGCCGCCGCCATCGGCGCCCTGGTGGATCTCCCATTCGGGCCGGAGGCTCCGGCAGAGGCGGTTGAGGCGGCAATCGAGGTGAGGGATCGCCGAGGAGAGGGGCGTGCCCTGTCCCTCATGTGCGCACTCGCCGGTGCCGATCGCGGGGTCGTGGGCGTGGTGAGTGATGTGCCGCGGCGCCGGGCGGCGTTGTCGGACGTGCTCTTCCCCGGGCGCCTCGGCGTGGACGTTGCAGTGCTGGGCGGCGACAGGTGCGACGCCGAGGCCGTGCGGGCCCGTCTGGCGCTGGCCCGCGGCGGACCGGTGCTGGCGCTCCTCGACTACGCGGCGCTTGCCGATGTTCCGTTGCCGCCCGACGCGCACCTGGTGGCCATTGATCCGCCGATGTCGCATGCGCAGGCCGACTGGCTCCGCGCGGTTGCGGCGGGGCGGGTAGCGCATCTCGCGTGGGGGGCCGACGAGGCGCACATCGCGCTGCAGGTGGCGCTGGCCGACCTGGCGGTGCGCGACACCGCGCGCGCCATCTGGCCCGGGCTGGCGTCGCATCCCGAAGGCGTCTCGTGGGGACCGGAGTGCGACCGCGTGCTCGCCGGCGACGGGAGCGTCACCAGGGCGCCGCGGGCCCTCGCCATCGCGCTCGCGGCCCTGGTCGATGCCGGCCTCATCACGGTCGACGCCCGGGGAATCGCAGTGGTGCCCGGCGCGCCTGCCGCCGACCTCGAGGCGGGAGCCGTGGGCCTGCGCGCCGCCGCGCTCGCCGACGAGGCACGGGTGATGGCCTCGCGGGCGCTCACCATGGACGTGCTCGGCAGCATCCCCGAATGGCTGCCTGAGCCCACGGGCGCGTTATCGTAGGCGCCGTGGGTACTCCGCTTGCAGATCTCGGGCTCTCCTCGTCCACCGGTGACGCCGACCTCGAGGCGCTGGTGCGGGAGGTGCTGGATCACCACCCGGGCGCCGACGCCGAGGCCATCCGTCGCGCGTACCGGTACGCGGACGACCGCCACCGCGACCAGATGCGCCACTCCGGCGAGCCGTACATCACGCATCCGCTCGGTGTCGCGCGCATCGCCGCCGGGCTGGGGCTCGACGCCGAGACCATCCAGGCCGCGCTGCTGCACGACGTGGTGGAGGACACCGGCACGTCGCGCGAGGAAATCGAATCGGCATTCGGGCCGCAGGTGGCGGCCCTCGTGGATGGAGTGACGAAGCTCACGCGCATCCACTTCGAGAGCCAGGAGGAGCAGCAGGCCGAGAACTACCGCAAGCTCATCATCTCGATGTCCTCCGACATCCGGGTGCTGCTGGTGAAGCTCTGCGACCGACTCCACAACATGCGCACCCTGTCGTACATGAGCAAGTCGAAGCAGATGCAGAAGGCGCGCGAGACCCTCGAGGTGTACGCCCCGCTCGCGCACCGCCTGGGCATCCATTCCCTCAAGTGGGAGCTCGAGGACCTCGCGTTCGCGGCGCTGCACCCCAAGCGCTACGCGGAGATCCAGCAGATGGTCAATCAACGCCGGGCCGACCGCGAGGAGTACGTGGCCGAGGCCGGGGAGATCCTGCGCGGTGAGCTCGGGGCCGTGGGCATCGACCCGGTGGAGATCACGGGCCGGGCGAAGCACTTCTACTCGATCTACGAGAAGATGACCCGCAAGGGCAAGGAGTTCAACGAGATCTACGACCTCACGGCGATGCGCGTGATCGTGGAGTCGGTGAAGGACTGCTACGGCGCGGTGGGCATCATCCACTCGCTCTGGAAGCCCATGCCCGGCCGGTTCAAGGACTTCATCGCCATGCCCCGGCTCAACATGTACCAGTCGCTGCACACGACGGTCATCGGCCCGCATGGCAGCCCGCTGGAGATCCAGATCCGCACGCCGGAGATGCACCACACGGCGGAATACGGCGTGGCCGCGCACTGGATGTACAAGGAGGAGTCGCGCAGCCTCGCGGGGGCGTCGGGCGCCGCCGCAGCGGACGACAAGCTGGCTTGGCTCGCCGGGATGATGGACTGGCAGCAGGACACCTCGGACCCGATCGAGTTCATGGACACCCTGCGCAGCGACCTGTACTCGGCCGAGGTGTACGTGTTCACGCCGAAGGGCGAGGTACGCGCCCTGCCGGCGGGATCCACGCCGCTCGACTTCGCCTATGACGTGCACACCGACGTCGGGCACCGCTGCGTCGGCGCCAAGGTGAATGGGCGTATCGTGCCGCTCACGCACGAGCTGGAGTCCGGTGACTTCGTCGAGGTGCTCACGTCGAAGTCGCCCCGCGGGCCGTCGCGCGACTGGCTGGGTGTGGTGCAGACGTCCAAGGCCCGGTCGAAGATCCGGTCGTTCTTCAGCCGCGAGCAGCGCGAGGATGCCGAGCACCACGGTCGCGAGGTGCTCCAGGACGGCCTGCGCAAGGCGGGCCTGCCCGGCCAGCGCATCGTCGGGTCACCGCTCTTCGCGCAGGTCATCCAGGACATGGGCTTCAAGCGTGCCGAGGACTTCTACATCTCCCTGGGGTCGGGGAAGACCTCCGTGCAGGTGGTGGTCAACAAGATCATCGCTCGCCTCAAGACCGACGAGGGGGCGGTGGACCCGGCGCCGGCGCTCCCGGACATGCGCGAGGGGCGCAGCCGCGAGACCACATCCTCGAGCGACCTCGGCATCGAGATCGAGGGCGTCGCCGACGTGCTGGTGCGCCTGGCCAAGTGCTGCAAGCCGGTGCCCGGCGACGACATCGTGGGCTACATCTCGCTGGGGCGGGGCATCACCATCCACCGCGAGGACTGCCCCAATGCCCGAGTGCTCATGCGCAGCCCCGAGCGCTTCACCCCGGTTGCCTGGGGCGGCGAGAGCAGGCAGTCGTTCCGGGTCGAGCTGGCGGTCGAGGCCTGGGATCGCCATCGGCTGCTCGAGGACATCTCGCGCACGATCGCCGAGAACGGCGTGAACATCCTCGGCGCCAACTGCCAGGTGGAGGACCAGATGGCCCGCCACCGATTCGTACTCGAAATGGCAGATACCGAAACCCTGAGGGCCCTCACCAGCCATTTGCGCAACGTCGAGTCGGTGTTCGACGCCTATCGCGTGACGCCCGGCACCTGACCGTCGCCCCCTGCTGGTAGCGTCCACTCCAGTGGACGCGGTGGACATCATCATCATGGCGGCCGCCGGAGTGGGGCTCGTGGCCTTCGTGGTGCTCGCCGTCATCATCCTCCGGCAGGGACGCTCGATAAAGGAACTCGAGGAGCGCATCGGGCCTCCCGTTCCTCCCGCTGCCGCCCCCTCGCTCGAGCGCGTGCGTGCCCTCACCGCGGCGTCCGCAGTCGCCGTGCCGGCATCCCCAACGCCTGCGGACGAGCCCGCCACACCGGCGCTCACGCCCACCGCCCGCGAGCAGGAGAAGGCGCGCGCCGATGCGCAGGCGGGCAAGGCCGTGGCCGGGGCGGGTGCCGCGGCGGCGTCTGGTGCCGAGCGCCCAGCGCCCGCGCGAGAGGCCGCGCCGGCACGCACGTCGCGCGACGAGCCGACGGGGTCGTCAGGGCGCGGGTTCCTCGTGGGAATTGCCGTGGTGCTGGCCGTCGCCATCATCGGCGTGGGCAGTTGGTGGTTCTTCCTCCGCGGCGACGACAGCGCCCCGGCCTCTGTGGCCTCCGGCACTCAGACCACGGCGACGGCCGCCGACACTGGTGAGGTCCCCGAGGACATCCCGCCGGTCGCCAACAAGGCGGCGTACACGGTGGCCGTGCTCAACGCGAGCAACATCACGGGCGCCGCGGCCAACAAGGTGGCCCCGCGCGTGCAGGCCGACGGCTACACGTTGGGCGTGGTCGACAACGCCACGAAGCAGGACCTCACGGCGTCCGAAGTGCAGTACGTGAAGGGCCGCAAGGAAGTCGCCTGGAACCTGGCCAAGGACCTCGGAATCACACGGGCCGTCGAGGTCAACTCGCTGGCCCAGGGTCGCATCGGCACCGCGGACGTCGTGGTGATCGTGGGCAAGGACCTCGCGAAGTAGCTAGCCAGCTGCGCCGTGCCCGCCGCCGCCCGGCGTGTGCTGCTCCACGGAAGACCCCGCAGGGAGGTGGCCCCGCCACTTGCCGGGCACGACGACGTCATTCACCAGCGTCTCGCCCGGGATCCCGTCGCCACCGCCCGCGACCCCGGATGGCGCGCTGCGCCTTCGCTCGGCGATGAGCGACACCTCGGCGGGCTCGAGGAGGCGCAGGCGGCGGATCACGCCGTCGCCACCGCGGTGCGCGCCGTCGCCTCCGGAACCACGCCGCACGGCGTAGCGCTCCACCCGCACGGGCATCGCGAGCTCCAGCGCCTCCACGGGGGTGTTCAGCGTATTGCTCATGGCGACGTGCACGGCGGATGGGCCGTCGGCGCCCGAGGAGGCGCCCTGCCCTCCGCCGAGGGTCTCGAAGTAGACCCCGCCCGGGAAGCCGATGGTGAGGTTGTTCATGGTGCCCTGGCCCTGCGCCGGCACGTCGGCTGCACCGCGCAGGGCCGTGAGAACGGCGTCGGCGATGCGACTTGAGGCCTCCACGTTGCCCGCCGCCACGGCGGCGCCTGGCGACGCGTTCACGATGCTCCCGGCGGGAGCCACGATGGATACTGGCGCGTAAGCGCCGGCCGATGCGGGGATGTCGGGATCCGTGGCCACCCGCACTGCGAAGAACACCGATGAGCGCGTGACGGCGATCGGGCAGTTGAGGTTCCCGGGCCCGGCGGGGTCGGTGCCGGTGAAGTCCACCGTCATGGAGTCGCCTGCGATTGCAACGCGCACCCGGATGAGGATGTCCGCGTCCGTCGCGCCGTCGCCCTCGAGGGCTTCCGCGGCGTCCCACTGGCCGTCCGGCATCGCGGCGATGGCGGCACGGGTGCGGCGCTCGGCGTAGGCCAGGAGCGCCTCCATCGCGCCCGCCAGCGCATCGGGGCCGCCGCGGCGTGCGCAGAGGTCATCGATGCGGCGCTGGGCCAGGGCATGGGCCGCGAGCTGTGCGGCGAGGTCCCCCCGGCGCTCGGCGGGGGTACGCGAGTTGGCGGCGATGATGGCCATCACGCCCGACTCGATCCCCGCTGGCGTCGCGAGCCGCACGGGGGGAAGCACGAGCCCCTCCTGCAGCAGCTCGCCGGCCCCCGCCGGCATGGAGCCCGGGGTCATGCCACCTACGTCGGCGTGGTGCGCCCGCGTGACTGCGTGCGCCACTACCCGGCCACCCACGGCCACTGGCGAGACGATCGTGAGGTCAGGAAGGTGGGTGCCCCCCGTGAACGGGTCGTTGATGATCCACGCCTCACCGGGCGCTGCGCCGGCTGCCATCACCGCCTCTACGGCCTCGGGCATCGCGCCGAGGTGCACCGGGATGGAGTCGGCCTGGGCGACCATGCGCCCGCGGGCGTCGAAGAGCGCGGTGCTGCAGTCGCGACGCTCCTTGATCGTCACGCTGAATGCGGAGCGCACCAGCGCTGCCTGCATCTCGTCGGCCACGGAGCGAAGCGCAGCGCCCCACACCTGGAGCCCGATGGCGTCGAGGCCGCTCATCCCCTGGTCATCCTGATCGTGCCGTCGGCGTGCACCGCGGCTCGCCAGCCCTCGGCCACCCAGCAGGTGCTTCCCCGCATGGGCAGCGAGGTCGGGCCGGTATGCACGGCCACCGGATCCCCGATCGGATGCAGGTCGAGCGGTGGGCCCTCGGTGACCGCGGCAACGCGCACCGACACCACCTCCACGGGCTCCCCGCGCATCGCCTGGCCTGCGGTCCGCTCGTGGGCGGCGTGGAAGGCCTCCTCAAGCGCCGCCGCCGGGGCGCCCGGGTCCCACTCCACCGTGAGCGCGTGGCTCTGGCCGGCATAGCGGCAGTCGGCCCGCACCTCGATTCGCCCTGCGGGCAGCTCGGCCGATGCGCGATCCACCAGCGGCGCCACCGCGGCCCGGAGCGCGTGTGACTCGCACGAGGGAAGCAGAACGCTCTGCACGTGGTCGCGGCGCTCGCCGGCCACCACCATCCCGAGCGCGGCGAGCACCCCGGCGGTGGCCGGGCAGGTGATCTGGTCCATCCCGAGGCCGTCTGCGACGGCGCACGCGTGCAGCGGCCCCGCACCACCGAAGGCGATCAGCAGCCCCGGGCGGGGATCGACGCCCCGCTCGACGCTCACGACGCTCAGCGCAGACACCATCTGCTGAACGGCGACCTCCACGATGCCCCGCGCGCAGTCGTCCGCGCTGAGCCCGAGCGCGTCGGCGAGCTGCGTGACGGCGCGAAGCGCGGGCTCCGCCTGCAGCGTGATGGTGCCGCCCACCCCGAGGTCGCCGCCGACCCGGCCGAGGACCACGTTGGCGTCCGTGACGGTCGGGGTCGTGCCGCCCCGCCCGTAGGCGGCCGGCCCCGGTACGGCGCCGGCGGAGCGCGGCCCCACGCGAAGGGCCCCGCCGGCGTCGGCCCACGCGATGCTGCCGCCCCCGGCGGAGACAGTCTCGATGTCGAGCATCGGAAGATGCACCGGGTGGCCCGCCACAACGCAGCCATGGGTGCGCCCCGGCCTGCCGCCGGTGATGAGCGCCACGTCGCAGGAGGTGCCGCCCATGTCGAATGCGAGCGCGACCTCGGCGGCATCGGCGCGGGCGACATCGGCTGCTCCAACCACCCCACCGGCCGGCCCCGAGAGGACCGTGCGCGACGCGTGGGCCGCCGCGTGCTCGAGCGGCATCAGGCCGCCGCTCGACTGCATGATCGCCGGGGCGGGAAGGCCGGCGCTGGCCGCCCGGTCGCCGAGCGCCTGCAGGTAGTCGGACAGCACGGGAGTCAGGTAGGCGTCGAGTGCCGTCGTCGCGATGCGCTCGTACTCGCGGACCTCGGGCAGCACATCGCTTGACGCGCACACGTGCACCCCCGGCATGTCCGCCCGAAGGCGCTCGGCGATGGCGCGCTCATGCGCGGGCTCCGCGTAGGAGAAGAGCAGGCCGATGGCAATGGCCTCGGGCCCGATTGCACGCAGGCGGTCGACCACGGCGTCGATTGCCGCGGGACTGAGCGCGGTGACCACGCCAGTGGCCCCGACGCGCTCGCGCGCCGGAACCACGCGCTCAGCCGGCACCAGGGGCGCCGGATGCGCGATGTCAAGCCGGTAGAGCGATGCCCGATCCTGGCGCCGCAACTCGAGGACGTCCTCGAGCCCCTCGGTGGCCACGAGGGCGGTGCGGGCGCCGGTGCCCTCGAGCATTGCGTTGGTGCCCACGGTCATCCCGTGGGCGATGCGCCCCACCTGCGGTGCCCCGATGCCGGCGGCCGCGAGCGCGGCGGCCACGGCCTGCACGACACCCTCCCCTTGGTCCCCGGGCGTGGTCGGCACCTTGGCGGCATGCACCCGGCCCTCCGACACCACCACGGCGTCGGTGAACGTTCCCCCGACGTCGACGCCGACCAGCGCGAGAGGGGTTTCACCCCGGGTGGGATCTACCATGGCCATGCAATCTATCCCCGACCCCGGGAGGCTCGTCCTGCGCGCCAGGCTCGCCCTCGCCCTCATCGCCATGATGCCCGCCGCCGCCATCGGCCAGCCGGCGGTACCCCCGCTCGGGCCCGCGACCGGCCTGGAGCCCATCCCCAACGGCGACCTGGCAGCCGGTCTCGAGGGCTGGAGCCAAGTCGGTCCCACCATGACGCTGCTGGGCGGGCCCCTCATCGAGGCGGGTGACAACACAACGGTCGTCGGGCCGGCGTTCACCGTGCCGGCCGGCGCGCAGGCGCTTCCGCTGGTACTCGGGGTGCCCGGGTCCAATGCCCTCCTCGACATCTCGGCGCGTCCGGTGGACGGGGGCCCGGGCATCCCCCTGGCCACGCTCGCGCCCGATCGCGCCGTCAGGTCGGTCGACGTGCCGATCGCCCCGGCGCGCGGTCGGGCGGTGCGGGTGGTCATCGACCCGGTTTCGAGCCTCGGACGCCGCGTCTATGTCCGGTCGATCGGACCGCCGGTCCAGGTGCTGCCGGGCTGGGACGTGCGGCGGGGGCTCCCCGTGGTCGTGACCCGCTGGGGTCGACGTGGCCTTGACGTGCGGGACGCGCGCCTCGAGGCGACGACCGCGCCGTTCTCGCCGCGCGCTCGCACCGCATTCGTCGGCGTTTCGGTGCGCGGGCGGGGAACGGTCCGGGCGAGCCTCCGCGGGCGGACGGCACGGGCGTCAGCGAAGGCCGGCGCCTGGACGACGCTGCGCTTTCCGGTGCCGAAGGGTGCGCGCGGCATTCGCATCGCGTTCACGGCCGTGCCCGCGCCGGGCGAGCGGATCATGGTGGCGGGCATCGGTGCGCCGGCACCGCGCACGACCCCGCGACCAGCGCCCCGGGGGGGTCGTTCCTAGGAGTCCACCTGGCGGGGGTATGCCCCCGGCCACCTCGCAAGCAGCGCGCGCGCCTGGGCGAGGGCCTCGCTGCGGCTGTCATACGTGCCGGAGAACACCACCCAGTACCCGGGGCGAAGAGGGGGGTGATCGCTGCTGAAGAGCACGCCGCCCGGCTGGCCCTGCGACTGCAGCCGGCTCGCCGATGCGCGGGCGTCCGACTCGTTGCGGACGCTTGAGACGATGGCCGTCCAGCCGGAGGTACCGGCGGGCCAGTCGCCGCTCCCGTCGGTCGATCCGCCAGGGGATGACGCAGAGGTATCCGTGGGGTAGGGGTCGATCGTCGGGGAGGGGTACTCGCTGGTGGTCTGCCCGCCCGTCGGGCCGGTCTCGGTGTAGATGCCGCTCGGAACCGAGGCCGTGGGGTCGGCGGGCAGCGGGGTGGTGTACGTGGTGTCCACGCCGGGCGTGGTGTACGTGGTGTCCATCGGCAGGGTGCCGGTGGTGTCGCCGGGGAGGCTCGAGTCGGTCTCGGTGGTGGGCATCGTGATGGACGGCACGGTGATCACCCCCGAGGTCTCCGGGGCCGTGACCTCCGATGCCGAACCGGTGTCGTCCTGCGATGCCACGTATGCGAGTGCGCCCGCGCCGGCGCCGAGCAGGGCCAGGCCCAGCGCCACGACCGCCAGCCCTCCCGCGCCGCGCCTCAGGCGGGGAGCATCCTTCGTTGGAGACCCGCACTCGAGGCAGTAGGTCTGTCCGGGATCGAGCTCGGAGCCGCATACGGTGCAGTGCTCCGGGGCCGGTGCCCCCTCGGCCGCCACGCCGTCCCCCGGGGGGTCTTGCTCGCCTGCGTGGCCATCGGGGGGCGTGCCGGCGCTGCCGGGCGGGCCCGGGTACGGCAGGTCGGGCATCAGGCGCCGCTCCCGCCCGGCGGGGGGATCACGGCGGTGGGCTGGGGGTCATCCGCGACGATGACCGTGGTGACCTGCTCGTCGACGATGACGGTGGTGGGCTGGTCGGCCACGGCTGCGGCCTCCGCTGCCTCGGGCTTGAGCGGGGCGCCACACGACGCGCAGAAGTTCGCGGTGGCGCGTGACCGGAACCCGCAGCTCGGGCACTGGATGCTGCCTCCGCGACCGGCCTGACGTCGCTCCTGGCGCTCCTGCCTGATCTGGTCGAGCTGCGCGCCGAGGTCGTCCACCTGGGCACGGATGTCGGCCACCTCGGCTGCGCGGCGGCGCATGACGTCCTCTGCGAGGAGCCCGCGGGCGTGGAGTTCCATCGCGAGCCCGCCGAGGTCGAAGATGCCCTGCTCGTACTGGCTGGTGAGCTTTCGCCGACGACGCTTGAGCACGCCCGGGCGGATGCGGTCCGGCGTGACGTCATTACCCTCGGCCGAAGCATCTCCGGGTGGCGGACCGCCCTGCGGAGTGGTGGCTCCCCCGGGCGCGGATGCGTCCCCGGGCTCGGGCGCCGACTCACGACGCCTGAGAAATAGGAAGCGCTTGGGCTGGCTCGGCGGGATGTCGCCTTCGCCGGGCGTCTCGGGCACGGAATCGGTCATCGCTTGCGGCCAATCGTAATCGCGCGGGCCGGACGGCGAGGCGGGCGTGTCACGCCGTTTCAGCCGGGCGCCGGAAACACCGACCAGGCATTCGCGCAGGCGGCGCCATTGACGACGCCGGGCTGCATGGGTAACGTCCACCGTGCTTATCGCATCAAGAGCGGCAGAGGGACATGGCCCTGTGAAGCCGCGGCAACCAGCGCAATAGCGCCAGGTGCCAATTCCTGCAGGCATTCGTGCCTGGGAGATGCACGAGGCACACGCTTCCACATACGAAGCGCCCTCGAACTCCCGGCTACGAGAGGAGAACGAGGATGACAGCAGTGACAGGGCGGGCCACCGGCGCACGGGGCCTGCGATGTAAGGAATGCGGCGAGGAGGTCCCCCTCGGGGCGTCTTATGCCTGCGAGTTCTGCTTTGGGCCACTCGAGGTGGCCTATGACCGCGACGCCCTCAGGTCCACGGTGACCCGGGAGTCGATCGAGGCGGGGCCACCGTCGATCTGGCGCTACGCCGATCTCCTCCCGTGCGCCCCCGAGGACCCCTCCGCGGGCCTCCCGGTCGGGCTGAGCCCGCTGGTGCGCGCGCCGCGCCTCGCCGAGCGCCTCGGCCTGGGCGAGGTGTGGGTGAAGAACGAGACGGCGAACCCCACCCACTCGTTCAAGGATCGGGTGGTGAGCGTGGCGCTGCAGAAGGCCCGCGAGCTGGGCTACGAGGTCGCGGCCTGCGCATCCACGGGGAACCTCGCGCAGTCGGTGGCCGCCCATGCCGCAGCAGCCGGCATGAAGAGCTACGTCTTCGTGCCTGCCGACCTCGAGAGCCAGAAGATCATCGCCACCGGCATCTACGGCTGCACCCTCGTCGCGGTGGACGGCACGTACGACGACGTCAATCGCCTCTGCATGGAGCTCGCCGCCGACCGGCCGTGGGCCTTTGTCAACGTGAACGTGCGGCCGTACTACAGCGAGGGCTCGAAGACGCTCGCCTACGAGACCGCCGAGCAGCTGGGCTGGACGCTGCCCGACCGCTGCGTCGTGCCGATTGCCTCGGGATCCCTCTACACCAAGATCCACCGTGGCTTCACCGAGTTGCTCGACCTCGGGCTGGTCGAGGGGCATGTGCCCGCGATGAACGGCGCCCAGGCGCAGGGTTGCGGCCCCGTTGCCGCCGCGTACGAGGCCGGCCTTGACTTCGTGGCCCCGGTGCGGCCCGACACCATCGCCAAGAGCCTTGCCATCGGAAACCCCGCGGATGGGCTCTTCGCCCTCGACGTTGCCCGTGGCACCGGTGGCAGCATCGACGCGGTCACGGAGCGGGAGATCACGGAGGGCATCGCGCTGCTCGCCGAGACGACGGGCATCTTCACCGAGACCGCCGGCGGGGTGACCACCGCGGTGCTCAAGCGCCTCGCCGAGCGCGGCGAGATCGGGCGTGACGAGCGCGTGGTCGTCTACATCACCGGAGATGGGTTGAAGACCCTCGACGCGGTTGCCGAGAGGGTGGAGCCGGTGACCATCAGCCCGACGGTGGCCGACTTCGAGGCCGCGGTGGCGGACGCGAACGCCGTGGAGGTGGCATCGTGAGCGTGACCGTGCGGATCCCATCCCCGCTTCGCCCCCTCACGGGCGGTGCCGGCACCGTGGAGTGTGCGCCGGGTACCGTCGGCGCCATCATCGACGAGCTCGACGCACAGCACCCCGGCTTCAAGGATCGCGTGACGCAGGACGGCGAGCTGCGCCGCTTCGTAAACGTGTTCGTGGCCGGCCAGGACGTACGCTTCGAGCAGGGCATCCAGACCGACGTCGCGGACGGCCAGGAGGTCACCATCCTCCCGGCGGTGGCTGGGGGCTGACGGCCTCGCGCACGGCCTTCGTCACCGGGGGCACCGGCCTGGTGGGCGGTGCCCTCATCGAGGCCCTGCTCTCCGCGGGCACAGAGGTGATCGCCCTCGCGCGCGGGATCGATGGCGCCCGGCACCTGGCCGATGCCGGCGCGGAAGTTGTGCGCGGGGACGTTGGTGAGGTGGTGCGCTGGGATGCCCGCGCCGCCGAGGCGGAAGTGATCTTCCATCTCGCGCTGCCGCGGATGACACCGCCGGTGCGGCGCCGGCATCTCAGGAAGGCGGAGCGCGAGGCCGCGGCGGGAGCGCAGATCGTGGCGGGGGTCGCGGGCGACCGGCCGCTGGTGGTGGCGTCGTGTGCCATCGGGGATGCCAACGGGGCCCTCGAGATCGCCCGGCCCGCCCTCGCGGCGGAGGCTGCGTTGCGGGGCATCGATGCCCGCATCGTGCGGCTGCCGTGGGCGTACGGCCCGTCGGGCTTCATCTGCGACATGTCGCGTGGCCTCCAGATGCGCCGGTTCCGCATGGTGGGCCCGGCCACGAACCGCATCGCCCTGATCGGGGCACGCGACGCCGCGGGAGCACTTGTCGCCGCCGCCGCGGCACCCCCCGGCACCTACGCCGTGGCGGAGCCCGAACCGCCGACCCAGTTGGAGCTCATCCATCACCTGTGTGCCGCGCGCAAGGCGCCACGACCCGATCACCTGCCGCCGCGCATAGCCGGGCTGAGCATGGGGTCAGTGGTCGTGGACGCGCTTACGGCCGACCAGCACGTGGCCGTGGCGCCCCCGGATGGCTTCGCCCATGCCCAACGCTGGGAACGCGACATCGCCGGTGCGCTCCGCGGCGAATAGCGCGCGCCGGGTTCGCCGCCGCTGGGTACTAGGCTGGGTACGTCATGACCAAGTCCGAGCTCCACCGCGAGTCAGCTCTCTCCCCCGACGGGCCCCTTGGTGTGGTGCGTGGTGGCCAGGCCCCCGCCCGACCGGCGGATGAGGCCGAGAGGCTTGCCGACCTGCGCGAGTTGGGGGTGCTCGACTCCGGCCCGGACCCCGATCTGGAGTCGTTGGCCGACCTGGCGGCGCTCATCGCCGACACACGAATCGCCCTGCTCACGATCGTCGACGAGGACGAGCAGGTGTTCAAGGCGGCGATCGGCCTCGAGGCCGATCGCACTCCGCGTGACGTGTCGTTCTGCGGCCACGCGATCCTCGGGGGAGCGGACCCGATGATCGTCCCCGATGCGCGCCAGGACGCCCGCTTCGCCGACAACCCGCTGGTCACCGGTGATCCGAACGTCATCTTCTACGCCGGCATCCCGCTCCTGACGTCACGCGGGCATTCCATCGGAACGCTCTGCGTGGTCGACGACAAGCCCCGCGAGCTCTCGGATCGCCAGCTCGCAGCACTCGAGCGCCTCGCGGGGCAGGCGGCAGCGGTCATCGAGGCCCGCGGTCGCGACCTTGCCGCGCGGCGCCGCGAGACCGCCGATGGTGATGACTTCGACGAGCGCACCGGCCTGCCGATGCGCGACTCCATGGTGGCGCAGGTCGCGAGCGCGGGCCCCCTGCCTCCGATGTCATCGGCCGTGGCCATCCGCGCGGAGGAGATCGACGCCGCCGGTCCGCGCGCCGGCTTGATGGCCGACGGAGCCCTCGCGGCGGTCTCGCGGGCCATCCTCAGCAGCCTCCCGGCGTCAGCGCGCATGGCGCGGGCCTTCGGCACATTCGTCATCCTGCTGCCGGGAGCCGACGGCGCCGCCGCGCGTGCGGTTGTCGCGACCATCCGCAGCCGCCTGCGTGCGGCGATCGTCGTGGAGCCGTCGGTGTCCGTGCACGTGGGGCTCACGGCCGGCGTCGCCTCGGCGGGGCACGGCGTGGAGACTACGCCCGGGGACCTCGTCTCCGTGGCTGAGGAAGCCCTGCGCCAGGCACCCACCTTCGGGTTGACATGCATGGTCGTCGATGGGGACATCCAGGAGACGCGGGCGCGCACCGCGGCCATCCGGTCCGATCTCGCCGCCGCGGTCACCGAGGGGCAGCTGACGGTGCACTACCAGCCGATTGTCCGCCTGCCCGGGGGCGAGCCCATCGGAGCCGAGGCGCTCGTGCGCTGGCGGCACCCCGAGATGGGGCTGATCCCGCCTGATGAGTTCATCCCCTTCGCAGAGGACATGGGGATCATCCAGGAGATCGATCGCTACGTGCTCCGCAGGGCCCTGAACGACCTCGCACGGGGGGCCTTGCCGGGCACCGAGGTGAGCGTGAACGTCTCGCCCGCGAGCATCCGGGCGGCGCTCCCCGACGTGGTGGAGTCCGATGTCCGCGAGGCACGGGTCACACCCAGCTCTCTCGTGCTCGAGCTCACGGAGCGCGTGCGCTTCGACCGCGACCCCGATGTCGTGCAGATCCTCCGTGCCCTGGGCGATGCGGGCGTGCGCGTGGCGATCGACGACTTCGGAGCCGGCACCACCTCGCTCGCGCACCTGCGCACTCTTCCGGTCTCGCGGCTCAAGCTCGACCGCTCGCTCATCACCGACCTCATCGGCCCGGATTCCGACCGCGCGAGCACGGTCGTGCGCACGCTTGCCGAGCTCGCGCAGCAACTCGGCATCGAGGTGCTCGCCGAAGGCGTGGAGGAAGCCGCGCAGCGCGACATCCTCATCGAGGCGGGCATCCCGCTCGCACAGGGCTACTTCTTCGGGCGCCCCGGGCCGCTGCACGAGGCCTGAGCCTCCCGGCCGCTACTCGCGGCTGCGATCGACGTTCCATGTCACATGCGTTCCGCTCCCGGGCTTCAGCAGCGTCGGGATGGTGACCGCCAGGGTGGTGCAGCCCACGATGAACCAGTAGCCGATCGGGTACCACGGCATGGTCCATAGCGCGTCGGTGGCCGTGGGGTCGTAGCGGCGATCGATGAGCAGGGCCGCGGTGAGTTGGGCGATCGCGATGGTGAGGACGGCTGCCACCCAGCCCCACGGGAACGGGGTGAC
>JAURGT010000030.1 GCA_030833665.1 Miltoncostaeales bacterium
TCGCCCGAGCAGATCGCCCGCATCGCCGGAGTGCTCGAGGACATCGCCGCCTAGCTGCTGCGGGGTCGCCGGCTCCCTAGCCGGTTACCTTCACGACCTTGGTGGCGGTCGCGGTACCCGTGGTTACCGTGATGGTGACCGACCGGATGCCGCGGGGAACCACGCCGCGCAACCGGATGCGGGCGACGCCCGCCTTCTTCAGGCGCTTGCTGCCGCGGGCGACCACGCGGCGGCCGGCCTTCATCGTGGCGCGAACCGTGCACGCAACCGAGCACCGGGTGCTCACGGCGAGGCCCTTCGACCTGATCGCCCGGCGCGGCGCCGATGCCGGCGCGGTGATTGCCAAGGACCGCACGGCGGCCCCGCCCCCACCGGAACCAGCGGAAGCACCGGAACTACCGGAACTACCGGAACCGCTGGCGGCTGATTGCCCAGCCGGCGCGGCGGCATTGCTGAAGACCGGGTCCCCACCGGTCGCAGAGAGCACCACCGTCGTGCCAAGGCCGCATGCAGGCGGTGAGCCCGCGTCGCCCGCCACCGATGTGATCGATGCAACCTTCGTCCCCTGGTCATCGTTCCACGCGAGCATCTGGCCATCCGGCGACCAACTCGGCAGGCCCGGGTCCGGCCCGGTTGGCACGCGGCATCCCGAGGTCCAGTTCGCACCGGGGGTCCCGAGCGGCGCATTGCGGCCATAGATGAAGAGGCTGGGGGCCGACTCGCCGTTCAGCTGCTCGACGAGCGCGACACGACTCCCGTCACGCGAGACATCGGCCTGCGCGACGGTGCCATTCGGAGGGTCGGCAAAGATGACGGCGTTATAGGCCAGCGGCTCCTTGAGCGGCACCTTCACGATGTAATCGCCGTCGACGTTGGTCATCACCGGACTCGCGAGGATCTGATCCCCGACCTCCCCGGGCCCTGCGGTGCCGGGGATGAACGTCGGGAACCAGACGTCGGGAATGAAGAGCCCACCGAATACCGCCCCGGTGCCGGTGACCACCGTGTACGGATCGCTCAGGTAGGTGAGCACCCCGCCCGAGAACGTCGAGCGGTTGCAGATGAGCGAATACGTCGCGACCGCGCCCGAGGCGTCGAGCCGGCTGTTGAGCGGCCCCGAGACGGAGAAGTTGCAGGTCGAGCCGCCGACGGGGTACGTGGGCGTGAGCCCGGATCGGATGACCGATCCGTCGGGGTTCATGTAGGTCATCGTCGAACTGCTGCCGGCCTTGAGGAACGCCAGGATCATTCCGGTATCGGCCTGGGAGGGTGCGGCCCAGAAGACGTCGGCCGTCCCGTTCGTGGTCACCTGGCGCTTGACGGATCCATCCGGCGCGGCGACCCACACATTGTTGGCGTCGGTGTAGACGACAGATGCCGCCGATCCGGCGGCGGGCAGCGCAGCCGCACCCACGGCGAGGGTGGCGGCGCATGCGAGGCGGATGGCGGTGCGGCTGAGGGTCAACGCGCTCCTCGGAACTCACTCAGGAGTGCTGCGAGCCTACTCCTTGCTCCCGCGCGATGGTGGGCGCGGGCGCCCGACCGTCGAAGGGGGGAATCACTCCCACTCGATCGTGCCGGGGGGCTTGCTCGTGACGTCGAGCACCACCCGGTTCACGCCCGGCACCTCGTTGATGACGCGGCTCGAGATCTTCTCGATGAGGTCGTAGGGCAGCCGGGCCCAGTCGGCGGTCATGGCGTCGTCGGACGTGACGGCCCGAATGACGATCGGATAGGCGTAGGTGCGGCTATCGCCCTGCACGCCCACCGACCTCACGGCCGGCAGCACCGCGAACGACTGCCACAGGTCGCGATACAGGCCGGCGAGGCGGATCTCCTCCTGCAGGATGAAGTCGGCCTGGCGCAGGATGTCCAGGCGCTCGGCCGTGACCTCTCCGATGATGCGGATGGCCAGCCCCGGTCCGGGGAACGGCTGCCGCCACACCATGCGCTCGGGCAGGCCGAGCTCCTCCCCCACCAGGCGCACCTCGTCCTTGAAGAGCTGCCGCAGGGGCTCGACGAGCTCCATCTCCATGTCGTCGGGAAGCCCGCCCACGTTGTGGTGGCTCTTGATGGTGGCGGCGTTGGTGCCGCCACCCGACTCGATGACGTCGGAGTAGAGCGTGCCCTGCACGAGGAACTTCTCGTTGCCGAGCTTGGCGGCCTCGGCGTCGAAGGTGCTGATGAACTCCGCGCCGATGATCTTGCGCTTCTGCTCGGGGTCGGTGACCCCGGCGAGCTTCGAGAGGAACTGCTCCTGTGCGCGCACGTGAACGAGCGGCACGTGGAAGTGGCGGCCGAAGGCCTCCTCCACCTGCTCGCCCTCGTTCATGCGCAGCATGCCGTGGTCGACGAACACGCAGGTGAGGTTGTCGCCGATGGCGCGGTGCACCAGCAGCGCGGCCACCGCGCTGTCCACCCCACCTGACAGCCCGCAGATGGCCCGCTGGTCGCCCACCTGCTCGCGGATGCGCCTCACCTGGTCGTCGATGACGTTCGCGGCCGTCCACGTGGGCGCGAGGTCGCACGCGTCGAACAGGAACGCCTTCAGCAGGTCGGTGCCGAAGGGCGTGTGCACCACCTCGGGGTGGAACTGCACCCCGAACCTGCGGCCGGCGCGGTCCTCCATGGCGGCGATGGGCGCGCCGGGGGTCTCGGCGGTGACCGCGAAGCCCTCGGGCGCGGTGGTGACGGCGTCGCGGTGGCTCATCCAGCAGGTCTCGGCCGGGAGGTCGCGGAACAGCCCGTCACGCGAGTGCACCCGGATGTCGGTGCGCCCGAACTCGCCCGATCCGTTGTTGGTGACCACGCCGCCCAGCGCCTGCGCCATCGACTGCATGCCGTAGCAGATGCCCAGAACGGGGATGCCCAGCTCGAGCAGGCGGCGATCGAGTGCCGGCGCGCCATCCTCGTACACCGATGCGGGGCCGCCCGAGAGGATGATGCCGCCCGGGCGGATGCGCTCGATCTCGGTGGGGTCGATGTCGTGCGGCACGATGGCGGAGAACACCCGGCACTCGCGCACCCTGCGCGCGATGAGCTGGCTGTACTGGGCGCCGAAGTCGACGACGAGGATGCCGTCGGCCGCCTGGGCCTCGAGCTCGGAGGCGAGGTGGAACGCCACCGTCAGCCCATGCCGACCGACTGCGCCTGCTGCAGCTTCTTGCCCTCGGTCTTGAGCGCGGGGGCGATCATCACCTCGCACTTCTGGAAGCTCTGGATTGACTCGTAACCGCAGGTGGCGAGCGCGTTGCGAAGCCCGCCGATGAGGTTGAGCGAGCCGTCGTTCTCGTTGGCCGGGCCGAGCAGGATCTCGCGGATCGTGCCGATGGTCTGGGTACGCACGCGCGTGCCGCGCGGCAGCTCCGGGTGGAACGTGGCCATGCCCCAGTGGTTGCCATGGCCCGGGGCCTCAGCGGCCTTCGCGAGAGGCGAGCCCACCATGCACGCGTCGGCGCCGCAGGCGATGGCCTTCGCGAGGTCGCCGCCGTAGGCCATGCCGCCGTCGGCGATGACGTTCACGTAGTTGCCGGTCTCGAGGAGGTGCTGCATGCGCGCTCCGGCCGCATCGGCGATGGCGGTGGCCTGCGGCACGCCGACGCCGATGACCTGGCGGGTGGTGCAGGCCGCGCCCGGGCCCACGCCCACCAGCACGCCGACCGCGCCGGTGCGCATGAGGTGGAGCGCCGTGGAGTACGACGCGCACCCTCCGACGATGACCGGCACTGGGAGGTCGGCGATGAACTGCTTGAGGTTCAGCGGCTCGACCGACGACGACACGTGCTCAGCCGAGACCACGGTGCCCTGGATCACAAGGATGTCGAGGCCGGCATCGAGTGCCGGCCCGATGAACTGCTGCACGCGCTGGGGGGTGAGCGATCCGGCCGTGAGCACGCCCGATGCCTTGATCTCCCTGATGCGCTCCACCATGAGGTCGGAGTCGACGTCGCGGGCCCGGTAGATGTCCTGCAGGCCGGCCGTGGCTGCCTCAGGCGGGTAGTCGGCGATCTTGCGCAGTTCCGCGTCGGGATCCTCGTATCGGCTCTGGATGCCCTCGAGGTTGAGCACGCCGAGGCCACCGAGCTTGCCGATCTCGATCGCGGTGGCCGGGGACACCACGCCATCCATGGCGGATGCCAGCAACGGCATCTCGAGGGTGTATTGACCGAGCTCCCACGAGAGGTCGACGTCCTCGGGGTCGCGGGTGCGCCTGCTGGGGACGATGGCGATCTCATCGAGGCCGTACGCCCGTCGCCCTCGCTTGCCACGGCCGATCTCGATTTCCACCCGGTCTCCCCCAGTCGCTCGTCGATTGAGCGGGCAACCTACCAGCCCCGGCCGGACGGCCGGAGACCGCTCTCAGGCACATCGCGGGGGCCCCTCAGGCCCCCGCGGCGACCTCCTCCACGGCCACCTGGCGGGCGAGCGCGCTCACGTCTGCGGGGTCAACCACGCCCGCGCCGAGCAGGGCAGTGCTGGCCGCTCCCGATGCGACCGCCCGCTGGAGCGCCGCCTCGCGGTCGTCGCCCTCGTAGGTGCTGGCGAGGTAGCCGGCGAGGAAGGCGTCTCCGGAGCCCACGGTGCTCACCACGTCGGTGCGCACTCCGATGCGCGCCTGGAGCGTGATGCGCTCGGTGCCGCCATCGGCTGCGGGGAGCCGGGCCACGCAACCGCGCTCATCGTGCACCAACGCGGAGCGGGCCCCGAGCGAGCAGAGCGCCTCGGCGCCGACCGCGGCATCCTCGTCGTCGGCGAACTCGTTGCCCACCACCTCCTCGGCCTCGCGGACGTTCGGGCTCACGAGCCACGGCTCGGCGGGAAGTGCGCCGCGCAGCGCCGGCCCGGGCGCGTCAACGACGATCGGCAGGTCGTCGCGGCCGATCTCCGCAGCGAGCACCGCGTAGAAATCGGTGGGCACATCGCGGGGGAGCGAACCGGCGAGCACGACGATGTCGGCGCCCTTCGCGAGGTAGGCGAGCTTCTCCATGAGCAGCACCAGTTCCGCGTCGGCCACGGATGGGCCGTACTCGTTGATCTCGGTCTGCTGCATCGAGGTGGGGTCCACCACGGCCGTCGAGGTGCGCGACTCATCCGCGATGCGCACGAAGTCGTTGAGGATCCCCTCGGCCGTGAGCTGCTCGATGATCGCGGTGCCGGTGCGCCCGCCCGCGAGGCCCGTGGCGATCACGGGCTGGCCGAGGTTGCGCAGCGCACGGGCGATATTCACGCCCTTGCCGCCAGAGAGCGTCATCGCCTCACTGGCCCGGTGATTGCGCCCCGCCTGGAAGTTCGGAACGCTGAGGGTGCGGTCGAGCGCCGCGTTGAGGGTGACGGTGAGGATCATGAGAACACGGACCCTATCCCGGAGAACGCGCTCTTAAGCGAATCGCCGAAACCGGGGGCATCCACGGAGGTGCTGGCCACGAGCGCGGAGCGCGCCACCACCGCGCCGTCCTGCAGCACCTCCACCCGGCCGACGCGCTCGCCGCGACGTACTGGCGCCGTCGCCATGGACGGGGCGACCACCCGCATCGACACCGGAGTGCCCACCCGCACGGTCGCCGCCACGGGCGCGGGCGACGCCAGGCCAACGGTCGCACCCGGTACGCCCTGCACCGCCAGGTCCACCACCGAGCGCCCGCGCGGAATCACCACGGGGCGAGCGTAGTTGGAGAATGCCCACTCGAGCAGCGCCTTGCTGTCGGCGGCGCGGGTGGCGCGATCGGGCTCCCCCATCACCACCGCATAGAAGTCGCGCCCGAGCCTGTCGGACGTGGCGTGCGACACCAGCACGTAGCCCGCGCCGTTGGTGTGGCCCGTCTTGACGCCGTCGGCCTCGGGCATGATCGACAGGAGGTCGTTCTGGCTCTCGAGTTGAATGCGCCCGGACCCCGCGGGGTTGGGGATGCTCACGCGACGCTGGCCCACCAGCTCGCGCAGGAAGGGGTCCTTCATCACGGCCCGCCCCAGCACCAGGAGGTCGCGGGGCGACGACTTCTGCCCGGGCTCATCGAGGCCATGCGGGTTCTCGAAACGCGTGGACGTGAGGCCCATCTCCTTCGCCTTGTCGTTCATGCGGGTGACGAACTCCGCCTCCGACCCCGAGACGGCGTAGGCGATCGCGATGGCCGCATCGTTGCCGCTGCCGATCATGAGGCCGCGGATGAGGTCGCGCATGGTGATGCGCTGGCCGGGCTTGAGGCCCGCTGACGACTCCCCCACCCCTCCGGCCGCCGGTACCACGGTGACGACGCGGTCGGGGTCGCCGCTCTCGAGCGCCACGAGGGCCGTCATCATCTTCGTGGTGCTGGCCATGGGGCGCGCCGTGTCGGCGTCGCGCTCCGCGAGCACCTCGCCGGTCTGGCCGTCGACGAGCAACCACGAGGTGCCGGACGGTGTCGGCGGGGGGCCGAGGGCCGTGGCGGCGGCAGGCGCGATGAGCGCGGCCACCAGGGCTGCCCGGATCAGGTTCCGCACGCCCTGATGGTATCAGCGTGCCCTCGGGCCGAGGCACCGGGGTGCCCGGGGTGCAACCCTTAGGGGGTGAGAACCGAGACCGCCGAGACGGCCGTCCTCACCGTCGACACGGGTCCGGCGGGCCTCACCGAGGCGGAGGCCGCGGAACGGAGGCCCAGGCACCGCCCGAGGCCGCCCGGGCGCTCCTACGCGAGCATCGTCCGCGCGAACGTCTTCACGGTGTTCAACCTCATCCTCGCGGCGTTCGCGGTGATCACCCTGGCGTTCGGCGACTGGCGCGACGTCTTCTTCCTGGCCATCCTGGTGGTCAACATCACCATCGGCATCGCGCAGGAGATACGGGCCAAGCGCGCCGTCGAGCGACTGGCCGCCCTGGTGGCACCCACCGCCCGCGTGGTGCGCGACGGGCGCGAGCGGGGGCTCCCCGTTGACGACGTGGTGCCCGGCGACCTGCTGCTCATCGGCGCCGGCGACCAGGTGGTGGCGGACGGCACGCTCCGAACGGCCGACGCGCTCGCGCTCGACGAGTCGGTGCTCACCGGCGAGTCGCGGCCGGTCACCCACGAGGCGGGGGAACAGGTGCGGGCAGGCGCCTTCTGCGCCGAGGGGTCGGGCTCGTACGTGGCCGAGGCCGTGGGCGAGGATTCCTACGCGGGACACGTTTCGAACCTCGCGCGCTCGTTCCGCCACCCGCTCTCGCCCCTGCAGCGCGGCATGAACCGCCTGCTGCTGGCGATGGTGGCGATCATGATCCCGCTCGGTGCGGTGCTGGCCCTCGCGCTCTGGCGCACCAGCCCCGACCTCGAGGAAGCCGTGGCCACGGCGACGGCGGCCATGGTCACGATGATCCCCGAGGGCCTCATCCTGCTGGCGAGCATCACGTACGCCGTGAGCACCATCCGCATGTCGCGCCGGGGGGCGCTGGCCCAGCAGCTCTCGGCGATCGAGGCCCTTGCATCGGCGGACATGGTGCTGGTGGACAAGACCGGCACCCTCACCACCGGCGATGCCCGGCTGGTGCACCGCGATCCCGCGGATGGCGTGGACGAGGACGCGCTCGACGCGGCGCTCGCCGAGTACGCGGCCTGCTGGCCCGACAGGGACGAGACGCTCGACGCCATCGCGCGGGAGTTCCCGCACGGCGCCGTCCAGCCCGATGAGGTGGTGCCGTTCAGCTCCCGAAGGCGCTGGGCGGGCGTGCGCCTGGGTGATCGCGTGCTCGCGCTCGGCGCGCCGGGCGTGCTGAACCCCGGTCCGCTCGCCGACGTCGTGCACCGTGAGTCCAGCCATGGCCGTCGCGTGCTGGTGCTGGCGCACGGGACGGGGCCGCTTGGGGAGACAGGGCCCGATGACCCGCCCCCCGCCGGCCTGCGGGCGATGGGCGTGGTGGCGCTGGCCGAGACCCTGCAGCCCGACGTCCGCGGCGCCGTGGAGTTCCTCGGGCGCGAGGGCATCCCGGTGCACGTGGTGTCGGGCGACGCACCGGCCACCGTCGGGGCCATCGCCGCCGACTGCGGCATCCACTCGAGCTCGCCGATCCTGGCGTCGGAGCTGCCCTCCGACCCCAAGGCGCTCGCCCGGGTCGTCACGGGCGCGGGAATCGTGGGCCGGGCGACGCCCGACGACAAGGAGCGCATCGTCGGCGCGCTGGCCGCCGAGGGCTACAACGTCGCGATGATCGGCGACGGCGTGAACGACGTGCCCGCGCTCAAGAAGTCGCGGGTGGCGATCGCCCCGGGCGAGGCGAGCCAGATGGCGCGCGCGGTGGCCGACATCGTGATGGTGCGCGGTGGATTCGCATCGCTCGCGCCGATGATCCTGGAGGGACGCCAGGCGCTCCGGAACCTCCAGCGCGTGAGCAAGCTGTTCGTCTCCAAGTCGTTCCTCGCGGCGTTCCTCATCCTCACCATCGGGCTCGTGCCCACCACGTACCCGTTCCTGCCGCGCCACCTCACGCTGCTGTCATTCCTCACCGTGGGCATCCCGGCGTTCTTCCTGGCTCTCGCGCCCAGTACGGGCGCCTGGAAGGCCCGCGACTACCTCGGATCGACATTCCGCTTCGCCCTGCCCGCGGGCGTGGCCGCCGGCCTCGGCGTGGTGTCGGCCTACCTGTTCTCGCTCAACGTCCTCTTCGACGACGTGGCATCGGCGCGCACCGTCGCAGTGACCGCGCTGATGGCGATCGGCCTGTGGCTCGTGCTCGTGCTCGAGGTATCCGGCGTGAGGCGCAGCGCCTGGGTCATCTTCATGTGCATGGCCATGGCAGGCCTCTACGTCATGGTCATCGTCGTCGCGCCGCTGCGCGAGTTCTTCGAGCTCACCACCATGGGCGCGCTCAGCGTGGTCGTCGCCATCTCCGGCGCCGCCATCACCGCGTCGGGCCTCTGGATGCTCGACCGCCAGTTCCGCCCCGAGCCCCTTCGCGGGCCCCTGCCCCGCTGGCTTGCCCGCTTCCTTCCCGAGTCGTTCCGCGCCGACCCCGACGGCACGAAGCCGCCCGAATAGGGACTCGGCCACGGGTACCCCGGGGGTCGGCATGTTCCCCTAGGGAAGACGAATGCCGCCATGCCTTCCCGGGCGAAGCCCGGGACGCTTGCGCTGCCGTTGGCGACCGAGGGAAGCATGCCGACCCCCGGGATGCCCGTCGCGCGCCGGCCCTAGTCGAGCGGCTTCCCACCGCGGAGTTCGGGGTGGTAGCGCATGAACCGCTCGTCGAGGTCGTCGAGTTCGCGCGTGCGGATGATGCCCGGGATGGCGCCGACGCGCTCGTAGTGGGCGGCAACGGCCGGGCCGCCGAGCGTGATGTCGTCGTAGTAGTTGGCCCAGCCAACCAGCATGTAGGCGTAGATGTCGGAGACGCCGAAGCGGTCACCGGCGAGCCACTCATGGTCCGACAGCCACGCCTCGAGGTGACGCCCGTGGCGATCCATGTTCTCCCGGCCGCGGACCTCCAGCGACTCCTGCGCCGACTCGTTGTTCGTGAAGTAGAAGCCCGCCATGATCGGCCACCAGCCCACGTGGAGGGTGTTGGCGCACCACGTGACCCAGCGATAGTGGTCGGCGCGGGCCGTCGTGCCGATGGCCGGCGCCAGGGCCGCCTCGGGGAAGCGGTCGCCGATCCACAGGAGGATCGCCCCGGTCTCGGCGAGGCGCACATCGCCCTCGCGCACGGCCGGGACCCGCTGGAGGGGATTCGCCTCGGCGAATCCCGGGGCCTCGCCGCGACGGCGCGGGTGGACGTCCACCACCTCGTAGTCAGCGCCGGCGCACTCGAGTGCGGCGCGCGCGGCGAAGGACGACGAACCGGTGATCTGGAACAGGGTGATCATGCGCCCTCCTCAGGCGATGCGGGGTCGGGAAGGTCCATGAGCAGGCGCGCGACCGCGCCGTAGTCGAGCTCGCCATCGACGTCCTCGAACAGCCGGGTCGCCGGGTCGCCCAGGGCAAGGGGATGTCCCGCGAGGTCGCGGGCGTGGCCCAGGTCCTTGCGCAGGTCGCGCGCGCGGAAACCCGGGGCGTGGTTGCCGGCGAGCACCCGCGGGAAGAGGTTCCGCAGCTGCCAGGAATCCCCCGACGACGCCATGACCACCCGGGCGAGCACTTCGGGGTCCACACCGGCGCGCTGGCCCATGCCGAATGCCTCGGCGGTGCCGGCGCTGATCACGGCCACGAGCAGGTTGTTCACCAGCTTCGCGACGAGCCCTGACCCCACGGGACCACAGTGCACCCGCTTGGCGGGGTCGCCGATGAGGTCGAGCACGGGCGCGGCTGCCTCCACGGCGGCATCCGTGCCACCGCACATGACGGCGAGCGTCCCCGCGGCGGCACCGGGTGGCCCACCGCTCACGGGGCAGTCGAGGTACTCCGCGCCCACGGTCGCGGCCACCAGCGCGGCCTCGCGCGCGGCCTGCGGCGCGATCGTCGAGGTGTCGATGATGATGGAAGGCGGCGCGTCGGCGGTCGCGATGAGCTCGACGACCTCGATCACGTGCTCCGAGTCGGTCACCGACAGCAGCGCGATATTGGCGCCGTCCACGGCCGCCACGACCCCCGGCGCCATGCGGGCGGGCAGGCCCTCGGCCTTGGACGGGGTGCGGGCATAGACGATCACCTCGTGGCCGCCCGCGGCGACGTTGCGGATCATCCCTGCACCCATCAGGCCGGCCCCGACGACTCCCACGCGCATGACCGCCACCCTACTGCTCCCCGGTCGCCCCGTGGCGCGCATGCCGCTCGCGGTCGGCCCCTGCACCGGGCCCCCCGCGCCAGTCGCAGCCCGGGCAGCGATCCTCGCCCTCGATGTGGCCCTCCGCCCACGCGCGCGCCGCCACCATCGGCAGCACGCGGTCGGCGGTGCGGCCCTCGCGAAGCAGGCCGAGTGCGCCAATGACGATCGCCACGAGCACCGGGTCCGCCGGATCCGGGAAAGGGGGCATCGGGCCGGGAGGCGCCAGGCCGGGCACCGGCCCGGCGTCCGCCGACCCGCAGGCCTCCGCGATCGCGCCGGGCCGCCCTGGGCCGCGCTCGAAACCGCAGCGCCCGTCGCAACCCTCGCAGGAGTCCTCGCCCGAGAGATGCCCTTCCATCCACGCGTGCACGGCGAGGTCCACCACGGCCTGCGCGGCGGATCCCTCGTCGGCCACGCGCGCGGCACGGCCCAGCAGCGCCGCGAGCACGGCGGAGTCGGCGAGGGGCGCCGGCGGCACGTCCACGTCGCCCGAGAACAGCGGGTGCGCCGCCGGGCGGAACCCGGTGGGCCCGTCAGCGCCCATCAGGTCGGTGCGGACCCAGATCGCAGGCGGCGCGCGCCCCAGCGCCAGGCCGCCAGCACGGCCGGGGCGAGGGCGAGCGCGCAGATGTCGAAGAGCACGTAGCCCGCGGCCGCCCCGCTCGGCGGATTGCCGTTGGTGATGCCGAGGCCCGGCACGTACTCGTGCCATACCCAGGTGCCTACCCACGTACCCCAGATCTCGAGGAAGGCGACGAAGAAGAACACCCCGGCATACAGCACGGGCGCGCGGCCGATGATGAGGAAGACCACCAGGAACGCGACGGCGATCGCGCCCGCCACGTCGACGCGGCCAAGCCAGTCGGTGAGTCCGAGGATGCCCCAGCCCAGCGCACCGGCGATGGCCACGCCGATGATGATGCGCGGGTGCAAGCGGGCGATGCGCGTCTGCGAGAACCGGTACCCGGCGAGGTACACGAGCCCATGGCCGGCCGGCACGAACAACGGCAGGCCGCCCAGGCGGTAGTCGTAGACGCCGAACAGGCCCGAGAAGATCAGCTCGGCCGTGGTGGCCACGACCACCACCACGAACACGCGGGACCGGTCGAGGGCACCGAGGGGCACGCAGGAGACGATGAGCACTGCCCAGGCGACCACCGACAGGGTGATCTGCCAGCCGATTCCCCCGAGCGAATCGAGCCACAGGCCGAGCGACGTGAGCACCACGAGGAACGGGATGAAGTAGCGCGGGCGCTCCGCCACGGTGAGGGCGAGAGCCCAGAGGCGACGGGGCGCGGACAGTGGCGCGACGGGGCGCCCTGCTGCGTCGAGCGTACTCACGGGGCTGAGGTTAGACCTGACATGCGTGAACGAGGCGGGGATCCGCCACGTCGCCTGTCAGGCGGGGACGACTAGCCCTCGCGGGGCTCCTCGGCCTTCTCGTCGTCGCCATGGGGGAGGGCGTCGGCCCGCGCCTTCTCCTCTGCCTCCTCGATCGCCGCGAGGGCATCGAGGCGTGAGAGCACGTCGTCTCCGCCCTGCATGGTCCGGAAGCTGCTCCGGCGATCCTTCTTGGCCTTGGCCATATGAACCTCCACCGATTACGACCGGGATGGTACCCGGCGGGCGCGGCGTCTCCGGCGGGCACGTCGCCTGCGACTGCCGATGCGGTCGGTTGCCAGGGCCCTCACCAGACGATCGTCAGCGGGCGGGAACTCGTATGCGGGGAGGTCCTCCCTCCGCACCCATCGGAACTGGGGGCTCACCAGGGGGCGCGGACGCTGGAGGGGCAGGTACTCGCACTCGTAGAAGCGCAGCCGCAGCGGCCCGGCTTCCTCGCGCCAGATCATCCGGGCCTCCCCCACCTCGATGCCGAGTTCCTCGCGCAGCTCGCGCCGGAGCGCCTCGATGTCGCGCTCGCCGGGCTCGCGCTTGCCACCTGGGAACTCCCACCGGCCCGCGTGTCCCGAGCCCTCCGGGCGCTGCGTGATGAGCACCCAGGGACCGAGGCGAATGACCGCGGCCACCACTACCACCGGGTCGTCGCGACGCCCCATCAGCGCTCGCTCCCGGCCGGCACCAGCACCGCGCCGCGGCGATCGGCCAGCCCCTCGGCAACCAGGCTCTCGGCCGCCTCGGGGTCGGTGTCCACCGGTGCGCGACCATCCTCGGCGAGCGCCCGCAGCAGGAACCCCCTGCGCTGGCGCATGGATCCCTCGTAGCGCGCCTGCCGCCGGCCGCGCGGGGTCACCTCGTCGACGATGCCGGCCTCGGCGGCGGGACAGCCAGCCCTCAGCGGGCAGCCATCGTCACAGCGGGGGGCGCGGGCGCGGCAGTACTCGCGTCCGAGGTCCATCATGGCCTGGCCGGCGTCCCAGGCCCTTCCGCGCGGCGCGCCCGGCCAGCCGGAGGGAAAGCGACGGGCCACCACGCGCTTCACGTTGACGTCCTCTGGCAGCACGGGCATCTCATCCGCGAAGCAGCGCAGCGCGTCGGCGGTGTAGGCGCCCACCCCGGGGAGGTCCTGATAGCGATCCGCAGGTGGCCAGCCGTCGCGCGCGACCACGACGGAGGCAGCATGCAGGTTGCGCGCACGGCGGGGATAGCCCAGGCCCTGCCACGCCGCAATGGCCTCGCCCAGGGGCTCGGCGGCGAGGTCGCCCGGGCGCGGCCAGCGCCGCATCCAGGCGTCGTAGTACGGCAGCACCCGCGACACCGGCGTGGCCTGCAGCATGACCTCCGACACCAGGATGGCCCAGCGGTCCCGCGTGCTCCGCCACGGAAGATCGGGGCCCTCGTCGCGGAACCACCGCACGAGCCGCTTCACCGCCTGCACCGAGGGATCGGGAGCCACGTGGCGAGTGTCCCACGAAACAACGGCCGCCGACCGCGAACCGCACCCACCCGCCGGGGTCATGCTGCGGCGGCGGACTCCCCCGGGCTCCGCGGGCTCCGTCGCGATCCGGGCTGGCCGATGGACATGGCGTCGTTGAGGGTGGTCTGTGCGCCGGATCCCATGAGCCCGATGAGGGAGATGAGCACGCTCGCGGTGGCCTCCGCATCGGCGAGGGCGCGGTGCGCCGGGTGCACCGGGGAACCGGCCCAAGCCGCGAGCGTTGAGAGGTCGTGCCGGGGTACTGCGCCGTTCAGCAACCGGCGCGCGAGCACGAGGGTGTCGAGCCACGGCTGGGTGAAGTACCCGTCGCGCAGGCGAAGCCGCTCGTAGTTGAGGAACCGCAGGTCGAACGGGGCGTTGTGCGCCACCAGGACGTCGTCGCGCGCGAACGCGATGAAGGCTGGCAGCGCGACGTCGATGAGCGGCTGGCCGCGCACCATCGCGTCGTCGATCCCGGTGATGCCGGTGATGTGCGCCGGGATCGGCTGCTCGGGGTCGACGAGCGTGGAGAACCGATCGGTGATGCGCAGCCCCTCCACGCGCACGGCACCGATCTCGGTGATGGCGGATGAGCCGGGAGCGCCACCGGTCGTCTCCAGGTCGACGATGCAGAACGTCGTCGCGCCGAGCGCGGTGCCGTCGCGGGCGCCGTCGGCATCGGCGATGAGGTCGCCATCCCAGGCCAGCCGGGAGTCGGCGGACACGATGTCGCGGGCCAGCCGCTCGGCCACCCGTGCCGGGCAGCCGCCGATGCCCAAGGCCTCCACCGCGACCTCGGCGACCGACACAGGGCGGCCGAGCCGCGCGATGAGGTCGCGCACGCGATCACCCGCGGTGTGCGCCCCCTCCGACCCCGGGGTGGGCGCCCCTGATGGGATCGGCGACATGTCGGTCGGCGGCTCGGGGTCTCCCATCAACGAGGATCCTACGAACGGCCTCCGACGCAACCGACTTCGCGGGCGACCGCCCGTACTCCCCCCAGACCGGCGCGGGCGGTGCTTACCCTTCGGCCATGTCCACCCGGCGCCGATCAGCAACGGCCGGCCTCGATGCCCAGCAGATGGAGGCGTGGCATGGGTTCCTCCGGGCCCACTCCGCACTCGTCCGCGAACTGGATGTCGAGATGCAGGCCGAGCACGGGCTGTCACTGACCCAATATGAGGTCCTCCTGCTTCTCTCGACGTCCGGCGGCGGCGCCGCGCGCATGAGTGACCTGGCCGACGGGGCCCTGCTCTCGCTCTCGGGCCTCTCCCGCCTCGTTGATCGCCTCGTCGCCATGGGGCTCGTGGAGCGCATGCAGTGCCCGAACGACCGGCGCAGTTCGCTCGCTCGCCTCACACCGCTGGGCCGAAGGCGGTTCCGCGAGGCGCAGCCCACGCACCACGACGGCGTGCACCGCCTCTTCATCGACCGCCTCCCGGCAGACGTCCTGCCTGCCCTCAACCAGACCTGGCAGGCCCTGGACGCACCCGCGGCCTAGCGGCGACGGGCGGGCACCCGGGCCTTGGCCGCCACCGCGATGCCGGGCATGGCCACGGCCACGACGAGCTTGCCCTTGCGCCGCGGCACAGCGATGAGCGCCCTTCCGTCGGGGCGGCTCGTGACGGCGACGCCCTTGCCATTCGGCAGGCGCGCACGGAGGGGGACGCTCGACATCGGATTGCCGGACTGGTCGCGCACCGTGGCGACCCACAGGTCGCCCCTGCGCGGGTTGATGCCCGCGCGCATGGTGAGCGCCTTGCCGGCACGGGTGATCCTGAGGGCCGTGGGCACCAGCACGGGAGCCGCGGCGGCGGCGCCCGCGCAGATGGGCCCGGGGTCACCGAGGCCGGCGTAAGACCACACGGCCCCGCCGATGGCCTCGGCCATGTTCTGGCGGAAGTCCGGTTGCGCGAGCAGGGCGACGTCCGCCTCGCTCGAGAGGAACCCTCCCTCCACAAGCACGGCGGGCATCGTTGTCTCGCGCACCACGAAGAACGACCGCTCGCGCACGCCGCGGTCGGGCATCCCGAGGCAGGCGACCAGCGAGCGCTGGATCGCCGCGGCGAGCGCCTGCGTGGGCTCGGGCGCGCCGACCCTCACGTAGGTCTCGGTCCCGCTCGCCGGCGTCCTCGCGCTGTTCTGATGGATCGACACGAAGATCTCGGCCGGCCGCGCGTTGGCCAGGTCCGTCCGCGCACGCAGGTCGGTGCCCACGTCGGTGTAGGGCACGTCGCCGCCGGCGTTGTCGGTGGTGCGCGTCATGACGGTCGGGAATCCGCGGGCCATGAGCCAGGCGTTGAGCCGATTCGCGACATCGAGGTTGACATCTTTTTCAAAGAGCACCGGCTGCAGCTCGGCGTTGACGCGCGCCTCCAGCCCGGTGACGGCGCCCGGCGGCAGGATGCCCACGGCGCCTGAATCCCCACCACCATGGCCGGGGTCGATGGCCACCACGGGCAGGCCGACCGCCGCCGACGCCGAGGCGACGGCGATGGCAAGCGTTGCGAGGAGTGTCTGTCCGATACGCATGACGGGCATCTAAGCCGCTGGCCCGGCGTCGTGGGCCGGGGATGTCGCCCGCCGACGTGCGCGGGGGCCGACGCCGAACACATGGCTAGCCTCAACCCATGCCGCGCGCCGCCGTGATCGCCGCCGCGGGGGCCCTTGCCCTCGCGCCCATCGCCGCATTCGCGGCGATGGGCGACGTCTCGCGCCTGGGCCTGCTGCCGGATGGCTCGGCGGCATCGTCCTCGGTGCAGGGAGCAGCGTTCTCGCCTGACGGCCGGTACGTGCTCATCACGTCGAGCGCGGCGCTGTCGGGCACCTCCACGGGTGGCGTGCGCCAGCTCTTCATGAGGGATCGCATCACGGGTCGCACCACGATGGTGTCCACGAGCGCATCGGGGCAGCCCGCGGCGGCACCGGTGGACGATCCGGCCACCTCCCGCGCGTACGCGGCGTCGCTCGACGGCCGGTATGTGGTGTTCGCCAGCGCGGCCTCGAACCTCGTCGCCGGCGACTCCAACGGCGCCATGGACGTCTTCCGCAAGGACACCGCCACCGGCAGGGTGGTACTCATCTCGCGCAACCCGCGCGGCCAGGCGGCGAGCGGCGGGGTCACGGGCCAGCCCTCGATCTCGGCCGACGGCTCGAAAGTGGCGTTCACGTCCGGCACCGGGGCGCTTCTTGCCGCCGACACCAACGCGGTCGACGACATCTACATGGCCGACATGCGCGCCCGCGGCGCGCTGGCGCTCGTGAGCCGCACCGCGAGCGGCGTGCAGTCGACGGAGGCCGTCGGGCGCCCGGCGATCAGCGCCGACGGCCGCTCCATCGCGTTCGAGGGCACCGCGGAGGCCTCGGTACTGGCCCTGGGCGATTCCGACGGCTTCGCCGACGTGTACGTGGCGCGCCCGCGGGCGCGCACGATCGTGGTGGCGAGCGTGCCCACCGGAGGCACCGACAACGGCGACTCCTCGCTGCCCTCGATATCGGGCGACGGCTCGCGCGTGGCCTTCTCGTCGGCCGCCATGCTGGTGGCCACCGACACCGGGGCCGACCGCGATGCCTACGTGCGCGACCTCGACGCCGGCACCACCCGACGGGTCTCCGGCGAGACCATCACGGATGCGCCGGTGATCAGCGTGAACGGCGCGCGCGTGGCCTTCGCCGGCGCCACGACGGGCAGTGACCCTGACGATGCCAACGTGGCCGATGACGTCTACGTGCGCACGCTCTCCACGAACGCGCTGTACCGGGCCTCGCGCATGGCGTCGGGTGCGGCGCCCTCCCAGGGAAGCAACCGCGCGGCCATGAGCGGCAGCGGGGACCTGGCGTCGTTCACCTATGCACAGGCGTCCGGGGGGATCACAGATGCCTGGCTCACGGACGTCGGGGCCGTCGGGGCCACGACACCCGCGCTCACGGCCACGGCAAGGCTCGCGGGACGGCGCCTCACCGTGTCGGGCCGCGCCACGGACGACGCCGGGGTCACCAGCGTGATGGTGGGCCGCCGGTCGGCGCGCCTCGCCGACGACGGCACCTACTCCGTCACGTCCACCGCGCCGGTCGGCACCGAGTCGGTGACCGTGCTGGCGACAAGCGGGATCGGCGCACGGGCGTCGGTGGCGGTGTCGGTCACCCGCACCTGGCCGTCGCGTGGGCGGGCGCAGGTCGCGCCGCGCCCGCGGGGCCTGCGCGTGAAGGTGACCCGCCCATGGCTGCGGGCGCAGTTCTCGCTGCCGGCACGGGCTTCGTGGCGCATCGAGCTGCGCAGGCGCGTGAAGGGACCGCCGCGGGCCGCGGCATTCCGCCTTGTGGCATCGCGCTCGGGCGGGCCGGCGGCCGGGCGCCGCATCGCGCGCGTGCGCATCCCGGCCCGCACGGCACCGGGGCGCTACCAGGTGCGCGTGCTGATCTCGTCGGCCCTCGGACTGGGCACGACGGCGCGTACGATCACGATCCCGTGATGTTCCCGCTCAAGAGCTCCCGCTGGTCGCGCCTGCTGACGTCGGCCGGTGGCCCCTACGAGGCGGAGGTGCGTGATGACGCCGTGAGCGTGCGCATGGGGTGGGTGGGGCACGCCGAGGTGCCGGTCGAGCGCATCGCCCGCGTGTGGACACGCAAGTGGCCGTGGTGGGCCGGCATGGGCGTGCGCATCGCGAAGGGCATGGTGGTGTTCGCGCCCGCCCCCGGCGAGGGCGTGGTGCTCGAGACCGACGAGCCCATCACCGTGCACTGCCCGATGGAGTGGAGCACCTCGCGCGTGCTCGTGGTGGCCCGCGATCCCACGGCGTTCGCCGAGGCCATCGCCGCGCGTCGCGCGGGGATCGACCAGGGCGAGGCCGCCTAGGCGCCTACGAGGTGATCTCGACGGCCACCAGGCGGTTGCCGTCGGGATCGAGGAACTCCATGGACAGCGCGCCGCCCATGTCCTCGACGGGGTCCTTCTTGGCGCCGACTGCGTCGAGGGCGGCCTCGAGGGCGCGCATGTCGGCCACGCGGAACGTCACGGTCGCACCGCCCTGGTGCGGGGAGGTGGCGAGCTCGCCGAAGAGCCCCAGCTCAGTGCCGCCCACCGAGAACTGCGCCCAGTCGTTGCCGGCGCGGTGACTGAGCCCGAGCCCGAGCACGCCCTCATAGAACGCGATGGCCCGATCCATGTTGCACACGCCGTAGAAAACGACGTCGACGCCCTCGATGAGTGCCACTTGCCCTGTGCTCCCCGTGTCCGCGGCTCCCGGCGGGAGCCTGCCGTCGCGATGCTACCCGTGCGGGAGTACGATGCCGCGCCGAATGAGGCACAGGTAGAAAGTGGCCATCCGGCGCCGTCGGCGCGAGCGGATGGAACGCGTGGTCGGGGTCCCCGGGCTCTGGGCCACGGCATACGGCAACGTCGGGTCGTCGATCTACTACGCCCTCGGGCTCGTGGCCGCGTACGCGCTGGGGCTCACGCCCCTGGTGTTCCTGTTCGCCGGCCTCATCTTCGCCGCGACCGCCATCACCTACACCGAGGGAACCGCGATGTTCCCCGAGGCGGGCGGCTCGTCGTCATTCGCGCGC
>JAURGT010000031.1 GCA_030833665.1 Miltoncostaeales bacterium
TGCAAGGCGAGGACCTCGTCAGGGCCGACTTCTCAGGGGCGGATCTCAGCGACGCGAAAATCTATCCCGGTCCGTTCCTCTTCCGTACGAATTTCACGGGCGCGAACCTCTCCCGCGCGCTCTTGGCTGAGGGGCAGTTTCAAGAAGTGAACTTCGAAGGTGCGAACCTCACGGGCGCGACCTTCGGGAGGATGAACGGTATCGGCGCGAACTTCACCGACGCGAACCTCACCGACGCGAACCTCTCCGGCGCGAACCTCACCGGCGCGAGGCTCACCGGCGCGAACCTCATCGACGCGACCTTCTCCAACACCACCTGCCCCAACGGCACGGTGACCAACACCGGCTGCTGACCGGCTGACCCATGAACCCCGAGCGCCTGGCGGAGCCGCGAGCCCTCGCGGTGGTGTTCACCGCCCTGGTGCTCGTGGCGGCGCTGCTGGTCTTCACAGTTGGCGCCGGGAGCACGGTTCCCGCCACAGACGAAGCCCCGATCACGCAGGAGCGCCCTGATCGCCTGCCCGGCGTCGCCGAGGGGGAGGCTGCGGCGCGTGCGTGCAAGTTCTCCCGCATCCCCCACTTCTCGCCGCACGACTTTCGGCACCGCTCGATCAGCCTGCGCTTCGAGGCGGGCTGGAGCGACACGCGCATCGCCCATGGCGCTGGCCAAGGCATGAAGTCCGTGACCCGCGAGGTGTATGCCCACCTGCTTCGCGACGAGCCCAACTGGCTGCTCGATGCGCTCGCACGGCAGGCGCGTGGTGGCCCGGTAGTGGCCAGCACCAGCCCGATGGTTTCCGCCAAAGAAGAAAGGCCCGCACATGCGGACCTTTCAGTCTGAAGTGGAGGATACCGGGATCGAACCGGTGACCTCCTGCTTGCAAAGCAGGCGCTCTCCCAGCTGAGCTAATCCCCCGGGGCGGCCGGGACGGTACCACCACCTCGCGGCGTATCGTTGCGCCATGTCCGACGAGGCACTCGTTCGTATCGACCAGCTGCTGCAGATGCAACAGGAGCACCACCGCGAACTGGCCGATCTCATCGAGCAGTACCGGCAGATGACGTTCGAGGCCGAGGAGGCCGGGCCGGACGAGCTCTACCGCGTGGTGTCCGGGCTCCCGGGCGGGAAGTACCACGTGCTCACCACGCACTTGCGGGAGACCTGGCTCACGCTGCAGGCCGACGTCGCGCGGCTCATGCCCGAGCAGTCGGGCATCGACGAGCCCGACTAGGGGATTCGCGCGCCCAGGGAGGCGTCGATGTCGCCGTACTCCCACCCATAGCCGCGACCGCTCGCGACCACCGGATCGGTGCGGTGGCTGTCGGTCACCAGCACGGCGGCATCGCCGAGCGTCACCTTCAGCGCCAGCGCCGGGGTGGGCACCACCGCGGGGCGCCCGACGGCGCGGCCGAAGGCCTTCGCCACCTCGGCTTGGCGCAGCGGCGCGGGCGCCACGTTGTTGAACGGGCCCTCCCAGGCGTCATCCTCCATCACGCGGAGGATCATGCCGACGACGTCGGCGATGTCCACCCACGGCACCCACTGCCGTCCGCCCGCCAGCGGGCCGGCCATGCCGGCTCGGGCGAGCTTGGCGAGCCGGGGGATCACCCCGCCGTCCTCGGCGAGCACCATCCCGGTGCGAGAGATGGCCACGCGCACGCCGCCACGCGTGGCCGCCATCGCGGCGGCCTCCCACGCCACGGCAACCTCCGACAGGAACCCCTGCCCGGGGCCAGCCGACTCGGGCAGAACCTCGTCGTCGCGATTGCCGTAGTAGCCGGTGGCGCTGCCGCTCACCAGCACGCGCGGCCCCGTGCCCGCGGCCAGGGCCTCGGCGATGCGCGTGGTGGTGATCACCCGGCTATCGCGAATGACCTTCTTCCGGTCGCGGGTCCAGCGCCCCCCGGCCACCGATGCGCCGGCCATGTTGACGATGGCGTCCACGCCATCGATGGCCGCGGCGGGGAGGTCCTCGAACACAGGGTCCCAGGCGACCGTGGGCACGCCGTGCACGTCGCCATGCGCGCGCGAGAGGGGCACCACCTCGTCGCCCCGGGCGAGCAGGGCCCGGGTGAGATGGCGGCCGACGAGGCCTGTTGCACCTGTGATCGCGACGCGCATAACCTGATCATGCCCGGTAACGTGATCACGCACCCTACGAACGGACGGAAGAACGCATGGCCGCAGAGGAGATCGAGGTACGGGGGGTCGTCGTGAAGCGGCGCGGGGTGGTCGTCACCTGGCTGCTCATCATCGTGACCCTTGGCATCTACGCGCTGTTCCACTGGTACTACGTGAACCGCGAGCTGCGCGACATGTCCGAGGCGCTCGGGAAGCCCTTCGGCAACTCGCCGGGGCTCAGCGTGCTGGCCCTCTTCCCCGGTGGATTCCTCATCGTGCCCGCCATCTGGACGTGGGTCACCACGGCGCGCCGCACGCGCGACCTTCGCGAGTTCGCGCTCGACGGCCGCCCCGGTGACCACACGTCGGTGGCGTTCGGGGTGATCCTCGGGTTCCTCTACGCGCTCAACCACCCGTACCTGCAGGCGTCGCTCAACGGCACCTGGGAGATCCTCGAGGCCTAGGTGCGCGGGGGTGGCTCGCCGTGCCCGTACTCGCGTGACGCAGCCGGGTACTCGCTGAGCACCGCGTCGATGGCCGCCTCCTCGTCCGGGGACAGCGGCGTGCCCGCGAGGGCCGCCGCGCCCCGGGCCTGGGCGGCGTCGTGCGCCCCCACGATGGCCGAGGTCACCTCGGGTCGGCGGAGAACCCAGGCGACCGCGAGCTCCGCCACGCCGCCCGGGCGCCCTGAGTCCTCGGCGATCCGCTGCATGCCACGCATCACCGCGATGCGGTCGCCGAAGTGGTCGTCGGCGAAGAACTCGCTCTGCGCCCGCCAGTCGCTCACGGGGAATGTCGTCTGCTCGTCCATGCGCCCCGTGAGCAGGCCGTGGGCAAGCGGCCCGTAGGCCAGCACGCCCACATCGTTCGCACGGCACCACGGCAGCTCGGCGTCCTCGACCTGGCGGCGCATCACGTGGTAGCCCACCTGCAGCGACACGAACGGTCCCGCGGCGTGGGCCTCCTCGAGGTCGGCGAGGTGGTAGTTCGACACGCCGATCCAGCGGACCTTGCCCTCGTCGCGCATCTTCACGAGCTCCGCGAGGGTGTCGTCGGCCGGCACGTCGCCCACGGGCCAGTGCACCTGGTAGAGGTCCACCGAGTCGAGCCCGAGGGCGTCGAGCGAACGCTCAAGCGCCATGCGCAGGTACGCGCCCGAGGCCTCGCGCCAGATGCGCAGCCCATCGCCGGTGACCTCCCACGCCACGCCGCCCTTGGTGGCGACGATCACATCATCCGACCGGTCGCGCAGCACCTTCCCCACCACCTGCTCAGCGCGACCCTGGCCGTAGATGTCGGCGGTGTCAATCCAGTTGATGCCGGCGTCAAGCGCCGCGTGGCAGGCGGCCTCGCTGTCGGCATCATCGGCGCCGCCCCATCGGCCGCCGAACTGCCACGTGCCGAGGCCGATGACCGTGAGGTCGAGGTCCGATGCGCCCAACCGACGGGTGTCCATCCCTACTCCTTCATGCCGGGGGTGAGGGCCAGCAGCAGCCCGCCGTCATCGTCGTATGCCGGGAAGATATCCGCCACGGCCGGGCGGTCCTCGTCCACGCCGTAGGGGCGGAAGGTGCATGGCTCCTGCAGCACGCGAACGCCCCACTCGAGGCTGCGCGCAATGGGATCGTCTGCAGCGCCCGGGAAGCCCAGCCCGAGCGCCTCGGCCACCTCGCAGCCGATCAGGTCGCCGTCCGGCCAGCCCGTGATCGGCGTGGCCGAGTGCCCGGCCACCAGCACCCGGCGCTGCCGGTCGCAGCAGATGAGCGCGGTGAGGGGACCCGCGTAGTAGTCGTCCATCATCTCGAACACGAACCCGAAGCCGCACTTCGGGCAGCCGCGGGGCTGGTGCCCCTCGGCGCGCTCGGCGCCCGCGACCCGGTGGGCGCACCTCGGACAGACGAACACGGCCATCGCGCTACGGGCGGTACGCGCCGTCCCACGGCGGGAGGTCCGCGGTACCCGGGATGCGCCACTTCCACGACTCATGCCCGGTCTGGCCACCGCCCATGCGCTGGATCATCCCGACCAGCGGCACCAGGTCCATGGGCTCCACCAGCGACCCCGGGGTCATCGGATCGGCCGCGAACGACAGCACCCTCCCCATGCCCACCGTGCGCAGCACCGCCGCGGGGCTCTGGTCGAGGTGCGTGGCCACCACGGTGGCGCCGGCGGGGACGTCGGTGAACGCCCACGCGCGCTGTTCGTCCACGGGCACGGCGTAGAGGTCGGGCGGCGTGCTGGTGCCGAGCGAACCCTTGCGCACGAGCAGCACGCTGCCGGCCTTGCCACCGAGGCGACCCCCCTTGAGCGCGGCGCCGATGTCCGAGAGGTCCTCATTCGCGGGAGTGCGCGCGAATGCCGTGGGGTCGGTGACCACCAGGAAGCCGCCGGCATTCACCCAGTCGCGGAGGGCCTCGGCGAATGGCCGGGACAGCGTGTCGCCACGCGGGAGCCACACGACCTTCGCCCGGGCCAGCCGCTCGCGCTGCGCCGCCAGTCGCTCATCGGTGTCGAAGACGAACGGCGCGCCGTTGAGCTCGCCGAGCAGCGAGTGGGTGGTGTACAGCGCATCACCCGACGTGCGGTAACGGGCGTCACCGCGCTTGTCGGGCTGCCCCTGGCCCTCGCTCATGGTCGAGTACACCACCACCGTCGCGGGATCGACGGGGGCATCTGGCAGGTTCAGGCCCCGCAGGCGCTTGGCCGTACTCAGCATGCCGTCGTAGAGCTTGCGGTTGGTGAAGCGGGGATTGCCCTTCGCGTAGAACGTGATGTGCGTGGCGCCGGCGCGGAGTGCCTGGCTCGTCCACGCCTCGACGTCGGCGATGCCGGGCGAGTAGCGCGCATATGGGAACGCCTGCACGATGATGCGCACGGGCTTGCCCGTGAGGTCGGACATCAGCTTGGCGCCGAAACCCGGGTTGTAGCGCCCGCGCCCCGGGTTGGCGCGCTCCGCGTACGACACGTAGGGGTCGGCCTCGACGATGTCGGCGAAGGTGCCGAGCACCGAATAGTCCCACGGCAGGAAGCCGTCGATCATGGCGTAGTTGTTCGGCACCACGCGGGCACCGGGATCGAGGCGCCGGATCAGGTCGGCCTGCCGCGCCTTCATGGCGAAGAACCTCTTGCTGGTCCAGCGCGAGTACGCGAGCCAGCGAAGTCCCGCGATCGGCGACTGCGTGCGCTTGGCACCCGCCCGCGGCGGTGCCCACCCGAACTCGCGACGCACCTGCGCGGCCTGCTTGCGCCAGAAGGGCGTGCGCGTGGCCTTGCCCGCGGGCAGCACCACGAGCGGCTCGTCGGACCCGTTGTAGGCGTACACGTACGGAGCGCTGCGCAGGCGGGGCACGATGCGGCGGATCTCAGCCAGCGCCTTGCGTTGATAGGCCGGGTCGAGCAGCGACATGCGCCGAGTGGGCGCCTTGGTATCGGGCTGGAACACCACCCCGGTGGGCCGGCAGGTGCGCGGAACCCGCGGGAAGATGCACAGGGCCTCCTTCGCCGCGCGGGCCTCAACGTTGGCGTCCCACGACAGGCCCGTGGCGTTGTAGAGCCGCTGGAAGTTGGCGGGGTTGCGCCACGACGAGGGCTCGCGCGGCGACACGGGGATGTCGAAGGGCAGCGACGCGAAGCCGCTCCCCCACAGGCCGTGCGCTCCCTCCGTGAGAAGGATCTCATTCACCAGGCGCAGCCAGCGAGCGCGGGGGATCGGCAGCGGCCCGTTGGGCTTCCACCGTGGATTCTGCTCCTGGTTGAGCTCGTGGTTCCAGTCGAAGACATGGCCCATTGGCCGGGCATCGGCCGGGGCAGCAGCGCTACCGGCGATGCCCGCCGTGGCGGCGATCGCGGCGATGGCGATGATGGGGGCGGGGCTGCGCATTGGGGGGAGGCTAGATGCCCGCGCCGTCCACGTGGCCGATCGGGGTCATGGTGAACAGGGTGTCCGACCGCAGGCCGAGCCGCAGGGTCTCGAGCGGGATCACCTCGTCGGGCGGGATGTTGCCGAGGTTGACGTTCGCCCCGAAGGAGCGGACGAACCACACCTGCTGCGCCTTCTGCGGCGCCTCGAACAGCAGGCGGTGCGCGTCGATCGCGTGGACGATCTCGTCGATCAGTCCCATGCGCACCTCGCCATCCCCGCGGAACACACCGGCGGTGCCGCTCTCTCGGGCCTCGGTGATCACCTTCCATGCGCCCGCGCGCAGCTCCGCGTCGATCATCTCCACCCATCGGTACGGGGCGATGACCACGTCGTTGTCCTTCGAGCCCACCTCCGACAGCACCGTGAAGTCCTGCGCGTACTCCTCGATGTACTCGAGCTTCTTCTCGTGGGGGAGGTCCACGGTGCCATCGGACACCTCCACGTGGCGCAGGCCGAGCCCGCCGATGAAGTCCTTCCACTCGGCGAGCTTGCCCTGCACGAGGCAGGCCTCCCAGAAGGTGCCCCCGAGCACGGTGGCCACGCCCAGCGACTCATAGAGGCGGATCTTCTCCTCGAGCCCCTTGGTCACGTAGGCGGTGCCCCAGCCGAGCTTCACGATGTCGATGAAGTCGCCGCTGGTGGCGAACATGTCCTCCACCTGCCGCAGCGACAGGCCCTTGTCGATCACGTGCGTGAGGCCGAACTGGCGCGGCTTGTCGGGCCGGCCGGGGAGCGTGAGGAAGTCCGCGGCGCGGCTCACGCCAGGGCCTTCCGCGCGGCGGCCGATCCCGCGATGCGTCCGAACACCACGGTGTCGAGCAGCGAGTTGCCCATGAGGCGGTTGGTGCCGTGCACGCCGCCGGTGATCTCGCCCGCCGCGTAGAGGCGAGCGAGCGTCGTGCGGCCCGACTCGTCGATGACGAGGCCACCGTTCCGGTAATGCAGCACCGGATATACGAGAACGCGCTCCTTGGTGATGTCCACCCCCTGCTTCAGGTAGCGGTTGTGCACGTAGGCCAGCCTCTCGGCCGTGAACCCGGGGCCGTTGTCCCGGTCGATGGCAGTGGTGTCGAGCCAGGCGCCCATGGTGCCATCCGGCGCGGCTGCCCCCCGGCCCTCCTCCACGATGCGGATGATGGCATCCGCCACCACGTCGCGCGGGGCCAGCTCGTCGACGAACCTCTCCCCTGCCGCATCGTGCAGCGTGGCGCCGTACGAGCGCGTGGTCTCCGGGAGCGCGTAGCCGGCGAGGCCCGCGGGCCACACGGCGCCGGTGGGATGGCGCTGCCAGGAGTCGAGGTCGCGCCCCTCGGCGCCCAGCGCGAGCGCCATCTCGAGAACCTCAGGCGTGGCGTCGGGATGGTTCGTGCTCTGCTCGCCGATGCGCGCGGCCTCGCCCCCCAACCCCCCGCCGGCCGCCAGCACGACGGCGGACGCCATGATCTGCGTGGCCGATCCATCCTTCCCCCGGGTGAGCGCACGCCAGCCGTCGCCCGCGGGCTCAAGCGCCTCGAGGGACGTCGACTCGCGCACCTCAGCGCCGCTGCCCCGCACGGCGGCCCGCAGCGCCTGCACCATCTCGGCCCCGGTGCGCTCGCCGGCCTGCAGCAGCCGAGGGCGGCGGGCGCCGCCGCAGCGGATCACCCGGAGGTCGCCGTCATCATGCGTGAACGGCACGCCGATCGAGGCCAACCAGGCGATGGCGTCGGGGCCGCCCTCCACGAGGGTGCGCACGAGCGCGGGATCGCCGTCGTCGTGGCCCGCCGACAGGGTGTCCTCGAAATGATCCTCGGTGGTGTCGTCCGCGCCGATCGCGGCCTGGATGCCCCCCTGGGCGCGACCGGTATTCGATGCCCCGAGCGCCGACTTCGTGATGACGATCACCGACGCGCCGGCCTCGCGGGCGGCGATCGCGGCGCTCATGCCCGCTCCGCCGGAGCCCACGACCAGAACGTCGCAACGCCCGTCCGCAGTCGTCACGAATCCCCGGGCTCCGCAGGCGCGGCCGGTCCGCCGGCGGGCGGCACGAGGTCGCCGAGGTGCTCGGCCGCATACGCCACGAACCCCTCGCTCACCCTGCTCGGAGTGCGGCCTGCGTGGCGGACCAGCGAGAAGTCGCGAGCCAGCACCGCGCCCTCCACCTCCACGGCCACGAGGCGCCCCTCCGCCAGATCTCGCTCCACTGCGAGGCGCGAGATGACGGTGATACCGAGGCCATCGAGCACCGCCACGCGCACCGACTGCTGAAGGCCGAGCTCGAGCGTGATGTCCAGGTCGCGCATGCGGATTCCGGCGGCGCGGAACGCCGACTCGAGCACTGCGCGCACGCCCGACCCGCGCTGCTGCAGGATGAGCGGCTGTGCCGCGAGATCGGCCAGCGCAATGCGCTTCTTCTTCGCGAGCGCATGATCCGGCGGGCAGATCACCACGAGCTCATCGCGTACGAAGGGCTCGAACACGAGCCCCCGGTGCGGCCGGGCGGCGCCCACCACCCCGAGCTCGATCTCATCATCCAGCACGCGGTCGCACACGGTCTGGGTGTCCTGCACCACGAGCGACACCTCCACCTCGGGGTTCTCGCGCTTGAAGCCCCCGAGGAGATGCGGCAGCAGCAACTCGCCCGGGCCCGTGGATGATCCCAGCACCAGCGGCCCGGACAGGTGGTCGGACAGCCCCGCGACGTCGCGGAGCATCTCCTCCTCGAGCGCCAGAAGCCGGCGCGCATGGGCGTCCACAACGCGGCCGGCGTCGGTGAGGGTCACCCGGCGCCCGCTGCGGTCGAGCAACCTCTGCCCGATGCGCTCCTCGAGTGCCCTGATCTGGAACGACACCGCTGGCTGCGAGATGCCCAACTCCTCGGCAGCATGCGAGAAGGAGCCCTTGTCCACCACCATCCGGAGCGTCAGCAGTTGCCGCAGGTCCATAAGCGCACCTTATCGCGGGGTTCGGAGGGGTGGTGTCACCCCTGCGCTCCGCCACGGCGAGGGGGCAGCGCAGGCCGGGGGTGGGGGACATCGTCCGATCGACCGTTCAGAAGGGAGGAGGGCGATGTCCCCCACCCCCGGCCGTACAGGCCCCGCACGGAGAGAGGTCTACCTCTTGTCGGACGTGATGTGGTGCCGCCCCTCGGCACACCAGTACACGAGGCCATCGCCGCCGGAAGACCGGCCGACGCACTGGGCTTCGCACTTGTGCGTGGTGCAGGTGCGGCGCACGCGTGAGAGCACCCCGCCCGGGCGCACGTGCACGCAGCCCGCGGGCAGGATGTCGGGCCCTGTCAGCGTGGTCACGGCTGCAGTGCTCATCGTGCGTCTCCCTCGTCGATTGCCGGCACGTCCTCAGGTTCGCCGGACGGCAGCCGCTCCCTGCCGGCGCGGAGCGTTGCCCACAGGGCGTCTGACGCGTGGACGGGGTCACCGGCCACCACGGCGCCCCGCAAGGCGGTAATCCGCTCGGAGAGCACCGCGGGGTCGAGGGCCGGGCGCGTGGCGCGGAGGATGCCGCCGTACCGCGTGGGGCGCACCTCCTCATCGAGGTTGAAGAGTTCCTCGTGCAGCTTCTCGCCCGGGCGCACGCCGGTGACCTCCACCTGGATGTCGCGGCCGGGCTCCATCCCCGAGAGCCGGATCATGTTATGGGCGAGGTCCATGATGCGCACCGGCTCGCCCATGTCGAGCACGAAGACATCCCCGCCGTCGGCGATGCCGGTCGCCTCGATGACGAGCTGCACCGCCTCGGGGATCGTCATGAAGTAGCGGGTCATGTCGGGGTGAGTCACCGTCACGGGACCGCCCGCCGCGATCTGGCGCCGGAAGATCGGGAGCACCGATCCGGACGAGCCGAGCACGTTGCCGAACCGCACCGCGGCGAAGCGGGTACGGGCGTCGTGGCCATGCATCTCGACCACCCGTTCTGCGAGCGCCTTGGTGCCGCCCATCACGGTCTTGGGCTCCACGGCCTTGTCGGTGGAGATGAGGCAGAAGCGCTCGACGCCGTGGCGCACGGCGAGGTCGGCGAGCGTGGCGGTGGCCAGCGCGTTGTTGGCGATCGCCTGGATGGGGTTGATCTCCATCATCGGTACGTGCTTGTACGCGGCGGCGTGGAACACGATCTCGGGACGGTGCGCGCTGAACACCTGCTCCATGAGATCGGCGTCGCGGCAGTCGGCCACCACGGGCGTGGGCGCGTGGCCCCGGTCGCGAAGCTCGAGATCGATCTCGAAGAGGTTGTTCTCGGCATGGTCGACGATGACCAGGCTGCTCGGACCCACGGCGGCAACCTGGCGGCAGAGCTCCGATCCGATGGACCCTCCCGCACCGGTCACGAGCACGCGGCGTCCGTTGAGGTAGCGCGCCACGCGCGCCATGTCGATCTCCACGGGCGCGCGGCCGAGGACATCCTCCACCTGCACCTCGCGCAGCTTCTGCACCGACACCTCGCCGTTCATCAGCTCGGGGAGGCCGGGCAGGGTGGTGACCCGCACGTTCGCCGAGCGGCACTGCTCGACGATGTCCTTGCGCACGGCGCCTGGCGCGGACGGCATGGCGATGATCACCTCGCGAGCGCGCGTCTCACGAAGGATGCGCGGGAGCTCGTCGCGGGTGCCAAGCACCTTGACGCCACCGACGCGCAGGCCCTTCTTGCGCGGGTCGTCGTCGATGAGCCCCACCGGCGTATAGGCAAGCGCGGCGTTGGCGCGCATGTCGCGCAGCAGCGAGTTGGCAGCGTTACCGGCCCCGCAGATGATGACCGGGCGGCCGGGGCCCACGGCCGCGCCGCGTGACGCACGCTCCATGACCGACCGCACGAGGAACCGCACGCCGCCGATGAGCACCACGGTGAAGAGGAAGTCGAGCGCGAACACGCCTCGCGGCACCGCCTCATAGCCATCGGGGCGCCAGAGCGTGAGCGCGAGGGTGACCAGGCCGCTCGCCACCAGGCAGGCGAGCAGGATCTGCTCGAGCTCCTGGATGCCGGTGAAGCGCCACCAGCGTGTGTAGAGCCGGAACGCGATGAAGGTGACGAGCTTGATGCCCACCACCACGCCCACAGTGATGAGGAAGAGTCGCTCGTAGCGCCCGGGCGGGTCGCCGTCGAAGCGCACGACGAACGCCAGCCACCAGGCGAGCGCGATCAGGACGAGATCAACCGAGACCTGGCCGAGGCGATGCAGGTATCCCCGCAGGGCGAGGCTGCCGATGCGCATGCTCATCGACCCGCCACTCTATTGGAGGGCCGCCGGATGCCCGCACGCCCTGTTGCAGAGGCACCGAGGATCAGATCGACGAGGATCTCCGGATCCCGCATGGGAGGCGCAGATTCGCGCTCCCTCTTGACCAGCGCGACCGCATCCGGATCGTCCAGCCGGTGCAACCGCCCTTCCTCGATGAGGCGCGCGTCCACGGCGCCGAGGCGCCCTGCGAACGGGCTGTAGGCGGGCACCCCCAGCGCCACCGCCTCGCGGTTCATCGTGCCCCCGGCGCTGATCACCAGGTCAGATGCCGCGATCAGGCCCGGCCCGTCCACGGCGTGCTCGGGCACGATCACCCCCCGGCCACGAAGGGCCTGGCGCTGCTCGTCAATGCGCGGCAGGGCCACCACCTGCACGCGGTCGGCCTGCGCCTCGAGCATGTCCACCACGCGCGCGAACACATCGGTGGATGCTCCGCGGTGGTACAGCGTGACCTCCGGCGGCGGCCGCAGCACCACGATTACCTTGTCCTCGTCGAGCCCGAGCTCCTCCACGACGGCCGTGGGGTCGGGCGGGTAGTCGGCGAGGTAGTACTCCTCCTTGAGGCCCGGGTAGCGGATGAGCTTCGGCGGGCGAATGCCGTAGCGCACGAGGGCCGACTCGGGGATGGCATCCGGCACGAGCACCCGTGATGCCAGCCGGCCGTTGGAGTGATGCATGGCCGCGGCGTGCTCGTAGTCGAACATCGTCACCTGCGGGATGCCCGCGAGGCGCGCCACCAGGGGCTGGTCGGTGCTGCCGTGCGCCACGGCCACGTCGAACTGCTCGGATCGCACCATGCGCGCGAGCTGCGCCGAGCGGGACGTCATGGCCCGGGCCTTGCCCGCGAGGCCACCGCCGCCGTGCGCGCCCATGGTGCGATGCGGGATGCCGTACTTGTCGAGCAGCCCGATGGTCTGCGCGAAGTCGCGTGACGTGACGACCACCTCATGGCCGCGCTCCTGCATCCGGCGGATGAGCGGCCGGAAGATCAGCACGTGCGGTGAGTTGGTGCAGTCGACCCAGACCCGCATGGGGCCTCCCCCGGTCGTCCTAGATGCGCTCGACGGCGCGGCCGACGGCCGCGACCACCTCGTCCACCTGCTCGCGCGTGAGGTTCGGGTGCATCGGCAGCGCGAGGCCGGTGTCCGCCCACTCCTCCGCCACCGGCAGGTCGCCCTTCGAGTAGCCCAGCCCCGCGAACACCGGCTGCAGGTGCATGGGCGTGCCGTAGTAGACGACGGCGCCGATGCCGTCCTCCACGAGCAGCTCGCGCAGGCGGTCGCGCTCGGGATGGCGCACCACGTAGAGGTGGTAGATGTGGCGCACCCCATCGCGCTCCTCGGGGAGCGTGACGTGCTGGCCGAGCCCCGCCTCGCGATACCAGTCGGCCACCTGCCGACGCCGGTCGTTCCAATCATCCACGTGCGGCAGGAAGATGTTCACGGCCGCGGCCTGGATCTCGTCGAGGCGCGAGTTGTAGCCCACCTCGGTGAACACGACCTTGTCCTCCGAGCCATGGAACCTCAGGCGCTTCACCGCGGCGCCGAGGTCGGGGTCGCTGCACACGACCATCCCGCCATCACCGATGCCGGGGAAGTTCTTTGTGGGGAAGAACGAGATCGTGGCGATGTCGCCCATGGTGCCCACGGCCCACTCCCCATCGGCCGACCCGAATGCCTGCGCGGCATCCTCGATGACCGACAGGCTGTTCTCGGCGGCCGTGGTGAGGATGGGCGTCATCGAGGCGGCGTGGCCGAAGATGTGCACCGGGATGATCGCCTTGGTCTTCTCGGTGACCTTCTCCTCGATGAGGTCGGGGTCGAGGCACGCGCCCACGGGCTCGACGTCCACGAACACCGGCGTGGCCCCGTGCCGCGCGATGGCCTCGGCCGTGGCGTAGAAGGTGTACGGCGTGGTGATGACCTCATCGCCGGGCCCTACGCCCAGCGCCTGGAGCGCGATGACCAGCGCGTCGGTGCCATTGGCCACGCCCACGCACGGGCGGTTGTCGAGGCGCTGGGACACGGCCTCCTCGATGGCGCGCACCCGGGGGCCCAGGATGAAGGCGCCGGTGTCGAGGATCTCGGCGAGAGCTGCATCGAGCTCGCCGCGCAGGGGCGCGTATTGCGCCCGGATATCCATCAGCGGAATTGCCACGGCGCGCGACGTTACCAACGCAGGCGGGCGCTGGAGCCCCGCCCGGGATCACCGGGGACGTCGGTCACTGGTGGGCCGGCCGCGGGGATGCGCGCCGTGACGATCGTGCCGAAGCCCTCGCGGGACGTGATCGAGGCCGATCCGCCCAGCCGTTCGGTGATGTGCTTGACGATCGAGAGGCCCAGCCCGGTGCCGCCGAGGCGGCGCGAGCGCGACGGATCTGCGCGGTAGAAGCGCTCGAAAACGTGCGGGACATCCTTCTCGGGAATCCCCAGCCCGTCGTCCTGCACCTCCACCACCACCATGTCCCGGTCGCGCCCCACGCGGACCGTGGCGGTGGACCCCGTGCCCGCATAGCGCACGGCGTTCTCGGCCAGGTTGCGCACGACGGTGTGCGCCATGCGCTCGGTGAGCGGGGTGATGGCCCCATCCCCGGCCTCCACCACGATGGTCACGCCCTGCTCGCCGGCCTCGCCCTCGAGCTCCGCCGCCACCTCGCGCGCCACCATGGCCATGTCCGTGCGGTCACCCGACGGGTCGCCCTGCGCCGCCTCCAGCTCCGAGAGGAAGAGGATGTCGTCCACCAGGGCCTCGAGGCGCTCCGTCTCGAAGCGCGAGCGGCCCACGAAGTCGGCGCGCATGTCGGCCGGCATCTCCGGGTCCTCCAGGGCCTCGAGCATTCCGCGCAGGCCGGTGAGCGGCGTGCGGAGCTCGTGCGAGACGTTGGCGACGAACTGCGAGCGCAGGTCCTGGTAGGCCACGGCCTGCGTGGCGTCGATGAGCGTGAGCACCGCACCCGGCTCCCCGTCGGCCGAGAACGGCACCACCTGCGCGCGGAAGGTGCGCCGGCCCTCCACGAACAGGCGCAGCTCGAACTCGTCGTCGCGGCCGGTGTTGAGGGCCTCGCGCACCCGCGATGCCAGCAGGTGATCGCCGAATGCCTCGAGCACGCTCACGCCGGTCCGAAGGAAGGGAAAGGCCCTGAGCGCCGCGGGGTTGACCCGCTCCACCTCGGACCCCGCGCCCACCAGCACCGCCGTGGTGGGAAGCGCCTCGAAGGCGGCGTCGAGGCGACCGGCATCTGCCTGCGCAGCAGGCTCCACGGCGTCTGGCGCGACCGGCTCGCTGCTCACGCGGCGCCGAAGCGCCACGATCGCCCCGATGGCCACGGCGACCGCGATCGCGGCGATCACCCACGCGAGCGCGGTCACGCGGCCGGGGAGGATGCGGGCATCGGCGTCACCTAGACGGGAATGGCGTCGATCTCTGCGTGCAGGGCCTTCATCTCGGACACGAGGCGGTTCACCTCGTCGTCCAGCCCCGTCATTCCCTCATGCTGGCGGTACACCAAATGCCCGAGCTCCTCGGCCGTTGCGTTCAGCTTGCGCTGAAGCATGAGCTTCTCGCCCTTGTCGCGCGCGTCCTTCGCGCCCTTCTGCGCTGCGTCCGCGGTCTTGCTGGCGAGGTCCTTCGCCTTGTCGGTGAAGCCCATGATCCCTCCTGGTGGATCAGGCCCGGTCGGCCCTCCACGTGCCCCATGCGATGAACGTGGAGACGATCGAGACGATGAGTGAGACGATGATGCCCCACGACTGGTCCCGGATGTCCATGAGGGCGACGACCGTGTAGACCAGTGTGATCGAGGTGAGGTACGCCGACACGCCGGCGCCCGGGAGCCGCGGCACCTCATAGTCGAAGGCGTCGGCCAGCGAGATGAGGCCCGCGAACAGGGCGGCGAGGAAGGCCAGCCAGACCGAGTCGGCATCCCACGCGCGGGCGCCGCCGGCGCCCCACTCGAAGAACAGGCTGATGATGAAGACGCCATTGAGGATCGCCACGGCGATGAGCCGCTCCCGGCGATCGAGTGACTTGAGGTAATTCACTGGCGTCCTTTCTAGCCGCGCCGGTCTATGGCCCAGGCCATGGCGGCGAGCACCGCTGCGCCGCCCGAGAGGCCGAGGGCCACCCAGGCCCCGTACATGAAGTTGTCGCCCGCCAGGATGAACAGCGCCGTGTAGAACAGCCCGATGGGCATGAGGAAGGTGCTGAAGGCCGGCACCGGCAGCGACCGCATGCCGCTCACGGTGATGGCATCAAGCAGCAGCAGCGCCGATGCCACGGCCACGATCACCAGCGGGAGCCACGACGAGTCGATCATGTTTGCGCCGGTGAGGTCGCCCTCGGTGCCGCCCATGCCGAACCACGGCAGGAAGAGCGCACCGCACCACAGCCCGCCAAGGATGGCGGCCAGGATCTCGACGCGCTCGAGGGCTCCGAAGCGAGGCACGAAGTGAGTCTACGCTCGCGCTCGGCGCGCGAACGGCGGTGTTACCGGGTGTCCTGGCGGTATACCGAGTAGGTGAGGACGAGCCCGATGACCGAGAAGATGAGCGCGAGCCACACGCCATACGAGAGCCCGTCGATCGCCAGGATGAAGACGATCACGTAGAAGACGAGCAGCGACATGAGGTAGATGGCGAGCGACATCGGGTTGATGCGGCGCAGCGGTATGTCCATGCGCAGGCCGTCCGCGGCCATGATGCCGCCGGCCACCAGCGCGATGATCAGCGCGAGGGGCCAGGAGCCCAGGTCGGCGCCGGATCCGGAGATCGGTCCGAAGGTCTGCCACTTGAGGAACAGGGAGATGATGAACAGCAGCATGCACACGGCTGCGCCCATCTCCTTCTGCTCTCGCGAGATCCCCTGCAGGTCCACCGGTGCTCCTTGGACGGGTTCTGACGGAACGCCTTTCGACGCCCCCTGCCGCCGTCCCTTCCTGCGGCGCGCCTAGGAAATCTCGAAGGGCGCGTAGTGCCCCGGAACCACGAGCGCCGGCGCTCGCTCGCGGATCATCCGCCAGGCGACCACGTGCTGGTCGGCGTTTTCCAGCCCGTCAGGCGCCGACATCTCGCGGAACCACGCGGGGTCGGGGCCGAGGGTGTCGCCCGCGGCGATGACCCGGGCGTCGTGGCACTCGGCCACCACCGCCACGTGTCCGGGGGCGTGCCCCGGCGTGTGGAACCACGTCAGGCCATCACGTATCGCGCCTTCCGCGCCGTCCATCACCACGATCGGTACGTCGTCGATGATGCCGCGCTGCCGTCGCGCCCACGGGGTGTCGAGCTCATCTCGGTGCACCCACACCTCGGTGACCCCGGGGAGTTGCGGCAGCGCGCTCAGGTGATCGGAGTGCAGGTGGGTCATCACGACGGTGCGCACGTCGCCCGGCGCGATGCCGCGTGCGCGCAGGGCGCCGTCGAGCATGTCCCCCTGGGTCTGGTAGCCGGGATCGATCACCACGGGCTCAGGGCCCGTGAGCAGCAGGGTGTTGGGCCAGGCGATCATCCCGGGCACCGCGCCGTCGAGGCGCCGGTAGGCGGCGAAGGTGCCCTGGGTGGTGGCCGCCCTGCTCTCCACCACCTCATCGCCAAGCAGGCCGAAGATGATGCGGTGCGCGGGCACCAGCACTTCCCAGCGCCAGGGGCCGCGGGCCATCGCCTAGGCCCCCCGGCGACCGTCCGCGCCCGGCTCGGGGCGCGCGTAGCAGGGCGCCTCGAGGAAGGGCTCCACCGGGTCGGGCGACCTGCGGCGGGCGCGCTCGATGCGCACGCGAACGGCCTGACGGAGCGGCGCGGCGAAGGGCGACGCTGCGAGGCCGACGAGCCCCGCGCCGATGATCAGGCCGCGCCGACGTGCGGCCATTGCGCTACTTGAGGAGGGAGAGGAACTCGTCGACCGGGATGGCGGTCAACGTCTGGAAGTGGGCCGTGCCGCGCGCTGCGAGTTCCACCGAGACGCGGGCGATCACCTTCTCGTCAGGGGCCTCGACGATGTTCACGAAGTCGTACGGCCCGAGGACCGCCCACTGCTGGACGACCTTGGCGCCCATCTGCTCGATCTCCTGGTTCACTTCCTTCACGCGCTGCGGGTTGGCCTTGATGGTGCCCGCGCCGTGGGGGCTGAGCGTGCTGAGCAGGATGTAGGTCGGCACCCGTCCTCCTAGGGTCCTTGCCGGTCTCGTTGAGCGTATCAGCGTGCGGATAGGATGACCCCATGGGTACCGGGCCCCAAGTGCACGCGAATCGCGGGACGGTCCCCGCCATCACAGCGATCGCAGCGCTCATCCTCACGATCAGCGTGTTCCTGCCGTGGTACACAGCCGACGTCGCGCCGCCCTTCACCCCCGAGGCCACCTCGGGCTGGGACGCCACGCTGCTCGCCCGCATCGCCTTCGCCGCGGCCGTCATCACCCTCATCGCCGCCGCGCTCATGTGGCTCGACGTGCGCGGCTTCCTTCCCATCGACGCCGACATCGTCCGGGCGCTCGCATGGACGTGCGTCGTGCTCACCACCATTGCGACGGCCCTCGTGGCGTGGCGCCTCGTGCGCCCGCCGGGGCCCGCGGAATTCCTGGCCCGGGACATCGGGCTGTTCATCGCCCAGGCCGCCGCCATCGTGGCGCTCGTGGCATCGATTGGCGCCGTGCGCCCGAGGAACCCATGATCCACGTATCCCGCACCGTCACCGTCCCCATGCCCCGCGACGCGGCCTTCCACCAGGTCGCGGAGTTCGGCCGCGCGTCGGAGTGGGACCCCGGCCTCGTGGAGTCGCGCCAGCAGGGCCCCGGCCGGCCGGGGCTCGGCACGGTGTTCCCGATCGTCGCCGAGTTCCGCGGCAAGCGCACGCCGATGACCTACGAGATCACCGAGTGGGAGCCGACCACGCGGATGGTCATCGAGGGCACCGGGGAGAAGGCGTTCGCTCGCGACGAGATCACCTTCCGCGACGCCCCGGCGGGCGGCTGCGAGATCACCTACACGGCCGCCCTCGGCATGAAGGGCGCCCTGAAGCTGGCCGAGCCGTTCCTCAAGGGCACGTTCAACCGCATGGGCGACGAGGCCGTGGCCGGCCTCGCGAAGTGGCTTTCCCGGTAGGCGGTCGCCGGCTGCCCCCTACGCTGCGGCGCGCTCCCGCGGTCGCATCACGAGGTCACCGTGCTCGACAACCACCTCGACGTCGTCGCCGGGCGTGATCGCTCCGGTGAGCATCTCCAGGGCGAGCGGGTCCTGCACCCGCTTCTGGATGACGCGCTTGAGCGGCCGGGCCCCGTAGGCCGGGTCGTACCCCTCGTCGGCGATCTTCTCCCGGGCTTCGGGTGACAGGCTGAGGCGGATGTCCTGCTCCTCGAGCCGCTGGTCGAGGCGGGCCATCTGCATGTCCACCACGCGGTCGATGTCGCCGCGGGTGAGCTTCCCGAACTGCACGATCTCATCCACCCGGTTGAGGAACTCCGGGCGGAAGTGGTCGCGGAGCGCACCCATCACGCGCTCCTCCGTGATCGCATCGTCGAGGCCGTCGAGCATGAACTGACTGCCGATGTTGGACGTCATGATCACCACGGTGTTGCGGAAGTCCACGACGCGGCCCTGGCCATCGGTCAGCCGCCCGTCATCGAGCAGCTGCAGCAGCACGTTGAACACATCGGGGTGCGCCTTCTCGATCTCGTCGAGCAGCAGCACCGCGTACGGCCGGCGACGCACGGCCTCGGTGAGCTGCCCGCCCTCCTCGAACCCGACGTAGCCGGGGGGCGCGCCGATGAGGCGGGCCACCGTGTGCTTCTCCATGTACTCGCTCATGTCGATGCGCACCATGGCGCGGTCGTCATCGAACATGAACTCCGCGAGCGCCC
>JAURGT010000032.1 GCA_030833665.1 Miltoncostaeales bacterium
GACGCCGGACGTGATCTATCCGCAGGGCTTCGCCACGACGATCACGCCGGGCGGACCGGCCCTCGCCGGGCTTGAAGACCGCTTCCGCCCCACCCATTTCGCGGGCGTGGCCACCGTGGTGGCGAAGCTGCTCACCGCCGTGCGGCCCGACCGCGTGGTGTTCGGGCAGAAGGACGCCCAGCAGGTGGCGGTGATCCGCCGGCTCATGGCAGACCTGCACCTGGACGACATCGAGATGATCGTGGCGCCCATCGTCCGCGAGGACGACGGCCTCGCGATGAGCAGTCGCAACGCCTACCTGGGCCCCGACGATCGCGCCGCCGCGGTGGTGCTGTCGCGGGCGATCTCGACGGCAGCGGCCCTCGCCGATGAGGGCGAGGGCGATGCGGCACGTATCGAGGAGGCTGCCATGGCCGTGATGGCCGCGGAGCCCCGATGCGAGCCGGAGTACGCGGCGGTGGTCCATCCGGACACCTTCGCCAGGCTGGAGCGCCTGGAGGCACCCGCCCTCCTGTGCGTCGCCGCGCGGGTCGGTCCCGCACGGCTCATCGACAACGCAGAGCTACCCGTACCCACCACACGGAGGACCAACGTGCCCCGAGCACGCACGATGCTCAAGAGCAAGATCCACCGCGCCACGGTGACCGACGCGAACCTCAACTACGTCGGATCCATCACCGTCGACCGCGACCTGCTCGACCTCGCGGACATCCACGAGTACGAGAAGGTCAGCGTGCTCAACATCAACACGGGCGCGCGGTTCGAGACCTACGCCATCAACGGCCCCCGTGGCCGCGGCGACATCTGCCTCAACGGCGCCGCCGCGCGCCTGGCGCACCCGGGCGACCTCGTGATCATCCTCACCTACGCCGAGTACGACGAGGCGGAGCTCGTGGGCGGGCACGAGCCCACCGTGGTGCACCTCAACTCCCGCAACGAGGTGACCGAGCTGATCGAGGACATGGTGCCGGTCATGTGGGAGGTCGAGTAGCCATCCTCTCCCCCGCCGACATCCTTGGCCTCAAGGGCCAGCGGCGCCTGGCGATGCTCACCGCCTACGACTACCCGATGGCGCTGGCGCTTGACCAGGTGGGGCTGGACATCATCCTCGTCGGCGACAGCCTGGGCGAGGTGGAGCTGGGGTACGACTCCACGCGCGCCGTGTCGCTGGCGATGATGGAGCACCACGTGCGGGCGGTGGCCAACGGGGCCACGCGCACGCACATCACCGGTGACATGCCGGCGGGCTCGTACGGCGACCCCCGGCAGGCGGTGGCCAGCGCCATGGCGCTGGTGGCGGCCGGCGCACACTCAGTGAAGCTCGAGGGCGCGCTGATCCCGCAGGTGGAGGCCATCCTCGACGCCGGGATCCCGGTTATGGGCCATGTCGGCCTGCTGCCCCAGACAGCCGAGGGCGGCTACCGCAAGCACGGCAAGACCACGCAGGACGCCGACCGCCTGGTGGCCGAGGCCATCGCGCTCGACCGCGCGGGATGCTTCGCGATCGTGATCGAGTGCGTGGATGCCGACGCCGCGCGTCGCATCACCGACGCCGTGGCCGCCCCCACCATCGGCATCGCCGCCGGCATCGACTGCGACGGCCAGGTGTTGGTGAGCACCGACCTCGTCGGGCTGCTGCCCGACCCCCCGCCGTTCGTGGCCCCGCGGGCGAACGTACGCGACATCATCATGGGCGCGGCCGCGGAGTTCGCGGCCGAGGTGCGCGCGACGGCGACGGCGCCGACCACCCGGAGCGCAAGGCCCTAGCCACCCCGGTGCCAGGCACCTAACCGAGCCGCGCGCATTGCGTGACGAACGGTTAGGTGCCTGACACCGGCGTGGCTAGATGAGGCCGCCCTTGGCGATCTTCTTGAGGTTGAGCGCCTTGTTCAAGGTCGCCTCGTCCACGCCCTTCTCGCGGGCGACCTCGCGCAGCGGGCGGCCGCTCTTGGTGGCCTCCTTCACGATGTCGGTGGCGAGGTCGTACCCGATATAGGGGTTCAGCGCGGTGGCTGCGGCGAGGGTGCCCTCGGCGTGACCCAGCAGGCCCTCGAAGTTGGGCTCGATGCCGTCAACGCACTTGGTGCGGAACACCGTGGCCGTGCTGGTGAGCAGCGCCACCGACTGCAGCAGGTTGCGAGCCATGAGCGGAATGCGCACGTTGAGCTCGAAGTTGCCCTGGGTGCCCGCCACCGTGATGGCGGTGTCGTTGCCGATCACCTGGGCGCCCACCTGCATGACGACCTCGGGGATGACCGGGTTGACCTTGCCCGGCATGATCGACGAGCCCTTCTGCAGCTCGGGCAGGAAGATCTCGCCCAGGCCGCAGCGCGGGCCGGAGCCCATCCACGCCAGGTCATTGGCGATCTTGGTGAGCGAGACGGCCACCATCTTGAGCGCGGCGGACGCCTCGACCAGGCCATCACGGTTGGCCTGCGCCTCGAACGGATCGGCAGGCGCGGAGATCTTGAGGTTGGTCTCCTTGGCCATGATGTCGCGCACCATCTTCGCGAACTTCGGGTGGGTGTTGAGCCCGGTACCCGTGGCGGTGCCGCCGAGCGGGATCATCCCGAGGCGCGGCAGCGTGGCCTTCACGCGCTGGGTGCCCAGGCGCACCTGAGCGGCGTAGCCCGCGAACTCCTGGCCGAGGGTCACCGGCACGGCGTCCATCAGGTGCGTGCGGCCGGCCTTCACCAGCCCGCCGAACTCCTTGGCCTTGGCGGCGAACGACTTCTCGAGCGCCTCGAGTGCCGGCAGCAGCTTGTGGGTGATCTCGTCGAGCGCCGCCAGGTGCACGGCCGACGGGAACACGTCGTTCGAGCTCTGGCCCATGTTCACGTGGTCGTTGGCGTGAACCGTGACGCCCTTGATCTCGCGCGAGGCGACCTTGGCGATCACCTCGTTGGCGTTCATGTTGCTGGACGTCCCGGACCCGGTCTGGAACACGTCCACCGGGAACTGGTCGTCGAACTCACCGCGGGCCACGCCCATGCCGGCCTCGGCGATTGCGGTGGCCACGCCCTTGTCGAGAAGGCCCAGCTGGGCATTCGCCCGGGCGGCCCCGGCCTTGATGCGGCCGAGCCAGTGGATGACCGGAAGGGGAATCGGCTCCCCCGAGATCGGGAAGTTGTCGACGGCCTTGTCGGTCTCCCCACCCCACATCTTCGCCATTGCTGCTCCCTGTTCGAATCTCTGGCCGCAGCAGGCTACAGGCGATCGGCTGCCGGTCGGCGGGCGTGCGCGCCGGTTGGGCCGCCTGTCAGGCCAGCTCGCCGAGCGCGCAGAGGATTCCCATCGCGCCCTTCACCCCGAGGTCGAGGTTCTCGAGGCGCATGTGCTCATCAGGCGCGTGCAGGCCATCGTCGGGCAGGCCGAAGCCGCTGAGCACGACTGACGTGCCGCGCGCAGCCATGGCGGCCACCACGGGGATGCTGCCGCCGATGCCCAGCGGCGTCACCTCCAGCCCCGTGCCCTCGGTGATGCCGCGCATGGCGGCGGCGATCACCGGATCGCCGGGATCGAGCCTGCTCGACCCGGCCACCCCGAGGCCCTCCACCTCGACGCCGGCCCCGGCCGGGCACGCCGCCTGCATCAGCTCGCGCATCACCTGCGCGAGGTGATCGGCGTCGGCCCCGGGCGGAATGCGGCACGACACCGTGGCCTCGGCCACCGCGGGAATCACGGTGGCCACCAGAGAAGGGTCGCCGGCCCGGATGCCATGCACGTCCACCGACGGCAGCATGGTGGTGCGGCGGCGGTACTCCTGCACCGCGCGGGCATCCAGCGGGCGCCCGCCTGCCTGCGCCAGCAGCTCATCGCCTCCGGGGAGCGTGGCCCAGGCATCCACCTCGGCTGACGTCGGGGCCGGGGCGCCCTCGAGCAGGGGCGCGGGCACCCGGCCCTCGCGCATCACCACGGCCTGCAGCACCTGCATGAGCGCATGGATGGAGTTGAGCGCCGCGCCGCCGTACATGCCGGAGTGCAGGTCGGCCTCGCCGCCGCGCACCCGCACGCGGAAGTACGCCAGGCCGCGCAGCCCGGTGCACACGGCCGGGCGCCGCGGGCCGATCATCGGCGAGTCGAAGATGAGCGCCGCGCGTGCGGGCTTGGCCTCCGCCTCGATGAAGTCCACTGCCGAGTGGCCCCCGCTCTCCTCCTCGCCGTCGATGAGGATGCGCGCCCGCACCGTGAGGCGCCCCTCCGCGCGGAGCCGCTGCAGCGCCACGAGCAGCATGAACATGTTGCCCTTGTCGTCCGTGGCCCCGCGTGCGAACACCATGCCCTCGCGTATCTCGGGCTGGAACGGCGGACTGGTCCAGAGCGCCAGGTCGCCGGCGGGCTGGACGTCGTAATGGCCGTAGATGGTCACCACGGGCGCCGCCGGCGAGTCGTCGCTCGGGGGCACCTCCCCCACCACCAGCGGATGCCCCGAGGTGCTCACCACGTCGGCCGTGCCTCCCGCACGCCTCACCTCATCGGCCACCATCTCCGCGGCCCGCAGCATGTCGCCCTCATGGGCGGGGTCGGCGCTGATGCTCGGGATACGCAGTAGCTCGAGCAGGCGCTCCATCTCGACGTCGTCCATGGCCCGGATGATGTCAGGCCGGTGGCGTGCGTCAGGCGGCGGCCTTGGCCTTCGTGCGCCGCCGCTTGGGTTTGGCCGGCGCGAGCACCTTCGCCAGGAACTCACCGGTGTGCGATCCCGGGGTGGCGGCCACCTGCTCCGGTGTGCCCGTGGCAATCACCTGCCCCCCGGCCGCGCCGCCCTCAGGGCCGAGGTCGATGATCCAGTCGGCTGCGCGGATGACGTCGAGGTTGTGCTCGATCACCAGCACCGTGTTGCCGGTGTCCACGAGGCGCTGCAGCACCTCGAGGAGCTTCTCGATGTCCGCGAAGTGGAGTCCCGTGGTGGGCTCGTCGAGCACGTACAGGGTGCGGCCCGTGGCCACCTTTGCGAGCTCGGTGGCCAGCTTCACGCGCTGGGCCTCGCCGCCCGACAGCGTGGTGGCGGGCTGGCCCAGGCGGATGTAGTCGAGGCCCACGTCGTGCAGCGTCTGCAGGCGGCGGCGCACGCGCTCGACCGGCGCGAAGAACTCCACCGCCTCCTCCACGCTCATCTCGAGCACATCGTGGATGGTCTTGCCCTTGTAGAAGACGTCGAGCGTCTCGCGGTTGTAGCGCTTGCCCCCGCATACCTCGCACGGCACGTAGACGTCGGGCAGGAAGTGCATCTCGATAGTGATCGTGCCGTCGCCCTTGCAGGCCTCGCAGCGCCCGCCCTTGACGTTGAACGAGAACCGGCCTGGCGCCCACCCGCGGGCACGGGCGTCGGGCGTCATGGCGAAGAGTTCGCGCACGTGGTCGAACACGCCCGTGTACGTCGCCGGGTTCGAGCGCGGCGTGCGGCCGATAGGCGACTGGTCGATGGCGATCACCTTGTCGAACTGCTCCATGCCCTCGATGCGCCGGTGGCGGCCTGGGCGCAGCGGCTTGCGGTTGAGCCGTCCGGCCATGGCCTTGAGGATGATCTCGTTCACCAGCGTGCTCTTGCCGGACCCCGACACCCCGGTGACGCACGTGAGCACGCCCACGGGCACCGCGGCGTCGATGTCCTGCAGGTTGTTCTCGCGCGCGCCCTCCACCGTGAGCCAGCCCTGCGGATCGCGGCGCGTGGCCGGGTACGGGATGGACCGCGACCCGGACAGGTACGCGCCCGTCACCGAGTCGGCGGTGGCCTCCACCTCGGCCGCCGTGCCGGCCGCCACCACGCGCCCGCCATGCTCGCCCGCACCCGGACCCATGTCGATGAGGTGGTCGGACGAGCGCATCATGTCTTCGTCGTGCTCCACCACCAGCACGGTGTTGCCGATGTCGCGCAGGCGCTCGAGCGTGGTGATCAGGCGGCGGTTGTCGCGCTGGTGCAGGCCGATGGAGGGCTCGTCGAGGATGTACAGCACCCCCATGAGGCCCGCGCCGATCTGGGTGGCCAGCCTGATGCGCTGGGCCTCGCCTCCCGACAGCGTGCCGGCGGCGCGCGAGAGATTGAGGTACCCCACGCCCACGTCCACGAGGAACTTCAGGCGCGCGCAGATCTCGGCCACCGCGCGCTGCGCGATGAAGGCCTCGGTCTCGGTGAGCTCCACCGACTCCAGGAAGTCGAGCGCGTCCTCGATCGAGAGGTCGGTGAGCTCGTGGATGGACTGGCCGCCCACCGTGACGGCGAGGATCTCCGGGCGCAGGCGCGCCCCGCCGCATGATGCGCAGGCGTTCGGCGACATGTACTGCTCGATGCGGTCGCGCACCAGGTTCGACCCACTGGTGGCGTAGCGCCGCCGCATCTGGGGGATGACGCCCTCGAAGCGGGCGGTGGTGGAGTATCCGCGCCGACGCCGGGCACCCAAATCGAGCCGCTCCACGCGGTCAGGCCCGAACAGCAGCAGGTCGCGATCCTCCTGCGGGAGATCCTTCCACGGCTCGTCCATGGGGATGTCCCAGTGGGCGCAAGCCGACCGCAGCAGCAGGTCGTAGAAGTCGGTGGTGCGGTCGGCCCAGGGCAGGATGGCCCCGCCCGAGAGCGTGCGCTCGGGATCGACCACCAGCTCGGGATCGACCTCGGGCATGAAGCCCAGGCCGGTGCACTCCTCGCACGCCCCCTGGGGCGCGTTGAACGAGAAGATGCGCGGCGCGAGCTCGGGCAGCGACGCGCCGTGCTCGGGGCAGGCGAGTTTCTCGGAGTACATCCATGAGCGCTCCTCGCCGTCCACCTCCTTGATGCCCACCAGGCCGTCGCCAAGCCGGGCGGCGGTCTCGAGGCTCTCGGTCAGGCGTCGGCGCAGGTCGCTGCGCATCACCAGGCGGTCGACCACCACCTCGATCGTGTGCCGCTTGTTCTTCTCGAGCGCGGGGACGTCGTCGATGCCGAACACCTCGCCGTCCACCGCGATGCGCGCGAAGCCCTCCTCGCGGATGTGCTCGATCACATCGCGATGCTCGCCCTTGCGGTCGCGCACCACGGGGGCCATCACGAGGAAGCGCGTCTCCTCGGGCAGCGCGAGCACGCGGTCGGCGATCTGCTCCACGCTCTGGCCGGCGATCTGCATCCCGCACACCGGGCAGTGGGGCGTGCCGATGCGCGCGTAGAGCACTCGCAGGTAGTCGTACACCTCGGTGACCGTCGCCACCGTTGACCGCGGGTTGCGGCTGGTGGTCTTCTGGTCGATCGAGATGGCCGGGGACAGCCCATCGATGTCGTCCACGTCCGGCTTGTCCATCTGGCCGAGGAACTGCCGCGCGTAAGCCGAGAGGCTCTCCACGTAGCGGCGCTGCCCCTCGGCGTAGAGGGTGTCGAACGCCAGGCTCGACTTGCCCGACCCCGACAGCCCCGTGATCACCACGAGCCGGTCGCGCGGGATCTCGACGCTTATGTCCTTGAGGTTGTGCTCCCGGGCACCGACGACGCTGATCGAACTCACTTGGACCATCGTAACCCGGCCCGCCGTCGCCCCGGCCTGCGAACATGCGCGTCATGACCACCACGTCGGAACGGGCCGAATGGGCGCGCCACGCCGAGGCCAGCATCAGCGCGGCCGGACTGCGCGCCGGCGGCGCCCGCAAGGCCGTGGTCGACCTGCTCGCGCGGCAGGATTGCTGCCTGAGCGCCCAGGAGATCCGCGACGCCCTCGCGGCCGAGCCCGGCGCCACCCCCGGCATGGCCAGCGTGTACCGCGCGCTCGACACCCTCACGGATCTGCACCTGGTGCACCGGGTCGACCTCGGCGGCCAGGTGGCCAAGTTCGAGCCCGCCCACCCGGGCGGCGATCACCACCACCACGCCGTGTGCCGCGAGTGCGGAGCGGTGGTACCCATCGAGGACGACGACGTGGAGGCGGCCCTGCACGCCATGGCCGACCGGCTGGCGTTCGAGGTGGAGGGGCACGACATCACCCTGCGCGGACGGTGCGCCCGCTGCGCCCGCTGATTCCGCTGCGCCCGGGCGCACGCGCACGCCGCATCCCGCAAGCGATCAGGGCGCGATGGCCTGCTTCGGCACCTCCGATGCCGTCACGTGCCGCACGCCCCATGTGACGGCCACGACGGCCACCGCGACGAGGGCTACCCCGATGGCCGAGGCCTCGATGCGCGCTGCGTCCGTGCCCACCAGGTCGTTGCCCGCCGACACCAGCATCACCACCGCTGCCGATTCGAAGAACGCGTAGTAGGTGTAGCTCTTCTTCAGCACCGCAAAGGCGGGCACGAGCAATGCGAATCCGATGAGGTAGAAGGCCCACTCCGGCAGCGGGATGAGCGAGATCGGGATCACGATGAGGAGGCCCCCGACGGTGCCGATGAGACGCTCCCTGCCGCGCCTGGTGTCATCCCGCTGGACCAAGGGCGGGATCACCACGATGAGCGTGAGGGCAATCCAGTAGCCGTGCGGTAACCCCGTGGATACCGCGATCGCCGCGCCCGCCACGAACAACCCGGCCACCAGTGCGCCCGAGATCGCTTCGTGCCCGCGCCACGCCTCGTTGCCGGGCACGGTGGGCTTCGTGCCGATCCGCTTGCCCACGAGCACACCGAGGACCCCGCCGATGATCGCAAATGCTGCCGTGAGCAGGGCATCACGGAGGCCCACCACCTGCGTGACCATGGCGGGCACCAATCCCGCGTAGAGCAGGGCCGCCATGAATCCCGACGCGAAGCCGATGCCGGCGACAAGCCCCACGAACCCCAGGACGATCACCCACCCCCATCCGTAGCCGACCGTGCACACGACCGCCGCGTAGGCGCCGAACAGGGGCACGACCCACGCCGTGCGCTTCCACCCCGATCGCATGCAGCCCAACACGGCAGCCACGATGCTCATGAGCGTGGCGGCGGCGGCCCCCGGCCCGGCGACCGACAGGGCGATGAGCATCGGGGCGATGAGCACGAGCACGATGGCGCCGACCACCACTGCGATGCGGCGGCCGATGGGCTGCCTTGCGGCCGTGCCCGCGCTAGTGGTGGTGCTCTCCGGGGCCATGCTCGTGATCATGCCCGATCGCCGGACCGCGCAGGTGCGGGGCGCCGGGTCCGTGATGGTGATCGTGCCCGTGATGGGGGTCGATCACCACCGGGCCGGTGGCGTCGGAGATGACCACCCCGAACGCCTGCGCAAGCGCCTCTGCCGTGAGCGCCTCGGCCGGCGGACCGCAGGCCACCACGCGCTCGGCCACCACCAGCACCACGTCTGCTCGCTGCGCCTCGCGCACATCGTGCGTGGCCGTGACGATCACCGCGCCGCGGGCGCGCTCGGAATCCATCACGCCGAGGTAGCGCTCGCGACTCGCGGCATCGAGCCCCGCGGTTGGCTCGTCGAGCAGCAGCACGTCCGCCCCGCGGCAGATGGCCTGCGCCAGATGAACGCGCTGGCACTGCCCCCCCGACAGCGTGCCCAGCGGCTGGTCGGCCAGGTCGGTGATGCCCATGGCCGCCATGGCCTCATCCACCAGCACCTGGTCGTCGGCGCGCAGCCGACCGGTGAGCCCGCGGGCGGGCCAGCGGCCCATGCACACCACGTCGCGCGAGCGGATCGGCAGCAGGAACCCCTGCTCGTGGGACTGCGACAAGTACGACACGCTCGCGCGCCCCGGGCTGCCCACCTCCCCCACGTCGGCAATGCCCGCCACGGGGGCGATGAGCCCGGCCAGGGTCTTGAGCAGCGTGCTCTTGCCCGACCCATTGGTGCCGATGACCGCCAGCCACTGCCCGGGATGCAGGGCGAGGTCGATGCCCTCCACAACGGCGTGGCCGCCGTAGCCCACCGCGAGGTCGCGGCACTCCACGGTGGCACTCACGCGGCGTGCTCCGGGTGCGGCCGGCGCGACGGCATGAGCCCCTGCGCTGAGGCGACGATGAAGAAGATGACCACGGCGGTGAGCACCACCGATGCCCCCGCGGCCAGGTCGAAGTGCCACGAGAGCAGCAGGCCGACGTAGGTGCTGACGATGCCGATGGTGGCGGCCACCACCATCATCGATCCCAGCCTGCGCGTGACCAGCGCGGCGGCGCCCGCAGGGGCAAGCAGCATGCCGAACACGAGCAGCGCACCCACCACCACGAACGACGCCACCACGGTGATGGCGATCATCCCCAGCAGGATGGCCTCGATGAGCCCCACCCGGTAGCCCGCCACGCGCGCCTGGTCGGGGTCCATGGCCATCAGCAGCATCGGCCGGCGCAGCAGCCACGCCAGGGCCACCACCACCACGGCCACGCCGGCCTGCCAGGCAATCTGCGTCCACGTGACCCCCAGCACCTCGCCGAAGAGGATGTCCGTGAGGCTTCCCGCGAAGTCGCTCGACCGCGAGATGATCACCACCCCGAGCGCGAGCATCCCTACGAAGAGCAGGCCGATGGCCACGTCGGACGACAACCGCGTGCGCCGGCTGATCGCCGCCACGCCGCCCATCATCACGGCGGCGCCTGCCAGCGCGCCGATCACCGATGGAATGCCGATGAGCAGCGCCGCCGCGATGCCCGGGAGGACGCCGTGAGCGAGGGCATCGCCGAGGAACGCCATGCCGCGCAGCACGGTGATGGTGCCCACCACCGCGGTGGCGATGGCGATCACGATGCCCGCTACGAGCGCCCGCTGCATGAAGGCGCTCTGCACGAAGGGATCCCACAGCACGTCCACGCGTCAGCCCCCCGTGTTCGCGAGGGCCGATGACATACGGCGCGTGAGCTCGCGGATGTAGGTGGCGTAGGTGCCGTCATCCGGCAGCGCCTCGGTGCCGAGCTGCACGAGGGTCGCGTTGGTCTGGGCCACGATGGCGTCGGCCACGGCGTTGGGCAGGCCGGTCTCTGTGAAAACCACCCGCACGCCGGCGCGGGACATGGCGTCCTCCAGCTGCTTCAGGTGCGCGGCCGATACCTGCCCCTGCGACGACAGCGAGGGCGTCACCGCGCCAGTGAGGGCCAGTCCGTAGCGGGCGGCGAGGTAGCCGAGCGACTCGTGCCCGGTCACGACGTTGCGGGCCGTCTCGGGGACCTTCGCGAAGTCGTTCGCGATCTCCGCGTCGAGCGCGGCCAACCGCTTTCCTGCATTCGCCGCCGATGCCGCGATGTCGGCCCCCGTGGCCCCCCTTACCGCCGCGGGAAGCGCGGCCATCACCTTCGCCGCCTGCGAGGGGTCGGTCCAGAAGTGCGGATCGCCAGGGCGCACCGCCACATGGTCGGTGGCCGTGAACACCGGCACGCCGTCATCCCGCGCCTGGGCGATGGCCTCCTGCAGCCCCTGCTCGAGCCCGAGGCCGTTCTGCACCACGAGGTCGGCCGACTGCAACTCGGCGACGTCCTTCGCCGATGGACGCCACTCGTGCGGATCGCCGCCGTTGGGCATGAGCACCCGCACCTCGGCGGCATCGCGGACGGCATCGCGCACGATCGCCCCGAGGATCGGCGTGGTGGCCACGATGACCGGCCGCTCCCCCGCGCCGCCATCGGCACCGTTGGCCGAAGCCCCTGTGCCGGATGCCCCTGTGCCGGACGCCCCCGACGAGCCGCAGCCGGCCATGCCGAGCGCAGCCACGACCACGAGCACGGCGAGAAGGGCCCCGAGGACAAGGCGCGCGCGAACCATGTGCGAAGCCTACCCTAAATGAGAATGGTTCTCACAATCAGGAAGTGCCGGAGTCCCCCGGTGCCTCCGGGTCCCACCGGCGCAGGATCTCCTCGCGGCGGCGGCGGCGCTCCGCCTCCTCGCTCCACTCCTCATCCGCTTGCCGGTAGGGCGAGGGATGTGCGTCTCCCCAGAAGGCCCCCTTGCCCGGCAGGCCGAGCAGCGCGGCGAAGATGTCGTCCTCCTCCATGCCGGGAGCGGCCAGCGACCGGAACACCATGTCGGGATCCGGCGCGATGCGGTCGTCGGGGTGCTGCGGGGCGCCCTCGTCCGTGCCGTGCGGACGGATGTCCCCCTCGCCCCCGCGCGATGCCATCAGCCCTCCGCCCCGGCCGCCACGGCCTCCTCGCCCAGCTCGGCGCGCAGCACCGCAAGGCGGTCGCGCAGATCGGCGGCCTGCTCGAAGCGCAGCTCCTCGGCGGCCGCCATCATCTCCTGCTCCACCTCCACCATCACGCGGCGGATCTCGTCGGGCGTGGCGCCCGCGGGCACCGCGTGCTCCTTCTTCGTGCGCTTGCGCCCGCCGCCGCCCTTGAGTCCGAGGAACTCCACGATGTCGGATACGCCCTTGGTGATGCTCGCGGGCGTGATGCCGTGCTCCTCGTTGTGGGCCCGCTGGATCTCGCGGCGCCTGGCGGTCTCGCCCATCGCCACGCGCATGGCCTCGGTCTCGCGGTCGGCGTACATGAGCACCCGGCCGTTCACGTTGCGGGCCGCGCGGCCGATGGTCTGGATGAGCGCCGTCTGGCCGCGCAGGAAGCCCTCCTTGTCGGCGTCGAGGATCGCCACCAGCGTGACCTCGGGGAGGTCGAGGCCCTCGCGCAGCAGGTTCACGCCCACCAGCACGTCGAACTCGCCGAGGCGAAGTTCGCGAACCACCCGGATGCGCTCGATGGCGTCGATGTCGGAATGCAGGTAGCGCGCCTTGATGCCGGCGTCGGTGAAGTAGTCGGTCAGGTCCTCGGCCATGCGCTTGGTGAGGGTGGTCACCAGCACGCGCTCGTCCACCTCCACGCGCGCACGGATCTCGGCGATGAGGTTGTCCACCTGGTTCTCCGTAGCGCGCACCTCGACCTCGGGATCCACCAGGCCGGTGGGCCGGATGATCTGCTCCACGATGCGGGACGACTGGTCGCGCTCGAACTGCCCGGGCGTGGCCGAGACAAACACCACCTGGCCCACGCGTTCGAGGAACTCCTCGAGGCGGATCGGGCGGTTGTCGGCTGCCGACGGAAGGCGGAAGCCGTGCTCGATCAGCGCCATCTTGCGCGAGCGGTCGCCCTCGTACATGCCCCGCAACTGCGGCACGGTGTTGTGGGACTCATCAATGAAGCAGAGGAAGTCGGGCGGGAAGAAGTCGAGGAGCGTCGCGGGGGGCTCGCCCGGTGCCCGGCCGTCGAGGATGCGTGAGTAGTTCTCGATGCCCGAGCAGAAGCCCACCTCGCGGAGCATCTCCATGTCGTACTCGGTGCGCTGACGCAGGCGGTGGGCCTCCACCAGCTTGCCCTGGGCGTCGAACAGCGCGCAGCGCTCCTCGAGCTCGGCGCGGATCTCGGCGACGGCGCGCTCGAGGGTGTCCTGGGGGGTCACGTAGTGGGTCGCCGGGTAGATGGCCGCGTACTGGAGGTCGCCGAACACCTCACCGGTGACCGGGTGGAAGTGCGTGATGCTCTCGATCTCGTCACCGAACATCGACACCCGGTAGGCGGTCTCGGCGTTGGCCGGCTGCACCTCGAAGACGTCGCCGCGCGCCCGGAAGCGCCCGCGCTCGAGCACCATGTCGTTTCGCTGGTACTGCACCTCGACGAGGCGCCGGAAGATGTCCTCGCGGGACATCTGCGCGCCTGCCTCGAGCATCACGAGGCGCTGGGCGTAGCGCTCGGGCGAGCCCATGCCATAGATGCATGACACCGAAGCCACGATCACCACATCGCGGCGGGTAAGAAGCGCAGCCGTCGCCGCGTGGCGCAGGCGGTCGATCTCGTCGTTGATCGAGGCGTCCTTCTCGATGTAGGTGTCGCTGGACGCGATGTAGGCCTCGGGCTGGTAGTAGTCGTAGTACGAGACGAAGTACTCGACCGCTGCGCCGGGCAGGTATTCGCGGAACTCATTGCACAGCTGCGCGGCGAGCGTCTTGTTGTGGGCGATCACGAGCGCCGGCCGTCCCGACTCGGCGATGATGTTCGCCATCGTGAAGGTCTTGCCCGACCCGGTGACGCCAAGCAGGGTCTGGAAGCGCTCGCCCGCGACGATGCCCTCGCCGATGGCCTCGATGGCATGCGGCTGGTCGCCCGTGGGGGGATGGGCGTCCGAGATCGTGTAGTTCGCGGGGTCCATCTCCGGGGATAGTACGTCCAGACCGGCAGATACCCGCGGCGATGCGGATGGCCCGCAGTCTGGCGAACAGGCCCACTCGACGAACGGCGGCGGCGAATGCACCGGTGACGTCATCGCGCCGTGGCGGGGAGGACAACACCGGGGTCGCGCTCCCTCCTGCGCGACCAACGGCCCTGCGGCAAGGCCTACCCGGCGCCGACCAGCTCGACCAGGGGCGTCGGGCGACCGAAGTAGAAGCCCTGGGCGAGGTCCACCCCGAGCTCGGCCATCTCGCGTGCAAGGGCGCCATCCTCGATCCACTCGGCGACGAGCGGAATTCCAAAGGCAGCAGCCATGGCGACGGCTCCGCTCACGAACGCCCGGTCCACCAGTGACGTCCGTGCACCAACGACAAACCTGCCGTCCAGCTTGAGCATGTCCACCTCAAGCGTCTTCAGGTATTCGAAGCTCGACGCACCGGCGCCGAAGTCGTCAATCGCCAGCCGCGCTCCGCGCTCGCGAAGGTCCGCGACGTTCTTCCTGAGCTGTGCGGTGTCGTCGATCAACTCCGTCTCCACCATCTCGACCGTGAGGCACCCGAGATCGGTCCCGTGCTGGGACGCCAGGTCATCGATCATCCCGACCAGCCAAGGTTCCGCGAGCGTGCGCGGCGTCAGGTTGATGGCGATGCGACGCAGGCCGAGCCAATCCGCTTCGTGAGCCGCCCAGCGCAGGGCCTCATTGAGTACCCATCGGTCAATGAGCGGGGACATCCCCAGCGCCGTCACCGCCGGCATGAACTCACCGGCGGCGATCACCCGTTCGCCCTCGCGAAGGCGGATCAGCAGCTCGAAGCTGTGGGCCTCGAGCGACGTGAGGTCGACGATCGGCTGGGCCATCAACTCGAGGCCGCCCTCATCGAGCGCCCGCCGCACCCTCGCGCCCCAGCGCAGCCGTGTCGCCACGGATTCGCGATGGGCCGCGAGGGTCATGTCAAGTGCTGCCACGCCAACCCGTGTGCGCTTCGCCGCGCGCAGGGCGATGTCAAGACTGCCCATCACCTCGGCCTCATCGGCCCCGGGCGGCACCATCGTGTACCCGGCCGCCACCGTCACCTGCGTCTCGAAGCGGTCACCGACGCAGGCAAACTCGGCACGCTCGATGTGTTCCTTGATCTGCCCCGCCACCTCAATGGTCTGCGCTTCCGCGGACCCCGGAAGCAGGACGGCGAACTTGTCCCCGGCAATTCGGGTGAGCACGGCGCCAGGGGGCACCTCACGGCGGAGGAGGTCGGCGAGTTCCTTGAGCAGGGCGTCGCCCGCCTCATAGCCGTAGACGTCGTTGATCACCTGGAACCCGGCGATGTCGAGGGCGACGAGACCAGAGACCCACGAACGGCGTGCCGTGTCCCCGCGCACCTCTCCGATGGCGCGCATCAGCCCCCGCCGGTTCCCGAGCCCCGTCAGCGGGTCGATCACGATCTCCGCGCTGCGCTGCTCGGTGACGTCGATCTCCATGGCGGTGACCACCCGCTCGGCGCCGAATCCGCCTGGGGCGGGGTCGACGCTGCCACGGGTGAACATGATGCGGGTCGAGCCGTCACGCGCGCGGATGCTGTACTCGGTGGAGAACGTGCCGCCTGTGGCGGTGTCCATGATCACCCTCCGGACCCTTTGACGGTCCTCCGGCAGAACCAGTTCCAGCATGAACTCGAGCGTGGCCGACCACTCTCCGGCATCTGCCGTCCCGTAGCCCCGATGGGCGCGGGTCTGCTCGTTCGATAGGGTCGCCCCGCCGGGCAGGGTCACCTCCCACACGCCGATGTCCGCGGCGTGGACCGCGCTCTCGAGCCTGCGGCTGAGCGTCGCGTTGAGCGCCGCCTGGCTCTCCGCCTCGGTGACGTCGCGGTTGACCCCGCGAAGGGCGATGACCGCTCCATTCTCATCGCGCTCGGTCACGTAGGTGACCTCCAGCAGGCCCTCCGAGCCATCGGCGCGGAAGAACCGATGCTTGAGCCTCGCCTGGAAGTTCGGGTCGTCGCTGGTGACGGCGGCGGCGATGCCGGCGCTCACGATGTCGATCTCGTCGGGGTGGACCACCTTCATCACGTAGTCGACCGGGGAGACGGCGTACCCGCCGAAGTCATCGGCGCTCCATCCGATGGCCGCATAGAAGGCGTTGGTGAAGGTGAACTCGTCGTCCCCAATCGAGTACGACCAGCCCCCTGCGCCTGAGAGCTGGAGGGCGGCGTCCGCAACCAGCTGGCGGTCGGTGACATCCGTGACCACGCCCACCACGCCGTCAATCGCACCCGTCGCGTTGCGGCGAGGGCCCGCCTGCAGCTGGAATGTTCTCTGCTCCCCATCGAGCGAGACCTCCACAAGGCCTTCCACATCAGCGCCGGATGCCACCACGGGCGCGAGCAGTGCCTCGATGCGCTGGCCCGCCTCCGGTCCGACGAGGGCGGTGATCCGCGTAGCCGACCCGCCATCGGGAATCGCCACCGGGCTGTTCAGCGCCCAGTCAACCCGGAGATCGGCGTCGAGGGCGAATGCAGTGGCGTGACTCCCCATCAGGGCACCCCGCAGCTGCTCATCGCGCGTTTCCATGTGGGCGTGCTCCGCGGCCCACTCATCCTCGCTGATAACCACCTGCACCAACTCCGCGAGCGGGTCGTCGCCAGGACCGATGCAGGCCCACGAGAAACGACTCGCCAGGTGACGGCCCGACGCATCGACGAGACGCACGCGAGCTTCACCCCGCCTGCCCCCGGACAGCGCGTCGAGCAACATGCCCGCGAGCTCGTGCAGTTGGTCGTGCGGCACGCCGACGAGTGCATCGGCAGGGTGCGCGCGGGGAAGGCCGTACCGCTCCGCCGCGGCGCTGTTCCACGCGCGGGGAACGACCTCGCGGTAGAGGCGCACGACGAGGGACGGATCCTTCGCGATGACGGCGGGCAGATCACCACCCTCTGACAACGTGTTCGCCAGCGCGCGCGCCGGCCGGGCATCACCGACCCATGCGGCCCCCGGTATCGCCTCGAGCAGTCCTTCATCCCTGCCCTCGAGCGGTTCTGCGAACATGACCGCAGTCTAAGGTGTCGCGCGTGACGACACCACCGAGGGGACCCCACATGCCACGGGCGCTCATCCACACCATGCTCAGGATCCTCGACGAGGAACGGTCCCTCGCCTTCTACCGATGCCTCGGCTTCCAGGAGACCAGCCGCAAGAGAGTGGGCGGGGATACCGCGACGGTGATCTTCCTCGCGCTCCCCGGTGATGGCGACCGGCTTGAACTCACGCTGAACGACGGGCGCACCGAGCCATATGAGCTCGGCGAGGCCTACGGGCACATCGCGCTCTCCGTCGACGACATGGATGCCGAGCTGGCCGCGCTGGCCGCCAAGGGCATCGCTCCGGAGAAGCCGCCCTATGCATCCCGCCCCGGCGGCTCGACCATCTGCTTCATCCGCGATCCCGACGGCTACCGCATCGAACTCGTGGAGATCCGCCGGGGTTGATCCCCGTCCCGGTTCACGGGGCTGGTAGGTTGCGGACATACAGGGGAGCCACTTCGGTGGCTGAGAGGAGGCACACGGCCTCGACCCTCTGAACCTGATCTGGGTAATGCCAGCGAAGGGAGTGCATGTGCCCCACGGGCACGACATACGGGCAAGCGGCCTCCGCCTCGCGCTGGGAGATGATCCTCGCGTGTCCGTACTCGATGGCGTCGACTTCGTCGCGCGGGCAGGCGAGGCCACCGCGATCATCGGGCCCTCCGGGTGCGGCAAGAGCACCCTCCTCGACGTGCTGGCCGGCCTGCTGAGGCCCGATGCGGGCCATGCCGACCCCGGCGGCCAGGTGGCGCTCATGCCACAGGGCGATGCCCTCATGCCGTGGCTCACGCTGCGCGAGAACGTCGCCATGGGCGCGCGACTCGCCGGTGCCCCGGCGCCCGAGGCCGTGGAGCGGGCGGACGCAGCGATCACGGCGCTCGGCCTCGCGGGATTCGGTGACCACTACCCGCACGCGCTCTCGGGCGGCATGCGCCAGCGGGCTGCGCTCGCGCGCACGATGCTCGCTGGGCGCCCCACATGGCTGCTCGACGAGCCCTTCGGGGCGCTGGACGCGCTCACGCGCGCGGGCATGCACGACGTCTTGCGAGACCTGCGCGCCACCGAGCGCCCCACGATCCTGTTGGTGACCCACGACGTCGCCGAGGCCGTGGCGCTCTGCGATCGCATCCTGGTGGCGAGCCCCAGGCCCATGCGCATCGTCGATGACATCCGGGTGGGCGGGGGCACACCATCAGCGACCGTGGATGCCGTGATGGCGTCGCTGCGCACCGCGGGGGCACTCGCATGAGCAGCACTGAAGATCGCGTCGCGGGCCCGGCTCCCGGTGCCACGACCTCGCGTGCGACTGCAGAGGC
>JAURGT010000033.1 GCA_030833665.1 Miltoncostaeales bacterium
CGTGATGCGCGAGCTCGCCGATCTGGCACCCACCCGCCGCCCTGCCGACAGCGACGATGGAATGGCGCTGATCGACCTGGCCGTGCCCGTCGGCGCCGACTGGCTGGAAGTCGCGGCGCGCGCGCGTGGCCTTGCGGGGGTGCTCGACCACGGCCTGTTCCGCGTGGTGCTCTCCGACGTCATCATCGGGCACCCCGACGGCACGGTGACGACGGCCGCGTGAGCGCCCGGGCCCGGGCATCCGCGGCGGTGGCCCGCGCCGCGGGACGCACTTCACGCGTCCTCGGGCGCGGAGGCGGCACCGCAATGCCCGGGAAGGTCCTGCTTCGGCTGGACCCGGGTGCGGTGCGCGACCTCGCGAGCAATCTCGCGGGCGGGAGCATCCTGATATCGGCGACCAACGGGAAGACCACCACGACCCGCCTCGTGTCGGGCGCCATTCGGGCGGCCGGGCAGGAGGTGGTGACCAACGCCGCCGGGGCAAACCTGCTGAGCGGGGTGGCAGCTGCCCTCGCCGAGGCCGCGCCGCGCACCGGCTCGGCCGCATGTGGGGTGTTCGAGGTTGATGAGGCGGCGCTCCCGGCCGTCGCCGAAGCCGTGCAGCCCAGTGCCCTCCTCCTCATGAACCTCTTCCGCGACCAGCTCGATCGTCACGGCGAGCTCGAATCGATCGCCGAGCGGTGGTCACGCATGCTCGCAGTGCTCGACCCCCTGCCCCATCTCGTGGTGTGCGGTGACGATCCACTGCTGGCAGCGCTGCCCCCGGCGGGGGCCCCCGTGACGTGGTTCGGCATCGATGATCCGTCCGCAGGCTCCGCGTCCCTGTCGCATGCGTCTGACTCCACCACCTGCCGCGCGTGCGGCACCCCGCTCCAATACGCGCATGCGTGGATCGGCCACATCGGTGACTGGCGATGCCCGTCGTGCGGGCTCGCACGTCCGCGGCCCGACATATCGGTGGTGGACGCTGGCCTGGATGGCGCACGCGGGTCGCGCCCGCTGATCCGCACCCCGGAAGGTGACGTTCGCCTCGCGCTGGCGCTCCCGGGCCTGCATAACGTGCTGAACGCTGCCGGCGCCCTCGCAGCCGCGATGGCGCTCGGCGTTCCGGCGGCGACTGCAGCGACGGCGATATCGGCGGTGCCAGCGGCATTTGGCAGGGCGGAAGCCATGTCCGTGGACGGTCGGCGCGTGGTGATGCTCCTCGCCAAGAACCCCGCCGGCGCCAACGAGAACCTGCGGACCCTCATGCTCGATGAGGGCGAGCACGACCTCCTGGTGGCGCTGAATGACCGCATCGCGGATGGCCGGGACGTGTCGTGGGTATGGGACGTCGACTGGGAGCCCCTGCTGCCCCGCGTCCGGCGCCTCACCGCCACGGGCGAACGGGCCCACGATCTCGCCCTGAGGTTCCGCTACGGGGGCCTTCCCGAGGACAGGCTGCTCGTGCAGCCAGACCCGGCCGCGGCGCTTGAGGCCGCCCTTGCCGCCGTGCCCCCTGGCGGCACGCTGGAGGTGCTGCCAACCTACACGGCGATGCACGAGATCAGGGCCGAGCTCGTGGCGCGCGGCGTTGCCGGGGAGTTCTGGAATGCCCCCTGAGATGACCGGCAGCGAGATCACCCCGGCGCGCGGGTTCCTCGCCGAGCACGCGCACTACGACGACGACCTGGGCTTCTGGGAGGCCCACGCCGATCGCCTCGGGGGACCGGTGTGCGATCTCGGGGCGGCCGCCGGGCGGGTGACGGTGCGGATCGCCGCCCACGGCCACGAGGTGTGGGCGGTGGACACCGATCCCGAGATGCTCGAGGTGCTCATGGAGCGCGCGGCGGCCGAGGGTCTGGAGGCGCTGGTGCACCCGGTCATGGCGTCGATGACGGATCCCCTTCCGGTTCACGATGCCGGGCTCGTGGCGGTGCCCATGAACAGCCTGCAGCTGCTCCTCGATCCGGCAGACCGCCTCACGTGCCTCGCGCACGCGGCGTGCGGCCTGCGCCCCGGGGGCGAGATGATCTTCGACCTCGCGATGCCCCACCTGGAGATCACCGCGGAGCTGCGCGGCTGCGTGCTGGACACCGGGCACTCCATCGATGCCGCCAACGGCGACCTGCTGATGCACACCGCGACCTTCGACGAAGTGGACACCGCCACGGGGGATGTCGCGCTGCGGCTGATCATCGAGCGCATTCATCCCAACGGCTCGCGCAGCACCGTCGAGCGCGCCCATCGCCTCCACCTCTACGACCCCGACGAGATCCCGCCGCTCGCCCGGTCTGCGGGGCTCGAGGTGCTGTCCGTTCACGGGGGCTTCCGAGACGAGCCGCTGTCCACCGCCTCCGAGCGCCATGTGTGGCGCCTTGCGAAGGAGGCCGCATGAGCGATCCGGTGCACGTGGTGAGGCTCTGCCACCTCTACCCCGACGAGATGAACATCTACGCCGACCGGGGGAACATCGCCGTGCTCGCGCGTCGGCTGGAGTGGCGCGGGATGCGCCTCGAGGTGACCGGGGCCGGCATCGGCGAGTCCGTCATCCCCGGTGAGCACGACCTCTACTACCTCGGCGGCGGGCAGGACCGCGACCAGGCGCTCGTGGCCGCGGACATGGCGCGTACGAAGGGCGATGCGCTGGTGTCCGCCGTGGAGGATGGCGCCGCGTTCCTGGCCGTGTGCGGGGGCTACCAGCTCGCCGGGCGGGGCTATGTCGCGGTGGATGGCTCGCCGATGCCGGGCATCGGGCTGCTTGACGCCGAAACCATCGCCGGGGACACCCGCCTCATCGGCGACGTGCTGATCGATGCGAGTCTCGACGGCACCACACGCGAGGTCGCGGGCTTCGAGAACCACGCCGGGCGTACCCACCGCGGGGCTGGCGCGGTCCCACTCGGCACCGTGATCGCCGGGCACGGCAACGACGGCCAGGACGGCACCGAGGGAGTGGTGCGGCTTCGCGCGATCGGCACGTACCTGCACGGGCCCTTGCTCCCGAAGAACCCGTGGGTGGCCGATACCCTGCTGGGGTGGGCGTTGGCCCATCGCACCGGCGAGGCGGTGGCGCTGCCCCCCCTCGACGACGCGCTCGAGGACCGGGCGCGCGCAGTGGCGGCGGGGCGCGCGCGCGGCGAGCGCTCCGAGCGCCTCATCGGGCGCCGTGCCCAGGCCCCCGCAGGGCCCTAGCGGCCGGTGGAGCCGAAGCCTCCCTCGCCCCGGCCATCGGAATCCGGAAGATCCTGGACCTCCACCGCCGTGCCCAGTGACACCGGGGCGATAACCAATTGCGCGATGCGGTCGCCCGCAGAGATGGAGACGTGCTCGTCCCCGAGGTTGACGAGGATCACCTTCAGTTCACCGCGGTAGCCGGAGTCGATCAGGCCGGGGGCGTTCGCCACGGTGAGCCCTTGGCGCAGGGCGTTGCCCGACCGGGGAACCACCAAGCCGGCCATGCCCTCGGGAATCGCCACGGCCCAGCCAGTGGCCACCGCCGCCCGTCCGCCCGGCGGAAGCACGGCATCCTCTACCGCCACGAGATCGAGGCCGGCGTCACCGGCATGCGCCCGGCGCGGCAGCACGGCCGCCGCGCTCAGGCGACGGAACCGGATGTCAGGCGTTGACGAGACTTGCGATGCGCTCCGCCGCCTCGATGAGGCGCTCGTCGGGGACCGTGAGGCTCATGCGCACGAAGCCTTCGCCGCTGGGCCCGTAGGCAGAGCCTGGGGAGATGACCACCGCGGCGTCCTCGAGCACCTTCTCCGTGAACGACGCCGAGGTCTCGCCCTCAGGCACGCGTGCCCACACGTAGATCGCACCCTTCGGCGGGGTGAGCTCGAGGCCGATCGTGCGCAGGGCGTCCACGAGGATGTCACGGCGCCGGCGATAGATCTCGCACATGCCCCTGACCGACGCCTGATCGGAGTCGAGCGCGGCGATGCTGGCCTCCTGCACGGCGTCGAACATCCCGGAGTCGAGGTTGGTCTTGAGCTGCCAGTAGGCGCTCAGCACATCCGGGTTGCCCACAACGGCTCCGCTGCGCCATCCGGTCATGTTGTACGTCTTCGACAGCGAGAACACCTCGATGCCGACGTCCTTGGCTCCCGGGGTGGCCAGGAACGACGGCGCCACGTAGCCGTCGTAGGTGATCTCCGAATAGGCGTTGTCGTGCACGATGATGAAGCCGTGCTTCCGTGCCAGCGCCACGGCCCGGTCGAAGAGGTCGTCCTCCACCACGGCCCCGGTGGGGTTGTTGGGGTAGTTCAGGTACATCAGCCGGGCTCGGTCGAGCACATCCACGGGGATGGCGTCGAGGTCGGGCTGGAATCCGAGCCCGGGCACGAGCGGCATGGGCACCGGCTCGGCGCCCACGAGCAGCGGGCCCATGGTGTACACCGGATACCCGGGGTCGCTGGCCAGGGCGACGTCATCGGGATCGAGGAGAGCCAGGTTGAGGTTGGCGATGGCCTCCTTGGCCCCCAGTGCGGGAATGACCTCGGTGGAGGGGTCGAGCGACACACCGAACCTGCGCGAGTAGAAGCCCGCGACGGAGTCGCGGAACGCCTCGCGCCCGCGGTTCGAGGGGTACTGGTGGGTGCCGGGATCCGCCACGGCGTCCTGCATGCGACGCACCACGAGGTCCGGCGTCGGGGTGTCGGGGTCGCCGATGCCGAGCGAGATCACATCAACGCCCTCGGCCTTCTTCGCGGCGATCTTCCGCTCGATCTCCGCGAACAGGTACGGGGGCAGAAGCCCAAGGCGCTTCGCGCCGACGGGACGGGTGCTCACATGGCCTCCAGTCGTGACATGAGTTCGGCCGACATCTGGCCGGAATAGATCGGATCAGCGGGACCGGTCATGGTCACGCGAAGGTCGTCGTCCACTGCGATGAGCAGATCGCCGCCCGCGAGGTGAACGGTGACCGGGCTCTCGAGTCCGTTGAGCACGACGCCCGCCACGGCGGCGGCGCATGCTCCGGTGCCGCAGGCCATCGTCACGCCCGCGCCGCGCTCCCAGACGCGCATGGTGATCTCCGACGGCCCCTCGCGGCGGATGAACTCGACGTTGGTGCGATCGGGAAACCTCTCGGCAACCTCTACCAGCGGCCCGATGACCGACACCACCGCGTCAGGGTCGTCGTGCCGGATCACCGCATGGGGGTTTCCCATCGACACCTCGGCAAGGGCCACCTCGCCCGCTCCGGTGCCGAGGGCCTCTTCGCGCTGCCCGGACGGGAAGGTGGCCCGGCCCATCTCGACGGATACCACCGAGCCCTCCACCGACACGGTCACCTCCCCAGCGCCGGTGAGCACCCGGCCGTCCTCAGGCAGCATCCCGCGCCCGGCGAGGTAGCGCGACACCATGCGGATCCCGTTGCCGCAGTTCTCGGCCCGGCTGCCATCCGGATTCCATACGCGCATCTCCGGTGGGCCGTTGGCGACAACGATCTCGAGGATGCCGTCAGACCCCACTCCGAAGTTCGGATCGCACACGAGGCGTGCTCTCTCCGGGGTGATCGGGAACGGCCAGGCGCGAGCCTCGGTGACCACGTAGTGGTTGCCGAGGCCCTGCCACTTCTCGAATGCGATTCCCATGGCCACGAGGCGGCAGGCTAGACGACGCCCTCCCGCAGCCGCCGCCAGAGCGCAGCGACCTCGGGCACGGCGTCGGTGGCGGGGCGGTCGCCCAGGTCGATCACGAGGTCAGGGCGCATGCGGCGCATCCACGTGCGTTGCGTGCGCGCGAGGCGCCGCGTGCGTGCGCACAGGGCGTCCTCCAGGGCAGATGCATGCATGGTGCCCGCCCGGATGGAGCGCACCTCTGACATTCCGATCACCTGCGCCGGGCCACGCGCGAGATCCGGAGTGTCGAGCGCGCGCTCGAGCTCGCCCTGCAGGCCCTCGTCCAGCTCCCGCCGCACGCGGGCGGCGATCAAGCCCGCGAGCACCTCGGCTGGCCGCTCCACGTGCACGAGCGCGACGGGACGCCGGTACGGCGCCGACCAGATGTCGTCGCCCGTGGCGGCATCCCCCATCGCCGCGCGCTCGAGGGCGCGTGCCACCCTGCGCGGGTTACCGCTATCCACGGCGGCGGCCGCCGCGGGGTCGCGCTCCGCGAGCTCCGCCATTGCCGCCGGGAGGTCCTCCACCAGCGCCTCCGCCCACTCGCGCACCTCAGCGGGCGGGGGCGGCCGCATGTCGAGCTCGCACAGCGCTGCCCGCAGGTAGAGACCGGTGCCCCCGGCCACCAGCGGCACGCGCCCACTGGCCGTGATCGCGTCGATCGCCCCGTGCGCGGCCACCGCGTACTGCCCGGCGGTGGAGTCATCCGATAGCGCCAGATCGCCTACCAGGTGGTAGCTGACCTCGCGGCGCGCGCCAGCACGCGGGGAGTCCGCGGCGATCTCCAACCCGCGATAGCGCTGGAAGGGGTCCGCCACCACCACCTCGCCCCTGAGTTCATGCGCGAGCGCGTGGGCGATGGCGCTCTTCCCACTGGCGGTCGGCCCGAACAGCGCCAGCACCTGCGGCGGCTCGATCAGGCGGCGCCCGCGGGCTGTGCCACCCTCGCCATGCGGCCCGTCAGGGTGGTGGACGTGGAATCGACGATGGTCACCGGAACGATCGTCCCGGGATCGGCATCACCGGTGAAGTTCACCGTGACGTTGTGCGTGGTACGCCCGCTCAGGCGCGATGCGTCGGTGCGGGACGGGCCCTCCACCAGAACCTCCTGCACCGTCCCGACGTGCCGGGAGAGCCGCTCCCGGGCCGTGGCCTGCACGGTGTCGATCAGGGCGCTGATGCGCTCAGACTTCACCTCGGGCGCGACGTCATCGTCCATGTTCTCACCCGCCTCGGTGCCGGGCCTTGGTGAGTACACGAACGTGTAGGCGCCGTCATAGCCAACGGCCGTGACCAACGACAGCGTGTCGGCGAAGTGGGCGTCGGACTCACCCGGGAAGCCCACGATGAGGTCGGTGGTGAGCGCGATGTCGGGCACGCCGTCGCGGATGCGATCCACCAGCGACAGGTAGCGCTCGCGATCGTAGGTGCGCCGCATCGCCTTGAGCACGCTCGTCGACCCCGACTGCGCCGGAAGGTGGATGTGGCGGCACACCTCGGGCACGTCGCGGTGCACCGCGATCACGTCGTCGCGAATGTCCTTGGGGTGCGGACTCGTGTACCGGATGCGCTGGATCCCCGGCACCTCGGCCACCGCCATGAGGAGCTCGGCGAAGCTCTTGCGCTCGGGGCCGGGCAGGTCGCGCCCATACGAGTTGACGTTCTGACCCAGCAGGGTCACCTCGACCACCCCGTCCGCGGCCTGCGCAGCGACCTCGTCGACCACGGCCCGCCAGGGCCGGCTGCTCTCGCGGCCGCGCACTGACGGCACGATGCAGTACGAACACACGCAGTTGCAGCCCACGGATATCTGCACCCATGCCTGATGCGGACGCTCACGCAGGGAGGGCAGGTCGCCGCTGAACCTGCCGTCGAACGTGAACGCCCCGACGGCCTGGATGCGCTCACGCGCCAGCAGCTCGCCGAGGCGGTTCACCTCGCCGGGACCGAACGCGATGTCCACGAAGGGGAAGTCGCGGAAGACGTCGTCCTTCTGGCTCTGCGCCCAGCACCCGCCCACGGCGACCACCACGTCGGGGCGCTCGCGCTTGATGCGCCTGGCCTCGCCGAGATTGCCCATGAAGCGCTCATCGGCCGATCCCCGGATCGTGCACGTGTTGAAGAGGATCAGGTCTGCGGCGTCACGATCGGGCGCCTCGTGGTAGCCCAGCGACGACAGCAGGCCGCGCATGCGCTCGGAGTCATGCGCGTTCATCTGGCACCCGAAGGTGGTGAGGTGGTACTGCGGCATCGACGGGATGCTAGCCCGCCCCCCGCCGATGCCGGGAGTACCCCTGCGCCATGGCCCCTACGCGGCCTTGGCGCCGCCCTTGTCCTCGCCCACTGCCTCGACGACCTCCGTCACCTCTGCGACCCCGGCCACGGTGACGGCCTCCAGCACCTCGCCGGTCTCGGGGTCCACCTCGAGGGCCGCCGCAGGGGTGATGCCCGAGGCCTCGCGGATGCGCCGCTCGATCTCGTCGGCGATGTCGGTGTGCTCGATGAGGAAGGCCCGGGACGCGTTGCGCCCCTGCCCGAGGCGATCGTCGCCGAACGAGAAGTAGGACCCGCTCTTGGTGACGATGTCGTACTCGATGCCCAGGTCGAGAAGGGATCCCTCTCGTGACACTCCCTCGCCGTAGAGGATGTCGAACTCGGCCTGGCGGAAGGGCGGGGCCACCTTGTTCTTCACGACCTTCACGCGGGCGCGGCTGCCGATGACCTCCGCACCCTCCTTCAGATTCTCGATGCGCCGCACGTCGAGGCGCACCGATGAGTAGAACTTCAGCGCGCGTCCGCCGGGAGTGGTCTCGGGCGAGCCGAACATGACGCCGATCTTCTCGCGCAGCTGGTTGGTGAACACGCAGATGGTTCCGGCGCGGTTGAGGGTTCCCGCGAGCTTGCGGAGGGCCTGCGACATGAGGCGGGCCTGCAGGCCCACGTGGGTGTCGCCCATCTCGCCCTCGATCTCGGCCTTGGGCACGAGCGCGGCGACGGAGTCGATGGCCACGATGTCCAACGAGCCAGAGCGCACCAGGAGGTCGGCGATCTCGAGGGCCTGCTCCCCGTGGTCGGGCTGCGACACCAGGAGCTCATCGGTGTTGACGCCGATGCGACGGGCGTACGCCGGATCGAGCGAGTGCTCCGCGTCGATGAAGGCCGCGAGCCCGCCCCGCTTCTGCGCCTGCGCCATCACGTGGTAGAGAAGCGTGGTCTTGCCCGAGGCCTCCGGGCCGAAGATCTCCACGATTCGGCCGCGGGGCAGGCCGCCGATTCCCAGTGCGATGTCAAGCGGCAGCGCGCCCGTGGGCACGTAGTCGATGTCCGCCAGGGGCATGTCCCCCATCCGCATGATCGAGCCCTTGCCGAACTGCTTCTCGATCTGCGCGACCGCCGATCCAAGCGCCTCGCTCTTGTCCACGTCTCCCCCTCGTATCCCTTGCGTCAGGGCGGATTCTAGGTGGCCGCCCGGCGATGTGGAACATATGTTCGCACTTCGTCCGGACGTTCCTTCCCGGGGGAACCTATTCGCCTCATCCACCCATGCGGGTCACGCCGGTGGAGGCAGCCGCGCGGCCGAGTCACGGCGGCAGCGCCCACGGCTCAGGCCCGCAGCGCGGTCCTGAGCAGGTGCAGCGCGATGGTGGACGACCGCATGCGGATGCGCTCGCGATCGCCGTGCAACCGGAGTTCCCGCACCTGCACCCCGTCCGGCCCCCCCACGGCCACGTACACCAGGCCCACGGGCTTCTCGGGCGTGCCGCCACCCGGTCCCGCGACCCCCGTGACAGCGATGGCCCACGTGCATCCGATGCGCTCCCTCGCGCCTCGGGCCATCGCCTCGGCCACTTCGGCGGACACCGCCCCGAAGCGCGCGATCATCGCGGCCGGCACGCCGAGTGCGCTCTCCTTGACGGCGTTCGAGTACGACACCACTCCACCGGCGTACCAGCGGCTCGATCCCGGGACCGCCGTGAGCCGCCCTCCGATGATGCCGCCGGTGCACGACTCGGCGGTGCCGAGCATCTCGCCGCGATCCACCAGCAACGCGCCGATGACCTGCTCCACCGTCGAGCCATCGCGCGAGAAGATGGCCCCGGGGAACTCCCGCTCGAGGAAGGCCACGAACTCATCGGCGGTGGCGCCGGGTGGGCGCACGGTCACCTCGAGCTCGCCGGGCCTCGCGCAGACTCCCACGACCAGGCCATCATCCTCCGGGTCGGCCCGGTCGATGGCCTGCATGAACTCCGACTCGACGACGTTCGCGAGGCGGAGTTCGAGGGGGGCCGCGGACGGATCAGCGCCAAGCACCGCCCCCACGTCCGGCACGTCGCATGCGGCGTCCCACGAGGCGGAGCACTCCCACGGCGGGCCGGGAAGCACGACGATCACGGCGTCAGCGGCACGGAGCACCGCGCCCGGTGCCGTGCCCGGAGGGGGAAGCGCGACCGCACCGGCGGGGAGCGTGGCCTGCTTGCGGGCTCCCTGCTCCCGGATCTCCTGCGACGCCCGCGCAGGAACCGTGGCGATGGCCGCGCGCACCATCTCGAGGGCACGCTCATCGAGTTGCAGGGGCACTCCTGCCGCACGCGCCACGGCCTCCATCGTGCGGTCGTCATGGGTGGGTCCCAGGCCGCCGGTTGTCACCACCAGGTCCGCACCCGACTGCAGCGCCTGCGCAACCGCTGACTCGATGTCATCGAGGCCATCGCCGACCACGGTGATGCGATCCACCGATACGCCGGCGGCCGCCAGCGACGCGGCCACGAGGGCCCCGTTCTCGTCCTTCACGCGCCCCTCCAGCACCTCCGTGCCGGTCACCACGAGCGCGGCGCGCACCGCCTAGCCCGCCGGGAGGCGCTCGGCGCCGGCCTGGGTGATGAGGAACGTCCCGGTGCCGCCCTTGATCGCCAGTCGATCACCGTTCACCGTGACGGACATCGCCTCGGGCTTTCCGATGCGTACCCACGCCGCATCCGCAAACGAGAACGTACGCGTGGCCCCGGGCACCAACACCCCGCTGTAGAGCGTGGGGCCGGCGTCGGATCCATTCCTCACCTCGAGGTAGCTGCCCCGGTTCCCGCGGCCTGTGAACGCGATGTCGACGGCCTTGGTCACAGTCGAGGTGCGCGTTGTCGTGGTGGGCACGCCGGGCACGGGCTCCGGCGGCGGGGACGCGGGCTCGCCGCCGATGCCGAGCCACGCGAGCAACGCGATGCCCGTGACCCCGCCGATCGCGAGCCAGAGCAGTTGCGCCTCGCGCCTGCGGGGCCGGCTCTCCGCCCGGAGCCGGGCGCGCTTGGCGTCCTCGACCGATTGGCCGATGTCGCCGAACCGCGAGTCGTACTCGTCGATGACCAGCTGGGGGTCGATCTCGAGGTAGGTCGAGTAGGCCCGGAGGAAACCGCGCACGTACGACGGGTCGGGGAGCAGGTCAAACTGCTCGTCCTCCATCGCCTTGAGGTACCGGATGCGGATGCGCGTCCCGGCCTCCGCCGTGGGGTAGTCGATGCCGCGTCGGACGCGGGCCTCGCGAAGGCTGTTGCCGATCTCGAACAGGGCGCGAAGGTATCACCGTGACCGCCCCCGCCGGGGCGGAAAACCGGAGTGCCCGCGAGACAGCCGTTGCGGCTATTCGTTCCCTGAAACGTCGGAGTCCACGGCGGCGATGCCCAGCACGCGCGGGATATCCGCCTCGCCGATCAGGACAGTGCGCGGCTTGGAGCCCTCGTGGCCCGAGATCACCCCGAGGCGCTCGAGGGAGTCCACCAGCCGTCCGGCGCGGGCGTAGCCCACCCCAAGGCGCCGCTGCAGCAGCGATACCGATGCGGTGCCCTGCTGCACCACGGTCTCCACGGCCTTGCGGATCATCTCGTCGCCACCGGCGTCCACTTCCGGCTCCTCAACCTCCGGGCGCTCCATGAGGTCCTCCCGGATCTCCGGGCGACCCTGGCGGCGCCAGTGGTCGGTGATCGCGAGGATCTCCTCCTCCGACACGTACGCGCCCTGGAGGCGCTGCAGGCGGGACGAGCCCACAGGCCGGAACAGCATGTCGCCGTTGCCGAGGAGGCTCTCGGCGCCGCCGGAGTCGAGCACCACGCGCGAGTCCACCTGGGAGGACACCGCGAATGCGATGCGCGAGGGCACATTGGCCTTGATCATTCCGGTGATCACGTCCACCGACGGGCGCTGGGTGGCGAGCAGCAGGTGGATGCCCACCGCGCGCGCCTTCTGCGCGATGCGGATGATGGCGTCTTCCACCTCGCCGGGTGCCACCATCATCAGGTCGGCGAGCTCATCGATGACCACGAGGATCGACGGGACCTCGCTGAGCCCCTGCTCGCGACGGATGGCGTTCCAGTCCTTCAGGTTCCGCGCGCGGGCCGCGCCCATGATCTCGTAGCGCGATTCCATCTCGCGCACGATGTTGGCCAGCACCGCCGTGGCGTTCTTCATGTTCGTGACGACCGGCGTGAGCAGGTGCGGGATGCCCTCGTAGTGGTTCAGCTCGACCTTCTTGGGATCCACCATCACCAGGCGAAGCTGGTCGGGAGTGGCCCGGAGCAGGATCGACGCGAGGAGGGCGTTCACGCACACGCTCTTCCCGGTGCCGGTGGAGCCGGCGATGAGAAGGTGCGGCATGCGGGCGATGTCGAGGTACACCGCCTTGCCGCCGATGTCGAGCCCGAGCCACGCAGCCAGGGCGCCGGTGTCCTCGGGGAAGTCGCGCCAGACGTCCCCGAGGGTCACCATGCTGGCGTCCGGATTCGGCACCTCCACGCCCACGGCCTGCTTGCCGGGGATCGGCGCGAGGATGCGCAGCTCGTCGGTGGCCGCGAGCGCGTAGGCGAGGTCGTCACGGAGGTTCGACACCTTCGACACCTTGGTGCCCGGTGCGAGGCGCAGCTCGTAGCGGGTCACACGCGGTCCGGAGACGGCGTTCACCATCTCGGCCTCCACGCCGAACTCCGCGAGGGCCTCCACGAGTCGGCGGGACGTCTCACGCACCTGGCCCGCCGGCATCTTCGACACGCCAGCGGACTTTTGCAGCGACTTCTTCGGTGGACGCTTCCACCCGCCGCGAGGTGAGCTGCCCGGAGCCCCGTGAATGTCCTCGTCGCGCGATCCCGCCGCCGGCACAGGCACCTCGTGCTGCCCGTCACCGCCCGGCTCCTCCGCCGCCGGCAGCTCCACCGGCGTGAACGGGTCGCCGTCCGCCTCGGCCCCATCGCCCGGCTCACCGTCGATCGGGTCGTGGAACACGTCGTGGGCCTCGTCGGCGCCGAAGGGCATCGGCGCGTCGTCATCCTCGGGGATCCCCGCGCCTGCCAGAGCCGGGCTCGGCGGCATGGCGTCATCCCCGGCGAAGATGTCCGGGTAGCGATCCGCGCCATCAACGGGGTGCTCGTCATGCTCGCGCATGGTGGTGGGGGCCGCGACCGTGCGGGCGATCGCGCGGGCCTCCTCCCCGGCGCGCTTGCTGCCCCGCACCGCGGTGCCGGTGGCGGTGGCCACTCCACGGCCAACCGCGGCGCCTGCCGTGGCCACGCCGCGCCCGGATCCGCGCAGCGCCTCGCCCAGGGATGCGCCGCTCATCAGCACCATGCCCGCGGCGATGCCCAGCACCGTGAGGATGTTGGCCCCCACGGCCCCGATCGTGCTGTCGGTGGCCCACCACAGGCCCGCGCCGATAACACCGCCGGTCGCCTGCATCTCGGTCATGTCGAACCACCCCTGCGCGGTGTCCATGCCCGCGCCGAAGAGGCCCGAGGCCAGCCCCAGCACGATGGCCAGGCCCACGACGGCTGCGCCGATGCGGAAAGGCCGGGAGTCGAAGACCGGGATGCGCACGATCATGTGGACACCGACGGCGATCATCACGAGGGGCGCGAGCCCCACCCCACGCCCCACGAACACGCGGGTGAACTCCTCGAGATACTGGCCCACGGCGCCACCGCCGATGGAGGCGAAGACCACCGCGCCGAGGAACACCCCGAGGGCGATCAGCCCAAGGCCGGCGATCTCGCGGTAGCCACTCCCGCGACCACGGCCGGCGGGCTTGCGCGGCGCGGACCTCCGGGTTGTCGACCCCTTGCGGGCGGAGGTCTTTGTGCGGGCCTTCGAAGCGGTCGCGGGCATACGCAACCTTGTTGGCCCCGCGGGCAGGACTTCCTGCCTAGACCTCCACCACCACGGGCAGGATCACCGGGCGCTGGCGGAGCCTCCGGTTGATCAGCGCGGCCACGGCGTCATGCAGCTGCTTCTTGAGCACGTCCACCTCGTGCACGCGCTCCTCGGACGACTCGGCGATGCTGTCGGCCACGGCGCTCCGGATGGCGTCGATGAGGGCCTCGTCCTCGGCGCCGCCGAACCCACGGGTCACGATGTCGGGCGTTCCGTCGATGGTGCCGTCGTGGGCGTCCACCTGCACGACGATGAGCACCAGGCCGTCCTCGGACATGTGACGCCGGTCGCGCACCACCCCCTCACCGACGTCGCTCACGCCGTAGGAGTCGACGTAGGTGATGCCGGACGGCACCCGGTCGGCGAGCTCCGCGCCGTCGGCGGAGACCTCCAGCACGTCGCCGTTCTCGAGGATGAACGTTCGCTCGGGGATGCCCAGGCGGTTGGCGAGGTCGGCATGCGCCATCTGGTGGCGGGCCTCGCCATGCACGGGCAGGAAGAAGCGGGGTCGCACGAGCTGCAGCATCCAGGCCAGCTCGTCGCGCACGCCATGTCCTGACGCGTGGATCTCCGGGCGGTCATCCGGGGTGACGACGCGCGCGCCCGACGCCACGAGGCGATTGATGGTCTCGTCGATGGCCAGCTCGTTGCCGGGGATGCGCCGCGAGCTGTAGACGATCGTGTCGCCCTTCTTGATGGTCACCCGCGGGTGCGCGTGGTTCGCCATGCGGCGCAGCGCCGACATGGGCTCGCCCTGGCTGCCGGTGGTGAGGATCACCAGCTCGTCATCGGGAACCGAGTCGATCTCCTTGTCGGCCACCATCACGCCGTCGGGCACGTTCAGGTAGCCGAGGTTGCGGGCCACGTTCACGTTGCGCACCATCGAGCGGCCCACCACTGCCACCATGCGTCCGTCGCGATAGGCGGCGTCGACCACCTGCTGCATGCGATCGATCTGCGACGAGAACGTCGTGACGATCACGCGACCCGGGGCGGTGGCGAAGAGGCTCGCAAGGGCCGGACCCACGCTCTCCTCGGACCTCTTGCCTGACACCGGCACCTCGGCGTTGGTGGAGTCACCGAGCATCACCAGCACGCCGCGATCGCCGAGCCGCGCGAGGCCGGGGATGTCGCTGCGCTGCGAGGGCCCGCCGATGGGAAGGTGGTCGAACTTGAAGTCGCCGGTGTGCACGAGCGTTCCCGCCGCGCAGGTGAGGGCCACCGCAACGCAGTCGGGGATTGAGTGGGTCACGCGCAGGAACTCGGCTTCGAATGGCCCGACCGTGCGCGGAGGGTCTCCCGCAGCGATCTCCACCATCTCGGCCTCGCCCAGCAGGCGGTGCTCGTCGAGCTTGCCGCGCACCAGCGCGAGGGTGAACCGCGTGCCGAGGATCGGCACGGGCCCCACCTCCCGGATGAACCACGGCACGGCGCCGATGTGGTCCTCATGCCCGTGGGTGAGGATCAGCGCGTCGATGCGCGAGGCGTTCTCCGCGAGGTAGGTCATGTCCGGCAGGACGAGGTCCACGCCCATCTGATCGGGGCCGGGAAATGTCACGCCGGAGTCGATCACCACGATGCGGCCGTCGTACTCGACGACGTACATGTTCTTGCCGATCTCCCCCACGCCGCCGAGGGGGATGATGCGAAGCGCCGATGCGTCCGTCATGCGGCCGCGATGCCGTTGGCGGAAAGCAGCGCGCCGAGTTGAGCCCGCTCGTCGTCGCTGGCCTGCACGAGCGGCAAGCGCAGGACATCCGTGGGAATGATTCCGAGCATCTGCAGTGCCGCCTTGATCAGGATTGGGTTGGTCACCTCGAACAGGCCCGTCCAGAGCCCGGCGAGGGAGGCGTCGATCGCGCGCGCGGCGTCCATGTCGCCGGCGGCGGCCAGTGCCACCATCTGCTGCATGCCGTCGCCGACCAGGTGGGAGGCCACCGAGATCACGCCCGCGCCGCCCATCTCGAGCACCGGCATGAGCATGTCATCGTTCCCGGCGTAGATGGCCAGGTCGCATCCCTGCATGATGGCGGATAGTTGCGCGAGGTCCTCATTGGCCTGCTTGAGGGCCGCGACACCGGGGATGGCGGCCAGCTCGATGATGAGGTCCGGAGGCATGTTGAGCGCGGTGCGACCGGGGATGTTGTAGAGCACCACGGGAACGCCCACCTCGGCGATCGCCGCGACGTGAGCCACGATGCCGCGGGCGGGAGGCTTGTTGTAGTACGGCGTGACCACCAGCACCGCATCGGCGCCGATCTCGCGGGCCGCGTGGGTCAGGTGCACCGAGTGGGCCGTGTCGTTGCTTCCCGTGCCGGCAACCATCGTGCCGCTGCCACGGGTCTCCTCGCGGGTGGCCTCGAACAGCGCAATGCGCTCGACGTCGCTGAGCGTCGATGCCTCGCCCGTGGTGCCGGCCACGACGATGCCGTCGGACCCGCTCGCGAGGAGACGCTGGACCAGCGCGCGGTAGGCGGCCTCGTCAACCTCCCCCGAGGCATCGAAGGGAGTGACGGCCGCTGTGAGGACGGCTCCGAGCACCGCGGCAGCATAGCCGGAGGTGACTGTCACCGGGAGGCGACTGTCACCGGGGTCACCGGGATCACGCGCTTGCGAGCGCCGCGGCCGGCAGCGGATCGCGCGCCGGGCCCGCGGTGAGGAGGTCGGGGCTCGCCACGTTCCAGTACGCGCGCACCGCCCAGGGCAGCACGCGGTCGCTCGCCACGACGCGTGCGTACTGGGCGAAGAGCGGATCAGGCAGCACGTTCAGCACCGACTGCAGGCGCTCGAGGATGCGGTAGCCCTTCGAGCGCGACGCCACGGCGGCCCGGTATCCGCGAAGCGCCTCGTCCAGGCGCATCTCGCCCGTGCGCACGCGCTCGGCCAGGCGGCCGGCCACCTGGCCGAACACGAGGGCCGGGCGGATGCCCTCGCCGGACACCGGCAGGCACATGCCGGCGGAATCACCCACCAGGAACATCCCATCGCGCACCGGCTCGATGAGCGTGGAGGTGAAGTAGCCCCCGTGCACCTTGCCGGGGTCGCCCATGCCGAGGTCGTCGCAGAAACGCTCGAGGTCGTCCGAGAGGTCGGAGTGGCCGCTGTATGTGGCCAGGCCGGCGCGCACGTGGTCGCCCGCCGGGAACGCCCAGTAGAAGCGCCGCGATCCGCGGCTCGGCCCCACGTAGAAGTGCAGGCCCTCCCCGCGGTACGGCTGGCGCGCCTCGATGCCGAA
>JAURGT010000034.1 GCA_030833665.1 Miltoncostaeales bacterium
CTCACCGCATCCATCGGCGGGCGGCGACCCCGGATGCTCACGCCCTTGAGGAAGTCCGAGGGGCTGGTGCGCGCGTTGGCGTTCCTCGGGCATGACGACGGGCACTGATCACCGGCGGGCGAGGTGACGATCCCCGCGATGCGACTGCCCTTGTCCACCCGCTTGACGTTCGCGTAGAAGCTCTTGGCGAGCAGGGTGTAGGTGCCCGTGGACACATTCACCCACTTGGCACCCCGCTTCTGGAACTGCGGGCGCAGGAACAGCGGGATGTTGGGCTCGTTCCAGATCTCCCAGTCGCGCACGCCGCGGGGTGCGTAGCGCGAGGCCAGGGCGTAGGCGAAGTTGCCGTAGTCGCCGGCCTTCCGGGGACGGCGCGAGTTGTCCGGGAAGCGCGCGTTCTTCTTCACCGACGGGTCGGCGGCCCAGTCGGGCGTGCCCCATACCGTCATCAGCACGCGCACGCCGCGCTGGGCGGCAGCGTCGACGATGGTGTCGTAGGCGGCCCACGTGTAGGCGGGATCGTTCTGGTCCTTGGGGTTCTTCGGACGCTTGGTGGCCACGACATCCCAGCGGACGTCCACCCGGATGATCGACGCGCCCATTCGCGCCATGGTCTGTACCCGTGACTCCGCGTCCTTGGCGGGCACCTGGTACACGCGGTCGTCCTGGATCCCCGCGGGCGGCGAGGTGGCCGGAACCCCCGCCACCGTGCCCTTCACCGCGGTCGGCTGCGCGGCCACTCCCCCGCACCCGGCCAGTGCGCCGGCGGCAAGCACCGCGACTGCGCCGCGGGTGATCATGATCTGGGTGCGCGAGCGTCGCATGCGGCGGAGAGCCTCCGATGGGGAATGGATCATCACGGTGGTTGAGGCCCTCGAGCGCAGGAAAAAATGGGCGCGCGGCCCCGGAGCGGCCCGCAGGCTATGCGGGCGCCACGACGACCGGCAAGAGAAAGCGGTGCATCGCGACCGCTTCTCACGAGATCCTTACGGCTCTTAGCGCGTTTCCCCTGCTGGAGGAGGGTCAGCGCGGGGCGTCGGGCGCCTCGGATGGGGCATCCGTCGCCTCCACCTTCTCCACCAGTTTCTCCCCCTCGATATCCACATTCGGGAGGATTCGATCGAGCCAGTGGGGGATCCAGTACATGCCCCGCCCGAGCAGGCGCAGGATCGCCGGCACCATGAACAGCGTGAGCCCGCCGGCCAGCAGCACCCCGGCGGAGAGGCCCACGCCAAACTGCTTGATGACGGGATCGCCGTTGATGATGAAGGCGGCGAACACCGACAGCATGATCAGCGCGGCCGTGGCGATGACCCTGCTGGCGGTGCGAACGCCGTCGGCCACGGCCGCTGCGGGAGAGACCTTGACCCCGTCGGCGCGCACTCGCGAGAGCAGGAACACCTGGTAGTCGTTGGCCAGCCCGAAGATGGCCGCGTACATCATCAGCGGGACGTACGAGGCGATGGGGTCGGATGGCCGGCCGTCGACCGTGCAGCACACGTTCGACGGGTCGAGCCCCACAAGCGAGAAGCCGAACCCCAGCTGGAACAGCAGGGTGAGCAGTCCGAAGGTGGCGAGCGCGATCAGCGTGATCACCACCGCCGCCTGGATGGGCACGAATATCGACCGGAAGGCCAGCAGCAGCACGAACATGTTGAGCAGCGCCACGGTGAGGATCACCAGCGGCAGCGCATCGGTGATCTCCTGCGCCAGGTCGATGTTGGATGCCGTGGTGCCGCCCACGTAGGCGGTGAGCCCCTTGGACTCCTTCTCCACCGACGGCACTACGGAGTCGCGCACGCGCTTCACCAGGGCCACGGTGGTGTCGGACGCCGGCGCGGTGGTGGGGATGGCGCTGTAATAGGCGGCGGTGCCGCTCTCGTTGACCGACGGCACCGACACGCCCTGCACCCCTGCGGTGGCCTTGAGGGCGTTCTGCAGCGTCACCAGGCGCGGGTCGGTGCCGAGTGGGTTGCCGCCCGCGGCCGTAAGCGCGGCGGTCACCTCGGCCTTCAGCTGATTGGCCTCCGCCAACTGCTGGTTGGCCTTCACCTGCAGCGCGAGCAGCTGCGCCTTCTGCGCCTCGAGTGAGGCCACCTGGGCCAGTAGGCGGGCCTCCTCGCGCACCAGGGCTTCGCGCTTGCGCAGCAGGGTGGCACGCTGAGCCGCCAGCGACTCGGCCTGGGCCACGATCGACCGGGCCTGCGCCACCAGCGACTGCTGCTCCGGGGTGAGCGGCGCCGTGAGCACCGCCCGTGCCTGGGCGCGAAGCTCGGCCTCGCGGGCACTGGCCGCGGCCGCGGCCTTCTCCTGCAGGTCGGCCTGGGCCAGCAACGCCGCCACGCGGGCGTCGAGGTTGGCCTTGCGCTCCTGCAACCTCGCGAGGACCGCAGGGTCAACCGTCGCCGCGATCTCGGCCTCGATGGCCGCGATGTCGGCTTGCACCTCGCGGACCTCGGCGACGATCGACCGGTACCGGGCCGCGGCAGCCCGGGCCGCGGTGGCCTCGGCCTTCGCCATGGCCACGAGCGCGGCCGCCCGGGCCTCGGCATCGCCCCGGGCTTGCCTGCGCAGGGCCTGCGCCTGGGCAGTCAGCTTCTTGCGCTTGGCCGACAACGCCGCGGCCTGGGCGTCGAGGTCCTGGCGCTGCGCCGTGAGCACCGCCGCCTCGGCCTTCACCCGGGCGGCCTCCACCTGCAGCCGGGCCTCCTCGGCCTGGCCTTGGGCCTGCTCCTGTTCCAACTGCGCCTGCAGCGCCTCGGCCTGGCTCTGCTGGGCCGCCACGGTCGGGTCCTCCTGCGCGGGCGGGTTCAGCTGCACGGCAACCAGCAGGGGGCCGTTGTAGCCCACGCCGAAGCCTTCGGTCATGAAGTCGTACGCCTGGCGCTGGGTGGTCTTGAGCGACGACACCCCGACGTCCTCCTGGCCGAGGTTCATGCGCCACACCGGAATCGCCATGGGAACGAGGATCGCCAGGCCCACGATGAGCATCCACCACGGGTGGCGCGTGACGAACCCGCCCCACCGGGCCCACACGCCACCGGTCAATGTGGAGGGAGCGGCCGGTGCCCCGGCGGCCCCCGCCGCTGTGGACCCCTTTCGGCGATGGAAGATCGGCAGCGAATTGAGCTTGTGGCCGAGCAGCGAAAGGATGGCGGGCAGCAGCAGCGTGGCCGCGAGCACAGCCGTCACAACAGCCAGCGACGATGCGTAGCCGAGCGACGAGATGAGCGGGATGCCCGCCACGGCGAGGGCGATGAGCGCCACCACGAGCGTCCCGCCTGCGAACACCACGGCGGTGCCCGCCGTGCCCACGGCCAGCGCCACGGACTCCTTCGGGTCCATGCCCCGCGCGAGTTGCTCGCGATGGCGCGACACCACGAACAGCGCGTAGTCGATGCCCACGCCGAGACCGATCATGGTGGCCAGCGTGGGCGCGATGCTCGGCACTGAGACCAGATGCCCGAGCAGGCCGATCACCGCCAGCCCGAGCGCAAGCCCCACGATCGCGCTGATGATCGGGATGAACATCGCGATGAGGCTGCCGAAGGAAACGGCCAGGATGATCACGGCCGCGATGAGGCCGATCACCGTGCTCATGTCGGTATTCGGATTCGACAGCGTGGCGCCCACGGTGCCGCCGGCGGCCACCTGCATTCCCGCCTTGCGCGCCGGCTCGGCGGCGTCGAGCACCGCCTGCGCCTGCTTCTCGGTGATGCTCGCGGAGCTCACGTTCATGAGCACCGGCACGTAGGCGATGGTGCCCGACTTGCTCTGCAGGTATTGCGCGGCGTTGCCGTAGGGGCTCGTGGCCTGGGTGACGTGCGGCACCTTCGCGATGGCGTTCACCGACGCCGTGATGGCGTTCTTGTTCGCGGTGCTGTTCACGGTGCCCGACTTCACCTTGAACACGATCGGGCTCGTGCCGTTCTCGGTGGGCGGGAAGGCGGCGGCCAGCACGTTGGTGGCGTCCTGGCTCTGGGTGCCCGGGAGGCTGGTGTCGTTGGTGGTGCGCGCGCCCACGAGCGACACCACCACCGTGAGGCCAACCACGATCAGCACCCACAACAGCAGGCCCTTGATGGGATTGTGGGCAACCCAGCGCGCCATGCGGTGCAGGAGGGATGCCATCGTCAGACGTGGCCGATCATGCGATCGGTGGAGACCTCAACACGATTCCGAGCATACGCACACGTGACAACCCGGTGCGTGCACTATGCCGCAGGCGGCAGCACGCTCCCGGGGTCGAGCAAGTCACGCGCAAGGTCGCCCACAGGCATGCCGTCGGCTTCGGCCTGACCAAGCGCGGAGGCCACGTCGGGCGCAAGCCCAAGGCGGATGCGGATGGCGGCGTCGATGGCCGCGAGCCACTCGCTCACCCGATCGCAGTGCACCAGCACCGCCCCCGGCTCGCGGGCGATGAGCAGAGCCACCTCGTCGGCCAGATGCGGGATCTCCCCTCGCGCCTGCACGAGGTCCTTCAGGGGGAACCATCGCGTGCCGTATCCCAGGCGCGCGTACTCGGTGAGCGCATGCCGGCTGCGCATGGCCGACACGATCGTGCGCACGCCCTGCTCATGCCACCAGGCCATCTCGGCGTTGCGCCGCGCCACGCGATGGCTGCGCCCGCCGCCGCCCGGCCTCTCGGCGATGGCGAGGGATCCCGGGATGATCCAGGCGTGGATCGGTGCGGGCACGGACATGGGCGCCTCCAGGTCGACGGCTGATGACAACTGGAGGGTGCGGGTGACCCTGCACGCGACTCAAGACACCCGTGCAACAAGGCGCGCCCTGAGGACTAACGGAACCCTTACGCCACTCCTCTACGCGGCCCGCGCTGCCGGGGCTAGCGTGAGTCGTACCGGTGAGCGACGGGGAGCGGGGCGATGGCCGGCAGACATCTCACCACCGCGGGGGCGATCGCCCTGGCATCGATGGCCGCGGCAGGCGGAGCGTTCGCAGCACCCACCATCACGGGCGTGGAGGTGACGAGGACGGGCACCACGACCCTCACGGTGGACGTCGAGACCGAGCGCGGTGACAGCGTGGCCCGGCCCCGGATCCTGGTGTCCTCACGTCTCGTGCGCGTGAACCGCTCCCACGCCCCGAAGCGCACCCTGGTGCGCGCCCGGGCGCGCGTCGACCGGGACGACTGGCGCGAGGCATCCGCGCCTGACGACCTCGTGGTGGCGACCGCCGTGATGAAGCGCGTGCGCCAGCCCACCGGCGCGAAGATCCGGCTGCGCATCCGGGTATGCGACAGCGACGGCTGCATCACCAGCAACCGGTGGGTCACCGTGCTCGATGAGGATGATGCCGCCGGCGACGGCGCGGGCACCGATGATGCAGCGGTGGCTGCCGCGCCGCTCCCACCCGGGGCGATCGACGCAGACGGGGCGATCAAGGTTGCCCTTGAGGCCGCCGGCCCCCTGAGCACGCTGATCAAGATCGAGCGGGCCGATGAGTACGGCGCTGCCTGGGAGGTCAAGGTGCGCCGCGCCGATAGCGCGCACGTCAAGGTGTACGTGGCCGCTGACGGCAGCGTCCTGCGCATCCGCGTGGACGATGACGACGACCATGACGCGCCGCCCGCACCCGGGGGCATCGGCCCCGATGAGGCCGTCGCGATCGCACTGGCTCACGTGGGCGCGGGAAGCACGCTCGTCGAGATCGAGCGCGAGGACGACGACGGCGTGGCCTGGGAGGTCAAGGTGCGCTCGGCCGCCGGGGTGATCTGGGAGGTCGAGTTGGCGCCCGACGGCACCGTGGTGGACGCCGAGATCGACGACTGAGCACGGCGAGCCCCCGGGTCAATCCGGGGTCGCCGCCGCCCTGATCCAGTCGGGCACGGGAACCGGCGTGCGATCGCTGCGCTCGATGCACACATGCACTAGCTCGCCCTCGGCGCAGAGCTCGTCGCCGCGCAGGAAGCGGTGACGGCTGCGAAATGACGTGGTGCCGACGCCCCCCACCGATGTCTCGATGGTGATCATGTCGTCGAGGAGGATCCTCTCGATGAACCTGCACCGGCTCTCGACGATCGGGATGCCCACCCCCTCCTCCAGCAGCCGGGTGAACGGCCAGCCCTGGTCGGCCAGCCACTCGCACAGGCCGCGATCCATCCACCGGTAGGCGGTGGTGAAGTGGATCTGGCTCACGTCGATCTCCGACATCACGATGCGCCGGGTCTCGCTGCGGATGTGGGGAGCGCTCACACGGCCAGCCTACGGACTTTTTCCCGCTACGAGCGACCCGCCGCCACCCCGGTGTCAGGCACTTAACCGTTCCAGGGGGGAGCAAGCGCCGCGCCCGGGCGTTGGTGCAACAGGTGCTGCCGGAACATCGGCATGCAATTCCCGTTGCAGAGGAGCAGCTGTGGCGTCATATTTCCCGTCCCCGATAGACCCCTGAATGCCGCCCGCTGGTTCCGACACCCCAAGGCTGGCCACCCCCGTGGCCGGCGAGAGCGACGCCGACGCCCGCCGCAGGCTCTGCCTCGCGGCCATGGCCGGCGCGCCGGGCCTGCTGCGCTACGCCGCGCGCTTCGCCCCCTCGCTCGAGGACGCCGAAGACGCCTATCAGCGCGGCATGGAGGTCGCGCTCACGAAGGGGCCCACCGCGTCGCAAGATGAATTCATCGCGTGGCTGCACGTGGTGATTCGCAACGAGGCCACCACCCTGGCCCGGCGCCGCGGCCGCGAGACCCCCGCGGGCGACGACATCGAGGTGGCCGTCGACTCCCGCGCACAGGAGGCCCGCGAGCCTGCCGCCGTGGCCGAGTGGCGCGAGCGCTACCGCACGCTGCAGGACGCCATGACGTCGCTCAACGAGGCCGAGCGGGTGTGCCTGCTGCTTCGCACCGCTGGGGTGAGCCGCGCCGAGATCGGGGCGATGACCGGCTACACCGACCGCAAGGTGGAGCGCTCGATCGTGCGCGCCCGCAAGCGCCTGCACGCGTGGCACCTCGACCTGGCGACGGGCGAGAAGTGCCAGAAGGTGCAGGAGGCGCTCGAGCGCGTGGCCGACCGCGAGGCCGACGACCGCGACCGGCGCATGGTGTCGCGGCACGTGCGCCACTGCGGCGCCTGCCGCGCCACCCTGCGCTCCCGGCGTGAGACCAACGCCGGCATCACCGTGCTGGTGCCCGTGGCCGTGGTGGGCACCGTGGCCGCGGGACTCGCCGTGCCCGACCCCAGCCCGGCCCTGAACATCGTCGAGCGCAGCACGGCGCGCATGGCCGTGACCGTGGGCCAGGCCTGGCAGGCCATGCTCGACCTCCCCTCCCTCACCGGCGCCCGCATGGGCGTTGGGGCGGTGGCCATCACGGTGGCGGGATTCGCCGGCGTGCCCATCGTCGCCAAGACCGTGAACGACGGCCAGCGGGAGTCGACCCAGCCGGTGCCCGCCCAGGTGCGCACCGTGGCCGACGCAGGCACCGCCGCCCCGGGCACGGCGGCCGCCACCAGCGCGGCGCAGGCCGACGCCATCGCCGAGATGGAGCGCCTGCGCGCCCAGGCCGAGCAGCGGCGGCGGGTGGCGCAGGCACGCCGCGACCGCCAGCAGCGCGACGCCGCCGCACGCGAGCGCGCCGCGAAGCGCGGCGGGTCGGGCGCGGGCACGAGCGCATCCAGCGTCTCCTCCGCCGCCTCGAGCAGTTCCCCATCACGTCAATCAGCCCCCGCCGCGACGCCCGCGGCGCAACCGCAGTTGGAGTTCGGACCATGACCACCCCACCACGCATCACCCGTCCACGCGCGCTGGCGCCCATCGCGATCGCCATCGCCTGCACCAGCGGCGTGGGGCTCGCCCTCGCGACGGCGCCGACCGCGGTCGCAACCGACGGCAACCTCTACCCGCAGGGATCCGGCCCCTTCACCACCGGCTCGATGCTCTCGGCCAGCCAGCCGAGCTCTGCCGTGGTGCAGCTGAATGCCCCCGCCACTGCGGCGGCGCCCACCGGCACGCAGTTCTCCATGGGCTGGGGCTGCCCGGTGCCGGGGAGCGAGATCGCCTCGGTGCAGTGGAGCGCGCTGCGCTACGCCGCAGCGTCAAGCGCCGGGCTGCAGGTGCTGGCGAACGGCCAGCGCGTATGGGCAGAGGGCGACGTCGGCATGCCGCAGTCGCCAGCCGGCGGGCGCGGCTACGGCCTGGGCCTTCCCGGCGGCACATGCGACGTGAAGCTCGAGCTGATCCAGGGCGAGCGCCGCCAGCAGCACGCGCGGGTGTGGTGGATCGGGGGCACGGGGGCAGTCATACGCGATGTCGCGCCGCCAAGCGCCCAGGTGGTGAGCACGCCACCGGGCTGGCTGAACGCGTCCACGGGTGCGGCACGCATCGGCTGGCAGGCGGCCGACAACTTCGGCAGCGACGGCATCACCGGCCAGCGCGTGCAGGTGGCCGGGGAGACCCGCTGGTCGGGCGCACCTGGGCAGGGCCAGCATGCGGCCGACGTGTCGCTCGCCGGGCTCCCCGACGGCGCGCATGCCGTGCGCGTGGAAGTAGATGGCGACGGCACCAGCGGCGCGGCATCGGAGGGCACGATCCGCATCGATCGGAGCGCGCCCGATGTCGGCGAGCCCGAGGTCACCTACGCGCCCGGCAGCACGCGCGGGCAGGTGGCGTTCTCGGCCACCGATGCCACCAGCGGCCTGCAGTCGGCGCGCGCCGAGGTGAACACCATCACCAACGGCGCGACCAACGGATCGTGGCTGCCCGTGGCCAGCGTGGGCGCGGCCGGCGCCGGCCAGCGCGTCACCCGCGCCGTGGGCGCGGGGCTCGCCGATGGCCTGCATGCCTGGCGCGTGGTGGCCACCGACCAGGCGGGCAACGCCACCGAGCAGCTCGCCCCCGACCACCTCGTGGTGGACACCCAGCCACCCCGCATCGGCCTGCAGCCGATCCCCCCGGAGTGGACATCCGTGCTGCCCCTGCAGATGACCCTCAGCGACAACCTCGACCAGCTCATCGGCCTTGGCGACTTCGAGGCCGAGATCAACGCGTCGGGCGACGGCAGCACGCGGGGCGAGTGGATCCCCATCGCTCAGGAAGCCCTCGCACCCGGCTACACGCACATGCAGGTGCCGCTCACCGGCCTCCCCGACGGCGTGCACGTGGTGCGCCTGCGGCTCCGCAACGGCGGACCCTTCGCCCAGACCCTCGTGACCAGTCGCATGGCGCTGGTGCGCACCGACCTCACGCCGCCCGACGTGGTGCGCGCGGCCCTCACCATGCAGCCCGACGGCAGGGTGAAGATGACCTGGGCCGGGGAGGACGCCCGCTCAGGTGTTGACCGCGTACGCCTGCAGTGGCTCGACGGCTGGACCTGGCGGATGGTCACGCAGATGCCGGCATCCGACGGCAGCGGCATCGCCACGATCGACCCCGACCTGCTCCCCGACGGCGCCGCGCGCCTTCGCGTGCAACTGGCCGACGCCGCGGGCAATGCGCGGGCCATCGAGGTGGAGCCGCCGGCACGCCGGCCGGCGCCGGGCGCCCCCGGCACGCCTGCCACGGGACAGCCGGGTGCCACGCCCGCCCAGCAGATGGCCGATGCCGCCCGCGAGGGAATGCTTACGCTGGGAATCCGCGACGGCGTGCCCGAGCGCGTGGAGGGCCGCGACTACAAGGTGGTGAAGCTCGCGGCGGGCAGGCCGGTGACCATCACCGGACGCCTGCTCAACCGCCATGGCCAGGCGCTCGCGGGCTTCGCGATGGTCGCCCGGCAGGGCGGCCGCGACCTCGGCGCCGGCATCACCGGGCCGGACGGATCGTTCGTCATCACCGCCGTGCCGATCCGCACGGGGCCCATCGACGTCGGCGTACCCGACGGCTCGAAGGTGGTGCCCGTGCCCACCGGCCCGGGCGTGGCTGTGCGGCTGCGCGCAACCGTCACCCTCACCGCCTCGCGCACCGAGGCCAGCGCCAAGGGTGCCCCGGTCATCTTCAGGGGGAAGATGAGCCCGGCCCCCGGGGCCGAGGGGGGCCGCAAGTCGATCGTGCTCGAGTGGCTCGACCCATTCCGCAAGGCCTGGCGCCCCGTGGTGAACGCCCGGGCGGCCGGCGATGGGTCGTTCCGCATCGCGTGGCGCTTCCAGGCCAGCGGCCTCACCGTGCCCTTCCGGGTGCGCGTTCCCCGCGAGCGCGGGTGGATGATCGAGCCCGGCACCTCACCCGTCATCAAGGTGAGGGTGCGGTAGCGTAATGACCATTGTCAATGGTCATTTGAAGGAGGCCCCCGTGGCCACCCGCACCATCGCCATCACCGAGGTGAAGGCCAAGCTGCTCAAGCTCGTCACCGAGATCGGCGAGACCGGGGACGAGATCGTGATCACCCGCAGGGGGCGGCCCATCGCGCGCCTGGTGCCTGCGGCGTCCGCCCATCCGCTGAAGGGGTCACTCGTGCTGCCCGATGACATGGCAGCGTACGACCTCTCCGCGGAATGGGCGGGCAGCGATCTCGCATGAGCGCTGCCTGCGTGCTCGACACCCATCCTTGGCTCCACCTCATCGAGGACACCGGCCGAATCCCGCGCACCGCGCAGCGGCTGATCGGCGGCGGCGTCACGCTGCACGTGCCGGCGATGTGCCTGTGGGAAGTCGCGATGCTCATCGAACGGGGCCGGGTGACCATCGCTGACCCGAGCATGACCGCCGAGCGGTGGCTGCGCACCGCGCTCGCCCCGCCCTGCGAGGTTGCGCAGCTCACGCCGCGCATCGCCGCATGCTCCGCCGAGCTCGGGCGCGAGGGTTTCCACGGCGACCCCGCCGACCGCATGGTCTATGCCACGGCCCGAGTGCTCGATCTCCCCCTCATCACTGGCGACCAGAAGATCCACGCATTCGAGGCCACGCTGCCGCGCCGGGTGAAGCGCCTCGCCGTGTGGGACTGACCTCCGTGCCGCAGCATCGGGGCGGCCACTAGCCTCCCGATCATGAGCACCTCAGCCTTCCGCGGCACCTCCGACTACATCGCATCCCCCGACCTGCAGGCGGCGGTGAACGTGGCCGTCTCCCTCGAGCGCCCCCTGCTTGTGCGCGGCGAGCCCGGCACCGGCAAGACCCTCCTCGCCGAGGCCGTGGCCGAGAGCCTCGGCATGCGGCTCATCACGTGGCCGGTGAAGAGCACCACCCGCGCGCAGGATGGGCTGTACGTGTACGACACCGTCCAGCGCCTGTACGACTCGCAGTTTGGCGAGGGCGACCCCGCGGATGTGGCCAAGTACATCCGCCTGGGGCAGCTGGGCGAGTCGTTCGCGGCTCCTGAGCGCGTGGTGCTGGTGATCGACGAGGTCGACAAGGCCGATCTGGAGTTCCCCAACGACCTGCTCTGGGAACTCGACCGCATGAGCTTCCACATCCCCGAGACCGGCGAGACCGTCTCGGCGAAGCAGCGCCCGGTGGTGATCATCACCTCCAACGCCGAGAAGGAGCTCCCCGACGCCTTCCTCAGGCGCTGCGTGTTCCACTACATCGCGTTCCCCGACCCCCTGCAGATGGAGCAGATCGTGCGGGTGCACCACCCCAACGTGGAGGAGGTGCTGCTGCGCCAGGCCATGGAGGGCTTCTACCTGCTGCGTGAGCTCGACGGGCTGCAGAAGCGGCCGAGCACGTCGGAGCTCGTCGACTGGGTGCAGGCCCTGGCCGTGGCCGGGGTTGACCCCGACACCATCGTGGATGAGCTCCCCTTCATGGGCGTGGTGCTCAAGAAGCAGGCCGACCTCGACATCGCCCGCCGGCACATGGCCATCCGCGCACGGCGCGCCGCCATGCAGCAGGAGAAGAGCTAGGCCACATGTTCGAGGGCCTCTTCACCGCGCTTCGCGACGAAGGGGTGCCGGTGGCGCTCGATGAGTGGCTGATGCTGCACGAGGGCCTCGAGCGCGACCTGCACGAGAGCACGCTCTCGGGCTTCTACCTGATGTCGCGCGCGGTGCTTGTGAAGGACGAGTCGCACTACGACGGCTTCGACATCGCCTTCGCCCGGTACTTCAGCGGCATCGAGCCCGCCGGAGAGGCCGTGGACGAGCGCGTGTGGAAATGGCTCGAGGAGAACCCGCACTTCCTGCACATCTCGGACGACCAGCGGGCGAAGCTCGACGCCATGCGCGACCAGCTCGAGCTCGATGAGCTGCTGGAGAGGCTCCGGGAGAAGCTCGAGAATCAGGAGGAGGAGCACCACGGGGGCTCCGAGCACATCGGCACCGGGGGCACATCGCCGTTCGGGCACTCCGGCTACCACCCGGGCGGCATCCGCATCGGCGGGTACGGCCGCTGGAAGAGCGCGGTGCAGGTAGCCGGCGATCGCCAATTCCGTGACCTTCGCACCGATCATGAGATCGGCGCGCGCGACTTCGGCGTGGCGCTCCGGCGCCTGCGCCAGCTCTCAACGCGCCTCGACGGGCCCGCCACCGAGCTGGACGTCGACGACACCATCCGCCAGACCGCCGACCACGCCGGGCAGCTTCGCCTCTCGTTCCGCCGCCCGCGGCGCAACACGGTGCGCGTGCTGCTCATGCTCGACATCGGCGGATCGATGGACGACCACATCCTGCTGCTCGACCGCCTGTTCACCGCCATGCATCAAGCCAGCCACTTCCGCGACCTGCAGGTGAGGTTCTTCCACAACTGCGTATACGACCGCGTGTACTCCGGCGTGGACATGAGCCCGCGCCAGTCGGAATCGACCGAGTCATTGCTCGCGCAACTCGACCCCGACTACAAGTTGGTGATGGTCGGCGACGCCTGCATGGCGCCCAGCGAGCTGCTGGCCCCGGGCGGCGCCATCGACTACCGACACATGAACGAGGAGCCGGGGGCCTGGTGGCTCGAGCGGCTGGAGCAGCACTTCACCCGCTCGGCGTGGCTCAATCCGCACCCCAAGCGCTGGTGGGACACCATCCACGGTGCCTACACGCTGAACATCGTGCGAAGGATCTTCCCGATGTTCGAGCTGTCGGTGGACGGTCTCGATCAGGCAGTGAGGCACCTGATGGTGCGCAGCGCCGCCTAGTGTGCCGGGGGTGCGCGCCCGGCTTGCCACCCTCGTCACTGCTGCACTGCTCACCGCAGGCGTGGCGGCTGCCCCGGCGCTGGCAGCGCCCAACGACGTGATCGCCGATTACTTCGTCGACGGCCAGCTGGATGCCGCCCACTCGGTGGACGACCTCCGCGCTGCACTCGCCTTCGCGCAGGAGCGGGTGGGCAGCGGAGCCCAATACTCCGCGTTCGCCGACATCGTGAGCCAGGCGATCACGCAGGACCTCGCCGGCACCAGCGGGGCCGCCGAGAAGCAGCTGCAGGCGCAGGAGCCCCGCGAGCCCGTGCAGACCATCCCGGCGCCCGACCCCACGGCCACAGTGGCGCAGGACGACGGGCTGCCGACGCCGCCTCCGAGCGATCCCACGGACGCCCTTCCCGCTGCGGTGCCGATCATGGGGTTCGTGGCCCTCGGGCTCGTGGCGTTGGGGTCGATCTCCGCGATCTGGAGACGCCGGCGCCGCTGACCTCCAGAGGGCCGGTACCCGGCTACGCTCCGGGTGATGCAAGCTGACGTGCTCTTCGACGCCACACCCCTCGATCGCGATCACGCCGCGCGTGGCATCGGGGCGGCCGTGCGGGGCATTGCCGAGGGGCTCGCGGCGCTGCCGAATGAGAAACGGCCGGCGTTCCTCATCTCGGGTGACGGCGAGAACGCCCCCCTCACACCCGAGCGCTACTCCGTGCGCTGGCCCGACTTCCGCGTGCGCCGCGTGCCCGACCCCTGGCCCGCGGCCACCGTGGAGCGCCACGTGCGCAGGCTCGCCCCGCGGCTGTTCCACTCCACGCAGGCCGAGCTATTGCCGTCCGGCGTATCGAGCGTGGTCACCCTCTACGACCTCATCCCGGCTGCATATCCGAAACTCTTCCTGTCCGGTGCGGGGCGCAAGGCCGAGGCAACGGCATATCGTCGATGGATGAGGCGCCTGCCCGATGCCCGTCTGCTGCTCTGCATCTCGCAGGAGACCGCCGATGACGCCGTGCGCCTGGCCGGCGCCGACCCGGCTCGCGTGCGCGTGGTGCCGCTTGCCGCGCCACCCGCGGCGATCCCCTCGGGCGAGGTTCCCACCGACCCCTACATCCTCATGAGCGGGGGCCTCGAACCCCATAAGAACCCATGGCCGGTGGTGAGCGCGCTGGCCATGCTGCCCGAGCCCCTTCGCCTGGTGATGACCGGCCCGTGGGGCGGCCGCCGCGTGCGCCTCCTGCGCGACTACGCCCACCGGGCGGGGGTGCTGGATCGCCTCGACCTGCTCGGTCATGTGCCGGCGTCGCGCCTGGCCGCGCTGCGCGAGGGAGCCGTGGCCGTGGTGGTGCCGAGCCTGAAAGAGGGCTTCGGCCTGCCGGTGCTCGAAGCCATGGAGGTGGGCACGCCCGTGGTGGCCAGCGACATCCCCTCGCTTCGCGAGGTGGGCGGCGACGCCGCCCGCTATGAGGACCCCTTCGACCCCGAGGGCTGGGCCGATGCCATCGCCGAGGCCTGGCAGGAGCCCGACCGGCGCAAGGCGGCCGCCATCGGCGGGCCCTCGCGCGCACAGCAGTTCTCGTGGGATCGCACCACCGAGATGGTGCTCAGTGCCTACGACGAGGCGCTGGCCGCATGAGCCGCGAGCCGCTGCGCGCCCGACCGCTGGTGATGGTCGACCAACGCCTGGCCCGTAGGCGCCGCACGGGCATCTCTCGCGTGATCACCAAGACCCGCGAGGCCATGGCGCTCGAACCACCCACCGATATCGACATCGTGTGGGTAAACGGCCCGCGGGGCCTGCCGAGGAAGAACGCCCTCACGAGCATCGGCAACCTGGTCATCGACATGATCTGGCTCGGCGTGCTGCTGCCCCGCAAGGCACGCAAGCGCGGCGCAAGCCTTATCCACGTGCCGATGAACTGGGGACCGCTGCGCGGGCGCACCCCAACCACCGTGATGATCCAGGACCTCGCCTTCGAGCGCATGCCCGAGGCCTACCCGGCGGGGTTCCGCACCTGGGCATCGGTGCTCGGCCGGCGCAGCGCCAAGCGCGCCCGGCTCGTGATGGCCACCACCGAGGCCGGTGCCCGCGACATCGGGGAGATCTACCGCGTGCCACCGGAGCGCATCCGCGTGGTGCACCTGGGAAGCGCCGCCGACGCCCACGACTTCGAGGTGCTCCGCGAGCCCTTCGTGCTGGCGGTGGGTGAGTTCGAGCCGCGCAAGCGCGTGCTCGAGCTCATGCGCGGGCACGACCGCTACTTCGCGACCGCCCCCACCTTCCCGCCCATCTGCCGGCTGGTCATCGCCGGTGCCGGTGGCAGCCAGGAGGAGGAGGCGCAGGAGCGCCGCGGCATCGGCTGCGACATGCTGGGGTTCATCAGCGACGAGGAGCTCAGCGAGCTCTACCGCCGGGCAACGCTGTTCGTGAGCCTGTCGGCATACGAGGGCTTCGGGCTGCCGATCGTGGAGGCCATGGCGCACGGCTGCCCCGTGCTTGTGGCCGACAACTCATCCCAGGCCGAGGTGGCCGGCGAGGGGGCCTTCCTCATCCACGACGCCTCGCCCGAAGGCATCGCCGCCAGGCTGGAGGAGGTATTGGCCGACCGCGAGGAGCTCGCGCGGCGCGGGGCAGCGGCCAAGGCACGCGCAGCCGAGCTTTCCTGGAGCG
>JAURGT010000035.1 GCA_030833665.1 Miltoncostaeales bacterium
CGAGAAGCCGTCGGTGGCCCGCGACGTCGCGACGGCCCTGCCCGAGACGTTCACGCAGAAGGGTGACGCCTACGAGAGCGACCACTGGGTCATCTCGTATGCGGTGGGTCACCTGCTCGAGCAGGTGGACCCCGATGCCTACGACGCCCGCTTCAGGAAGTGGACGTACGAGGACCTCCCGATCATCCCGGAGCACTTCCAGTACCAGGCCCGCGACTCGCGGGCCGCGAAGCAGCTGGGCACCCTCCACAAGCTCATGGGTCGCGCAGACGTGACGGGAATCGTGAACGCCTGCGACGCCGGACGCGAGGGAGAGCTCATCTTCAAGCTCATCCTCGAAAGCGCGCCCGAGAACGCGCGCGACAAGCCGGTGGAGCGCGCCTGGTTCTCGTCGATGACCAAGGCGGCGATCCAGGACGCCTTCACCAGCCTGCGCCCCGACTCGGACATGCGCACGCTCGAGGACGCCGCCCGCGCCCGCAGCGAGGCCGACTGGCTGGTGGGCATGAACGGCACCCGCGCGGCCACCACCAAGGCCGGGTCCATCCGCCGCGTGCTGTCGCTGGGCCGCGTGCAGACGCCCACCCTCGCCATGATCGTGCGCCGGGACATCGAGATCGCGGCCTTCGTGCCGCAGGACTACTGGCAGGTGGACGCCACGTTCACCGGGGCCGACTCCGATCTGCCCGGCATGTGGAACGACGTCGGGAACGCCCACCGCGACCTGCTCTTCACCGACAGCGACGGCAAGACGTTCAAGGATCGCATCAACGCTGCCGACGCCGCGCAGGCGATCGTCGACACCGTGGGCGGCTCCCAGGGAACGGTGACCTCCGTGGAGACCAAGCCGCGCACCGAGAACCCGCAGCTGCTCTACGACCTCACCGCCCTGCAGCGCGATGCCAACCAGCGCTATGGCTTCTCGGCGTCGCGCACCCTGGCCGCCGCGCAGAGCTGCTACGACGAGCACAAGGTGCTCACGTACCCGCGCACCAGCAGCCGCTACCTCAGCGGCGACATGGTGGGCAGCCTCAAGGCCGTGGTGTCGCGGGTGGGATCCGCCGACCCCCAGTACGCCGACGCCGCCAGGCAGGTGCTGGCGCTCGAGAAGCTGCCGCTCGGCCGGGTGGTGAACGACGAGAAGGTCACCGACCACCACGCGATCATCCCCACCGACGGCGACCACGACCTCAGCCGCCTGAGCTCGGATGCCCGGCGCATCTACGACATGGCCGCACGCAGGTTCCTCTCGGTATTCCTTCCGGCGGCACGCCTTGAGGACACCACGATCATCACCGACGTGCACGGCCACACCTTCCGCAGCAGCGGAACGGTCATCGTGGAGCCCGGCTGGTACGCCGTCGATGCCATGCGCCGCCACCGGGTGGAGAAGCAGGCGCAGGCCGAGCAGGCCGTCAACGAGGACGGCGAGGTCGAGGCGAAGGACCGCACGCTGCCGTCGGTCGCCGTCGGGCAGGTGCTCACGTGCGCCCGGGCCGAGTCACTCGCCAAGAGCACCAAGCCCCCCGCGCGCTTCAACGAGGGCAGCCTGCTCAAGGCGATGGAGACCGCCGGCAAGCTGGTGGACGACGACGAGGCCGCCGAGGCCATGAAGGACGCCGGGCTGGGCACCCCGGCCACGCGCGCCAACATCATCGAGAGCCTCATCGACCGCGAATACGTCGAGCGCGAGGGCAAGCAGCTGCGCGCCACCGACAAGGCGATCGGCCTCATCACGATGCTGGGCGACCACCTGCTCACGAGCCCCGAGCTCACCGGCCGGTGGGAGCAGAAGCTCAACGAGATCCAGGCAGGCGGCGAGTCGCGCGAGGCCTTCGAGCACGAGATCAAGGACTTCACCCGCCAGGTGGTGGAGTGGTTCGCCGACAAGACCCGCGACGACCTGCGCGTGCAGCGCACCGTCATCGCCCCCTGCCCCATCAACCTGCCCGACGGCACCAAGTGCCAGGGCAACATCGTGGAGCAGCGCAAGAGTTACTCATGCGACAGCTACCACGGCAAGGACGATCCCGGCTGCGGCTACACCCTCTGGAAGCAGATGGACAACCGCACGATCACGCTTGATGAGGCGAAGGAGTACATCACCCAGGGCGTGCAGTCGAAGGACCTGCAGCCCGAACGCGAGGTGCTGGGCCCCTGCCCCACCGACGGCTGCGACGGCGAGATCGTGGAGCGCGGACGCTCATACGGCTGCACATCGTGGAAGAGCAAGACCGAAACCGGCTGCGGCTACGTGATCTGGAAGCGCATGCGCGGCCGGCCCGATGAGGTGTCCATCGAGGAGGCCCGCCGCATGGTGGCGCGCGGCGAGACGAACGCCACGCCGCCGCGCGAGCCGGTGGCCGAGTGCCCGGTGCCGGGGTGCGGCGGAATGGTGGTGGAGCGCCCGAAGACCTACGGCTGCAACTCGTGGAAGAGCCCGCGCAACCGCGGGTGCGGATACGTCATCTGGAAGCGCCCACGTGGGTCGGAGCACGACGTCACGGTCGACGAGGCCAAGGCCAAGATCGAGGAAGACCGCGCCGACCCCGACGCCGCGGGCCTCGAGCCCGTCGTCGGGGGCAAGGCGTCGAAGGGCGCGACCACCCGCACCAAGCGCGGGTCGGCGGACGCCGACGGCGCAATCGTGGCCCACCTGCTGCGCAAGGCCATCTGGACCGGGCTCGACGGTGGCGACAAGGTCACCCTGGAGATCCCGAAGGGCGCCCACCGGGGGCTCGATTCCGAGGTGGTCTCGGGCCTCGGGCACGGCCTGGGCCTTCGATCGAAGCCCCTCAAGCTCTGGTGCAAGGTGACGGACGCCGGCCCCGAGGCCGCCAGGGCCACCCTCGAGCAGCGCCTGCAGGACCGCATCCGCAAGGCACTCGCCCCGACGGCGCGCCCTGCAGCCGTCGCCACCGCCTGACATATTCCCGGGGTCGGGGGCGATGGGTCCCCCGCGCTGAGGAGGGTGCCATGGATGCCGACGAGGCAATCCGCCTGAGGCGCAGCGTCCGCTCGTACACCGACCAGCCGGTGAGCGACAAGGACATCGACGCCATCCTCCGGCTCGCGCTCCTCGCCCCCACGGGCGGCATGGCGCAGGCCTGGAGCTTCATCGTGGTCCGCGACCAGGAACTGCGCGAGGCCGTGGCCGAGATCGTCATCCGCGGCGGCGCGAAGTACTTCGAGACCGTGCGGCCGGCCGGGCCGGACGTGAGCCCCGACGAGCACGCCGAGTGGGCGCGCGGGTACGCCGAGCAGGTGCTGGGCAACTACCGACACGTGCCGGTGTGGATCGTCGGCATGGTCGTTCCCCGTCACGCCTTCCCCGACGACCAGGCCGAGTGGGAGCGCGTGGCCGACCTCGTGTCGGTGGGCTTCGCCATGGAGAACCTCTTCGTGGCGGCGCGGGCCCGCGGCCTCGGCACGGTTCCCACGGTCTTCCACTGGTATGCCGAGGACGACTTCCGGGCGCTCCTGGACATCCCTGCCGAGTTCGAGATCCCGGTCATCACCCCGCTGGGGTACCCCACGGAGTTCCCGGTGGGGCTTCCGCCCGCGATGGCCGCCAAGCGCCGCCCGTGGCGCACGCTGGTGCACGACGACCACTGGGGCAATCCCCGGGCGTGACCCGCTCGTGCCCCATCCCATGTCCCTCACGAGAGAGTCCACATGGAACGTTCGATGAAGCGCCGGGCAGCGGCAGCCGCGGCAGCCGTTGCCCTTGTCACCGGCGGCGCGGTGCTGGCCGGCTGCGGGTCGGGCACCTCGGACAGCGCCGCATCCACTGCGGCAGCCGACACCTCGACCCCGCCCGCGAACGGCATCGAGAAGCTCCCGCCCAAGGAGATCCTCGCGAAGAGCCAGGCCGCGGCGAAGGCCGCGTCGTCGGTCACCGTGACGGGCACGATCACCGAGGGAGGCGAGGAGACCTCGCTCGACCTGGTGATGGGAACGAACGCCAGCGAGGGGACCTTCACCACGAACGGCGTGGAGCTCAGCACCGTGATCGTGGATGGCGCGGCCTACTTCAAGGTACCCGGCGATGGCTGGGCCACGTTGCTGGGCAGCAACGGCCCCGAGGGCAAGGCCCTGGGCGAGGAGATCGCCGGCAAGGTCGGCGATAGCTGGCTGATGCTTCCGGAAGACCTGGAATCCCTCGACGACGCCTACGGCCTGCTCGGGTTTGCGCTGGGGATGTTCGGTTCGCTGTTCGAGAAGGACTCCTTCCTCAGGGAGACACTCTCGGCCAACAAGGAGTTGACCGTCACGGGCACGGGCGACGTGAACGGCACCCCGGTGGTGTTCCTCGAGTACCCCGGGTCCGGTCCGCTGGCCATCCAGACCGTGGGCGAGCCCTACCCCGTGCAGATCAAGGCCGACGGCGCGGAGGGGTCGGGCGGGATCACCTTCACCAACTGGAATGCGCCGGTGGACGTGACCGCGCCCACCGACGTCATGGACATCAGGCAGCTGGCCGGGTGATCGGCGCGTGCCGCATCATGATGGGCAGCGGGCAATGGTTACCGTACATCGACACCACGAAGGGATCGTCATGCACATGGAACGCGCAGTGACGCGCAGGATCGCAGCAGGCGCCGCCGCGCTGGCGCTCATCACCGGTGGCGGAGTGCTCGCCGGTTGCGGCAGCAGCTCCGACTCCGCGTCGGGCGGCGCCACCACCGCGGCGGACGCCGCAGCCACCACGGCCGCGCCCAATGGCATCGAGGACAAGACCGCGGCCGAGATCCTCGACGCCGCGCTGGCCGCCGCCAACGCAGCCACGTCGGTCACCGTGAAGGGGGCCGTCGCCCAGAGCGGCCAGGAGGTCAAGCTCGACCTGCAGGTGGGACAGGAGGCCGCGCAGGGGTCCATCACCGCGCAGGGGGCGCAGATCGAGATCAAGGTGCTGGCCGGCAAGACCTATTTCAAGCTGAGCGGCGAGTCGTTCGCGAAGATCGCCGGCCAGGACGACAGCCCCGCGGTGGCCAAGGCGATCTCGGCGCTGTTGGGCGACAAGTGGCTCGTGGCACCTGATCAGCAGTCGGCCGGGCAGCTGGGCAGCCTCGGCCAATTCGGCCAGAAGGATGAGCTGCTCAAGGGCATCCTCACCCCGGACGGCAACGCGACGGTCAAGGGGACCGGCGAGGTGAACGGCCAGCCGGTGGTGCTGCTCGAGAGCACCAACGGCACGAGCACGCTCGCGATCGCCACCACCGGCGACCCCTATCCGCTGCAGCTCAAGGGCGGCGAGGGTGCCGACGGCGGCCAGATCAACTTCTCCGACTGGAACGCGCCCGTCAACGTGACGGCGCCCACCGACGTGCTGGACATCGGCCAGCTTGCCGATCTGGGCAGGGCATCGAGCGGATGACCTGAGGGCATCATTATTGCGACCACGACAAAGGGGCTGAGGTGACCACCACGATGAGACGCAGGGTCGCCGCGTCGGCGGCAGCCCTCGCGCTGGTCGCGGGCGGCGGCGTGCTGGCGGGCTGCAGCAGCGGGTACGACGCGCCCTCCAGCGCGGACACCCCCGCGTCACCCAACGGCATCGAGAAGCTCCCGGCCAAGGAGATCCTCACGAAGAGCGCAGCCGCCATGGCGACCGCCTCATCGGTGACCGTGTTCGGCCTCACGAAGGAGGACGACAACGGCCCCGAGATGTCCCTCGACCTCACGCTGGGAACGGGCGTCGGCCAGGGCACCACGTCGGTCGGCGGGGTCCCCTTCATGGAGTTCCGCGAGGTCGATGGGAAGATGTACTGGAAGATCAGCCGCAAGGGCGTCGAGGCGATCCTCGGCCCGGGCGAGGCGAGCAAGGCCATCGGGGACCGATGGGTGGTCGCCCCGATCGGCACCGGGGACGACGATGTGCCGGGGCCCGGGGACTTCGGCGACAAGGACACCCTGCTGGCGTCGCTGACGCAGGAGGGGGCCACGGCCAGCGTGACGGGCACCGGCGAGGTGAAGGGAACCCCCGTGGTGTTCGTCAAGACCAGCGGCAAGGAGGGCACGGCAACGCTGGCCATCCAGACCGTGGGTGAGCCCTACGCCGTCCAGGTGAGGGGCGAGGCCACGGGGAACATCGACTTCAGCGACTGGAACGCCCCGGTGAACGTGACCGCCCCCGCCGGTGCGGTGAGCCCCGATGAGCTCATCCCGCAGGACGCCGCCTCGGGCTGATGTCGCGCGTCATCTGATGCGCGCCGCTTGATGCGCGTCGTCACGACATGCGAACATACGTTCGCATGATCGTGACGACGCGCATACCGCTGTTCGCCCTCCGCATCGCGGTGCTGGAGGCACGGGTGGCATGGGACGACCCCATCGCGCTCGGCCCGGCATCGGGCGACGCGCAGGTGATCGGCGAATGCACGCCCGCCGCATGGGCGCAGGGCGTGCGCCCGGGACTTCGCGTGGGCGAGGCCATGGCGCGCTGCCCGGGGCTCGACCTCGTGGTGCCGCACCCCGATGCGGTGCGCATGGCCACCGACCGCGTGAGCGCGCGGCTCGAGGACATGGGCGCCGCGGTTCAGCCCATGGACGGCGGCATGTGGTCGTTCATGGCGGATGGCCTGCTGCGCCTGCACGACGGGCTCGACCCTCTCATGCGCCGGGCACGCGCCGCGCTGCCCGTGGGCTGCGACGGCCGCGTGGGCGCCGCGCCCGCCCCATTCGCCTCATGCGAGGCCGCGCGGCGCGGCGTGGTGGTGCACGAGCACGAGGTGGCCGGGTTCCTCGCCCCCCTCCCCGCATCGCGACTGCCACTCGCGCCGCGCGCGCGCCGGCTGCTGTCGTCGCTCGGGCTCCGCACCATCGGGCAGGTGGCCGCGCTCCCCCATGCATCGGTGCTCGACGTGCTGGGCAGGGACGGCGAGCAGGCATGGCTGATGGCGCGCGGCGAGGACGAGCCGCGGCTCCGTCCGCGGGTGCCACCCGATCCGCTGGGCGAGCACGTGGAGTTCCCCGACTCGGTGGGCGCGCTGCCCGCGCTCGAGGCGGCCATGCGCATGCTCATCACGCGGGCGTGTGATCGCGTGATCGCGCGGGGGCGTTCTGCGCGCGCGGTGGTGCTGCGCGCCCGCCTTGAGGACGGCGGGTCCTGGACCAGTTCGGTGGCGCTGCGTGAGGCCACGGCCGACGCCGGGCGCATCGGCCTGGCATGCATCCCACGGCTGTCCGGCATCGGGGCGCCAGTGGCCCGATTGGCCATCGAGGTGGATGCCGGTGGCCCCGCCGATGCCGGCCAGATGACGCTGGTGGCGCGCCCGGACGACGAGCGCCGTCGGCGCGCGGCCGCAGCGCTCGACCAGGTGCGCGCCGCCGAGGGCGACGCCACGGTGATGAGGCTGGTGGAGATCGAGCCCTGGAGCAGGCTCCCGGAGCGCCGATGGGCACTCGGTCCATACGAGGCCTAGGCGCCCCGCAGCCCGCACGCGTGATCGCCTCGCCCGGGGGTGCTCCGCATGCCGTGATCACCGACGGCAGGCGGAGGCTGGTGGTGGCCGTGCGTGATTCCTGGCGCGTGCAGGACCGCTGGTGGACCGATGACCCCGTCGATCGCGCGTACTTCGACGTGGTCATCGAGCCCGGCCGCGTGGCGCTCGTCTACCGCGAGGCGTCGGGTGACTGGTTCGTCCATGGCTAGCCCGCCCTATGTGGAGTTGCACGCCCACTCGGCGTTCAGCTTCCTCGACGGCGCGTCACTGCCCGCGGAGATGGCCGACCGCGCGGCCGAGCTCGGCCACCCCGCGCTGGCGCTCACCGACCACGACGGCCTGTGCGGATCGCTGGAGTTCGCCCACGCCGCGGCAGCAGCGGGAGTGCGCCCGATAACGGGAGCCGAGCTCACCGTGACGACGGCCCCAATCGGTGACAGTCACCAAGGCTTCCAAAAGCGGCACCTGACCCTCCTCGCGATCGATGCGCGGGGATACGGCAACCTCTGCCGGCTCATCACCGTGGCCCATGCGCACACGCGCGATGCGCCCGACCGGCGGGCGGGCGCTCCCCTGCTTCCGCTGGACGCCCTGGCCCTGCACCACGAGGGTCTCGCATGCCTGTCGGGGTGTGCGCGCCATGGGCTGGTGGCCGCGCCGCTCGCGGCGGGGAGGCGTGCGGAGGCCGAGGCCATGCTCAGGCGGCTGGTGGGCATCTTCGGGCCGGACCGCACATGGGTGGAGATCCAGCGCCCGGGACTTCGCGGTGACCGGGCGCTGGCGCGCGCGCTCGAGGTGCTGGCCGGCCACGTGGGCGTTCCCGTGGTGGCCACCGGCGACGTGCACGCCCACGCGCCCCGCCGCGCGTTCCTGCAGGACGCCCTGGTGGCCATGCGCCACAGGCTCACCCTCGATGCCTCGGAGGAGATGCGACGCGGTAACCGCCAGGCGGTGCTGGTGCCGCCCGACGACATGGCGCGCCGCCTGCGCGAGCACCCTGAGGCGGTGTCGGAGACCCTTCGGCTCGCCGAGATGCTCGAGTTCGACCTCACCCGCGACATGGGCTACCGCTTCCCCGATTTCGCCTCGGGCCACGCCGGCGAGGGGGCCGACGCGGCGCTCGCGCGCATCTGCGCCGACGAGGCCCGGCGCCGCTACCACGACGGCCCCGAGCGGGACGAGGCCCTCGACCGCCTCGACGAAGAGCTCGGGCTCATCCGGCACCACGGCCTCTCGGGGTTCTTCCTGCTGCACCGGGACATCCTTGAAATCGCCCGCGAGGTGGCGCTGGATGTGCGGCCCGAGGGATCAGCGCGCCGTGCCCTTCCACCGGGCCGGGGTCGCGGGTCATCGGTGGGGTCCATCGTCTGCTACCTCACCGGCCTCTCGCACATCGACCCGGTGGCCAGCGGGCTGTTCCTCGGACGCTTCCTCAACCGCGACATCCGCTCGGTGCCGGACATCGACCTGGACTTCCCGCGCGACGTGCGCGCCCGGCTCATCGAGGAGGTCATGCGCCGCTACGGCAGCGAGCACGCCGCGCTCGTGGCGGCCTTCCCCACCTTCCGCGCCCGCATGGCCATACGCGAGATCGGCGCGGCCCTGGCCCTTCCCCCGGCCGACATCGAGCGGCTGGCGCGGCTGGCCGACGGCTGGTCGTCGGCCGATGCCGTGGAGGACGAGATACGACGCATGCCAGGCGGCGACGACCGCCTGCGCTCGCGTCGCTGGCGGGCGCTGGCCATGCTCGCCAAGGAGGCTGCGGGGCTACCGCGCCACCTCTCGCAGCACTCAGGCGGGATGATCGTGAGCGCCACGCCCCTCGTGGAGCTGGTGCCCGTGGTGCCCGCGGCGTTTGCCGGACGGCAGATCTGCCAGTGGGACAAGGACTCCTGCGCCGACGCCGGCTTCGTGAAGATCGATCTCCTGGGGCTCGGCATGCTCAGCGCCGTGGAGGACTGCCTCGACCTCATCGCCCGCGGCCATGGCAGCGCGCCCGACCTCTCGCGCATCGGGTTCGACGACCCCGAGGTGTACGCCGAGATCCAGGACGCCGACACCGTGGGCGTGTTCCAGATCGAGAGCCGCGCGCAGATGCAGAGCCTGCTGCAGACCCGCCCGGAGAACCTCGACGACCTCACCGTGCAGGTGGCGCTCATCCGCCCCGGGCCGGTGAGCGGCGGTGCGGTGCACCCCTACGTGCGCCACCGGCGCGCCCGGCGCCGTGATCCGTCGTTCCGACCGCCCTATGACCACCCGCTGCTCGAGCCCGTGCTTGAGGAGACCCTGGGGGTGGTGGTGTTCCAGGAGCAGGTGCTCGAGGTGTCGATGGCCCTGGCGGGGTTCTCGGCCGGTGAGGCCGAGGACCTGCGCCGGGCGATGAGCCGCAAGCGCAGCCGCGACGCCATGCTGCGCATGTGGGAGCGCTTCCTGGCCGGCGCGCGCGAGCGCGGCGTGCCGGATGACGTCACCCGGACGGTGTTCGCCAAGCTCATCGGGTTCTCCAACTTCGGCTTCCCCAAGGCCCACTCGGCCGCCTTCGCGGTGCTGGCCTACCAGAGCGCGTGGCTCAGGCGCCACCATCCCGCGGAATTCCTCGCCGCGCTCATCAACGCGCAGCCCATGGGCTTCTATCCCCCGGCCAGCCTGGTGCGCGACGCCGGCAGGCGCGGGGTGCGCACCCTGCGCGCGTGCATCCGGATGTCGGACGTGCACTGCACCGTGGACGACGGCCGCGTACGGCTGGGCCTCGGGATGGTGCGCGGCCTGGGCGCCGACGCCGCCGAGCGGCTGGTGACCGAGCGCGAGGCACGCGGCCACTTCGACGGGCCCGCCGACCTCGTGGCCCGCACAGGCCTTCGCCCCGAGCAGGTGGCGTGGCTGGCGCGCGCCGGCGCCCTCGACGCCTTCGGGGTTCCCGAGCGGGAAATCCTCTGGCAGGCGGGCACGCTCCTGCGCCCCCGCCGCGTGGCCGGAGGAGCGGGCGAGCAACTGCCCCTCCCCATCGACCCGTCCGCAGCGCCGCCGCTGCCCGAGCCTGACCGCATCGATCGGGTGATCGCCGAGTACGAGGCCACGGGAATCTCCACCGGCTGGCACCTCATGACCCTCGTGCGCCCCGCGCTGCCCGCGGGCACGCTCACCGCCGAGGCGCTGCGTGACACCCCGCACGGCCGCGAGGTGACCGTGGCCGGAATGGTGGTGGCCCGGCAGCGCCCCGCCACCGCAGGCGGCATCGTGTTCCTGCTCATCGAGGACGAGACCGGGCCGGTGAATGTCATCGTGCGCCCCGATCTCTACGAGGCCCACCGGGCGCTGGTGCGCGCGGATCCGCTTCTGGTCATCACCGGTCGCCTCGAGCGCCGTGAACGCGTGGTGAACGTGCTCGCCCGCCACATCGAGGCCGCGCGACTCCCCGCCCGCGATGCGATCCCCCTGGAGGAGCCCGACGACGCCCGCGTGCGCGAGGCCGTTCCCGGCGCGCAGAACTTCGCCCAGGGGCGCCGGGGCCGCTAGGCCCTCCGCCAGCGGCGTCCCGCACCAGTCGCTGCGCATGGGCACGCATCCGGCCGGTGGCTGCCCTCACGCGCTGATCGCGAGGCCCCGGGAGGTCGTCCATGCCCACGGGCCCCCCGGACACCTCGCGCACGGGCGGGGGCCGTCGCGGTGGCGCGGGGTCCCACTCGTCGTCAGGCGAGCGACTCCACGACCATCGCCACTCCCTGACCACCGCCCACGCACAGCGCTGCCACGCCGATGCGGGCCTCCCGATGGCGCATCTCGTGGAGGAGGGTCACGAGGATTCGCGCGCCCGAGGCCCCCACCGGATGCCCCAGCGCGATCGCGCCGCCGTTCACGTTGAGGACCTCCCGGCCGATTCCCAGCTCGCGCTGCACGGCCACGGCCTGGGCGGCGAATGCCTCGTTCACCTCGAAGAGCTCCACGCGATCGATGCCGACCCCTGCGCGATCCAGCGCCCGGCGCACGGCCTCGACGGGTGCGAAGCCCATGATCTCGGGGGCGATGCCGGTCCAGGCGTATCCGAGGATGCGCGCCATTGGCCGCACGCCGAGCTCGGCGGCGCGGTCCTCGGCCAGCACCACCATGGCCGCGGCGCCGTCGTTGATGCCCGATGCATTGCCGGCGGTCACGGTGCCGTCGGCCTGGAAGGCCGGGCGCAGGCCCGCGAGAGCCTCGGCGCTCGTGTCGGGCCGTGGGTGCTCGTCGCGGTCCACGAGCACCGGATCGCCACGGCGCTGGGGCACGGGCACCGGCACCACCTGCTCGCGGAAGTGATCGCGCTCCATGGCGAGGCCGGCGAGTCGCTGGCTCTCGGCGGCGAAGGCATCCTGGTCCTCGCGGCTCACGCCGAAGCGCTCAGCCACCACCTCGGCGGTTCCGCCCATGTGCTGGTCGGTGAGCGCGCACCAGAGGCCATCGGCGATCAGCGTGTCACGAAGCGGCATGTCCCCGAGGCGCTGCCCGTCCCTCAGGTACGCCACGTGAGGAGCGCGGCTCATGCTCTCCATGCCACCGGCCACCACCACCTCGGCATCACCGGCGCGGATCTCCTGCGCGGCCATGCCCACCGCGCGCAGGCCGGACCCGCACAGCTGGTTGATCGTGGTGGCGGGCACGGTGTCGGGAATCCCTGCCGCGATCGCGCTCTGCCGCGCAGGCCCCTGCCCGAGGCCCGCCTGCAGGATGCAGCCCATCAGCACATCGTCCACCTGGTCGGCGGGCACGCCGGAGCGCACGAGCGACTCGCGGATCACGATGGCGCCGAGCTCGGTGGCCGGAACCGACGCGAGGGACCCCATGAACGCGCCGATGGGCGTCCGGACCGCCCCGGCGATGACGGGCGCGCTCACCCCGTCAGGCGGTGAACGACTTGCCGCATCCGCACGACCCCGTGGAGTTGGGGTTGTTGATGCGGAAGCCCGCGCCCTGGAAGCCCTCCTCGTAGTCGAACTCCGACCCGAGGAGGTACGGCACGCTCATGCGGTCGATGATCACCCGCACACCATGCTGCTCGACCACCTCGTCGCCGTCACCCGGCTTGTCGAACGTCATGGCGTACTCGAATCCTGAGCATCCGCCGGGCACGACCTTCACGCGGAGCCCGGAGCCGGGCTCGGCCTCGTTCGCGATGAGCTCCTTGAGCTTGTCCCCTGCCACGGGCGTGAGGGTGATCATCAAGCGTCCTCCGTCGTCGTGCTCGACCCGGGCATCCTAGCCGCTCCCCACCACGGTCCACTGCGAGCGCGTCGCGTGGCCTGCTCGATCGCGCACCACCACGCTCACCGCGAGGGTCCCGGCGGGCAGCGCCGCCTGGCGGACTTGCAGGGTGAACGGCGTGATGCGCGCCGATCGCGTGATGTCGGCGCCGTTCACGGACACCGTGGTGCGCGCGGGGTCGATGCCGGTTCCCCCGCGCTCATCCACATACCGCACCGAGAGGACGCCTCGCACGACGTCGCCGGTCGCGGGGCTGCGTCGCACCACCCGCGGGGCGCGATCGGGCGTGCGCGCGGTGCCCGGCGCCACCGGCAGCAGGCCGCGCGACCACGCGAGCGCCGCCACCGCGGTCGCGAACACCGATGCGCCGCTCGACGGCGTGGCGCGCACCCCGCCATCGGCCCGCTGGAAGCGCTGGAGCGCCGCGACCGGGCTGCCGCCCCGGGCCCACAGGCCCTTGGCGGGACGCTCGCCGAGGGCACGGATGGCGAGGATGGCCCACGCCGTGGGCACCGGCGCGCGCGCAAAGCCCCCGTCGGCATCGCGCAGGGCGAGAAGCCGCGCGCGGGCACCAAAGAGAATCGGATCTGCCACGGGCATGCGGGCCGCGCGCAACGCCTGGATCGCCGTGGCGGTGGCCACGGCGTCCGATGCCTGGGCGCCGGCCGTGATGGCCCATCCCCCATCGCCCGCGCGCTGGCCGGCCAGTGCGCCCACGGCCGCCGTGAGGGCCGGATCGCCCGGGGCCCGGCCCACGGCGCGCAACGCCAGGATGCCCCACGACGTACCGATCGGGCCACCGGGGAAGCCTCCATCGGCCGACTGCTGGGCCGCGACGCGCGCGGCGAGGTCTGCGTCCATCAGGCCGGCGGCCCGCCGGGCCACCGCCAGCCGCAGGAGGTCGCCAGTGGCGTCCATGGGCAGTGCCCCCACGGCCGCCGCCAGCGTGGCCGTGCCGCGGGTCCATGCTGCCGGCGCCTCCGCCGCACCGGCCACCGCGATGGCGGTCCATGCGGTGTCGGCGGCCCGACCGGCCTCGGGACCCACCGCCCCGGTCGTCGGGTCCTGCCGTGCCGAGAGGTAGTCGAGCGCGCGCTCCAGCGGCGATCCGAAGGCGGCGGGCACGACCGTGCCCAGCACGAGCGCCACCAGCGCGACCGTCGCGAGGCGGCACGCCCGCGGCCCCCGACGGCACGCCCCATGGCCCGTGGGCGCCCGACCGACTGCGGGGCGGGGCGTCACGCGCGACCCCGGCGCCCGTGGAGCATCTGGCCGAACCGCGATGCGCTGCGAAGCGCGAAGTCACCGTGATTGTTGTTGAACACCACGGCGACCTCCTGGGCCTGCTCGGCCATGTCGATCACCGGACCGATCCATTCCGCCAGCTCGTCGTCGCTGTACTGCCAGTCGAAGCGCTCGGCCACCGTGCGGCTGCCCTGCCATGTGGCGGCGTTGCGCCCGTGCAGGCGCAGGTACGCAAGCTCGGGGCTTGTGACCTCCACCACCGGGGGCATGGCGCTCTCCACGTCGACGCGCGGGGCATCCACGCACACCCATGCCGCATCGCGGGCGGCCAGCATCTCGACCGAGGCCTCGCGCTCCCCGGGCACCACCCAAGAGGTGTTCCTGAACTCCACGGCGGTGCGCAGGGGGTGGATGCGCTCGATGATGCGCCCCACCTCCGCGCGGGCGTCCTGGCTCGCCGCCACATGGGGAGGAAGCTGCAGGAGGATCGACCCGAGCTTGTCGCCCAGCGGCGCGACGGTCTCCACCAGGGCGTCGATCACGGCGTCGCGCAACTCGCGCGAGGGCCTGCGAATGCGCCCGCGGCGATCGGCCTCGTACGGCAGGTCGCGCAGGGGCTCCGGGAGGCGTGCCGGGTCGCTCGCGTGCCCCGAGATCACCTGATGGGCCTTCACGTGGAAGCGGAAGCCGTCGGGCGTGCGGTCGGCCCAGGCCTCCACCGTGCCCCGGCGCGGGATCGCGTAGAAGGTGGCGTTCACCTCGACCATCGGGAAGTGCTCGGCGTAGTAGCGCAGCCGCCCGGCGGCGTCGTTCTTCACGGCGTCGGGGTACCAACCCGCCTTGATGAACTCGGGGTCGGTCCACGACGCGGTGCCCACCCTCACCCTGTCGACGGCGTCGGCCACGAGGGCATCATGCCGCAGCCCGCGGCCGCCCCGGCCCCTAGGGGTCGCGGCGGCGGAGCTCCTCGTCGAGGCGCGCGGCGTCCTCGGGGGCGATCTCGGGAACCGGGTCGTCCGCCCGGCGCCGGGCCCACGCCCGCGTGACGAATGGGATCGCCGCCAGGCCACCGACCACGAGCACGATCGGCACGATCCATGCCAGCAGGTCGAACCCCGACTTCGGGGGCGTGGCAAGCACGCCCCGCCCGAATTCCACCACCAGCGCGTCGATGATCTCCTCTTTGTCGTCGCCCTTCGCAATGCGATCGGCGATGAAGATCTTCATGCGGTCGGCCGCGGGCGAGTTCGACACGTCCAGCGGCGTATTGCACGTGGGGCAGCGCACCTCGCGCGCCACCTCGTTCACCGTGAGCGAGAGCGCCGGCACCGCCATCGCGAGGACGGCCAGCAGCACCGCGATCGCGGCGGTGAGGGAGCGACGCGTCACGCCTCGGCCAGAACCTGGTCGATCGGACCCTGCAACTGCGCGGGGTTCGTGACCGGCCCGGCGATGTGCAGGGCGATGCGGCCCTTCTGGTCGATGATGTACGTCTCGGGAACGCCCGTGGCCTCGAGCGCGCTCTTGGCGTCATCCGTGCCATCACGGAGGGACGGGTACGTCAGGCGATACTCCTCGATGAATGCCCGGGCGTCGGATGAGAGGTCCTGGATGTCCACCCC
>JAURGT010000036.1 GCA_030833665.1 Miltoncostaeales bacterium
CGGCGCCGGCGCGCCCCACCGCATCGCCTGGCGCGTGGCGTCGCCCGATGCCCTGGCGTTCTGGGAGCAGCGCCTGGCCGCGGAGGGGTGCGCCACGCGCCGCGACGGGGACGAGTTGCAGTTCGAGGATCCCGAGGGCCTGGGCCACGTGCTGGTGATCGACGACGGCAGCGACCCGCCCCTCGCCGCCCAGCACCCGGAGATTCCCGAGCAGCACGCGCTGCGGGGGTTCGACGGGGTTCGGGTGTACAGCGGCGCCCCGGATGCCACCGCTGCGGTGCTCGAGCGCCTCATGGGCGCGACGCCACTTCCGGATGGGCGCCTGGCGCTTCGTGGCGGGTCGCGCGGCGGGTGGATCGCCGTGGAGGAGTCGCCCGATGGAGCGTGGGCGCATCAGGGCGCGGGGGTCATTCACCACATCGCCTTTTGCACGAACGACGATGACCAGCCGGAGTGGGATCGACTGCTGCGGCAGGCGCGCATCGGCACCAGTGGAATCGTTGACCGCCACTTCTTCCGCTCGGTGTACTTCCGCGAGCCCGGGGGCCTGCTCTTCGAGCTGGCCACCGAGGAGCCCGGGTTTACCGTGACCGGTCCCGAGGAGGAGTTTGGTCGGAACCTCTTCCTGCCACCGTGGCTCGAGGAGCGCCGCGACCTGGTGGAGGCCCGGCTCGTGCCCGTGCCGGATCCACGCGCGGACTGGCCATCGGAACCGCCTTCGGCGGCGACCGCGTGAGCGACATGCCGGTGAGCGACTCGCCGAGGGGAGAGCAACCCGAGCTGGGCTTCGCCCACGCGTTCGAGCCCGGGACAGGCCCCGACACGCTGCTGGTTCTGCACGCCACGGGCGGCGATGAGCACCAGCTGATGCCGCTGGCGCGGCGACTGGCGCCCCACACGAACCTTCTTGCTCCTCGCGGCAAGGTGATGGAGGGCGGCGTGACCCGCCGCTTCTTCGCGCGCCGCAGCATGCTCGACCTCGACATCGACGACCTGATGCTGGCCGCGGACGAGCTCGCGGCCTTCGTGGCGGACGCGGTGTCGGCGTACGGCCTCGACCCCTCACGCGTGACGGCCCTGGGGTACTCCAACGGCGCGAACGCGGCGGTGGGCATGCTGTTCCGCCACCCCGGGGTGCTCGCAGGCGCTGCCCTCCTGCGACCGGTAATGCCCTATGAGCCGGGCGAGATCGCAGCTCTCGCCGCCACGCGGGTGCTCATCGCCGCCGGCACGCACGATGCCTACTCGTCGATGAGCGCCACGGAGCGCCTCGGCGAGGTGCTCGGGCAAGCGAGCGCCGACGTGGCCATCAGCGTGGTCGAGGCGGGCCATGAACTTGTGGAGCGCGACCTGCTGGTGACGGCCGAGTGGCTCGGCCGGAATGCCGTCGCCTGAGCTGATGCTGGGCGGTCCCGAACTCGGCACCGGCGCCCGTGCCATCGGCGCCGCGCCCGGCGCGGGGGTCAGTCCGACGAGTCCTCGCGCAGGGAGTGCCCGGTGAGCACGATGAAGAGGTCCTCGAGCGTGGCGCGTCGCTCGGCCACCATCTCGAAGGGGGTCCCGGCGCCATCGGCCCGCGCGCGCATGTCGTGGGCGCTGTCGCCGAAGGCCATCAGGATCTCGCCCTCCACCAGGTGGCTCGGGCTGATCGCGGCGGCAAGCGCCGCCGCGCCCGACGGTTCGGTTCGCAGTTCGAGCACCTCTGCCCCGACCTCCTCGCGCACCAGCGCGGCGGGCGCCCCCTCGCGCACCACCTGGCCGTGGTCGATGACAGCGATGCGGTCGCAGAGGCGCTCGGCCTCGTCCATGTAGTGCGTGGTGATCACCACGGAGGTGCCCCCGGCGCGCAGGTCGCGCAGGCGCTCCCACACCATGCGCCGCGCCTGCGGGTCGAGACCGGTGGTGGGCTCGTCAAGCAGGATCATCTCGGGCTCGTTTATGAGCGCGCGCGCGATCTGCAGCCGGCGCTGCATGCCGCCCGAGAGCTTCACCACGGTGTCGTCCGCGCGCTCGTGCAGGTCGACGAAGCGCAGCAGGTCCATCGCCCGCTCTCGTGCGGGGCCGGCCCTCAGACCGAAGTAACGCGCGTACACGAGCATGTTCTCGAGCACGGTGAGCTCGAGGTCGAGGTTGACCTCCTGGGGCACCACGCCGAGGCGGGCCTTCAGCGCCCGGGGCTCGCTGTGCGGGTCCATGCCGAGCACCGCGAGCTCGCCGGCGTCGCGCTCGGAGAGGCACGCAAGCATGCGCATCGTGGTGGTCTTGCCGGCGCCGTTGGGGCCCAGGAAGCCGAAGCACTCGCCGCGCCGCACCTCGAGGCTGATGCCGTCCACCGCCACGCGCGAGCCGTAGGCCTTGCGCAGGCCTCGTGCACGCACGGCGGGGCCGGCCACGGGTGGGCTAGGCCCGGGCGGCGCTGGTGGCGGTGGTGCCCTGGATCGTCATGCGCAGTCCGTCTGCCAGGCCGATCGTCGGCTCCCACCCGAGGATTCCCCGTGCGCGCGTGATGTCGGGCTGGCGCACCGCGGGGTCGTCCTGCGGAAGCGCTTCGTAGACGATCTCCGAGGGAGATCCGGTGGCCTCGAGCACGGCCTCGGCCAACTGGAGGATCGTGTACTCCTCGGGATTGCCGATGTTCACCGGGTCGTGTTCAGTGCTGCGGATGAGGCGCACGAGGCCCTCGATCAGGTCGGTGACGAAGCAGAACGAGCGGGTCTGGCTGCCGTCGCCGAACACCGTGAGCGGGGCGCCTTCACCTGCCTGGCGCAGGAACGTGGGGATGGCCCGCCCGTCCTTGGGCCGCATGCGCGGTCCGTAGGTATTGAAGATGCGCACGATGTGGGTGTCCACGCCCTGCTGGCGGTGGTACGCCATGGTGAGTGCCTCGGCGTAGCGCTTGGCCTCGTCGTACACCCCGCGGGGTCCGATGGGGTTCACGTGGCCCCAATAGTCCTCGCGCTGCGGATGCACCTGCGGGTCGCCGTATACCTCGCTCGTCGATGCAAGCAGGAACCGTGCGCGGTGCTTCTTCGCAAGGCCCAGCGCGTTGTGCGTGCCGTACGAGCCCACCTTCAGGGTGTGAAGCGGCAGGCGCAGGTAGTCGATCGGACTGGCGGGTGACGCCAGGTGGAACACCTCGTCAATGGGCTCGCCGATGTCCAGGTGCCGCGTCACGTCGTGCTCGAGGAATACGAAGTCCCCCGACCGGATGTGCTCGATGTTCTCGAGCGTGCCCGTGTCGAGGTTGTCGACGCAGATCACGCGGTGGCCATCCGAGAGCAGGCGGTCGCAGAGGTGGGAGCCGAGGAAGCCGGCCCCGCCGGTGACGAGTGAGGTGGGCATGGGCGGGAGGCTAGTGCAGGGAGCAGGGGCAGTCGCGTGTGCCACGCCGCCATGCAATGACGGTTTCCGCGCGCCGCGCGCGGTGGCCGGTCAGCCTCGCCGGATCAGCTGTTGCCCGAGATCGCCGCGATGATGGCGTCGGCGCTGCCCGGGTTCGCGACCGTCTGGGACCCGTTGCCGCCCTTCACCACATATGAGGGCGTCGCACCCACGCGATCGGCCTGTGCCTGCCGCCGGATGGCGTTGAGGCGCGGGTAGAGGCGGTTCCCGGTGGCGTCGCGCACGAAGCGGTTGCTGGAGAGTCGGCAGGAGCGCGCGATGGAACGAAGCGCGGTGCGGTTGATCCAGTCGCCCCCGCGCGTACTGCGCAGCGTGGCCACCTGCCCGATGACGCACCAGGCCTTGTTCTGCTTGGCCCCCGCGAGCACGGCGATAGCGGCCTCCATGCCGTTGGAGTCGCTGCCCATGATGATGGGCCTGAAGGTGACGGTTGCCGACTTGTCCGATGCCACGTGCACGAGCAGGCGCGCCGTGACGCTGAGGTAGGTCGCGGCGTCAGCGGCGTCGGAGAGGTCCATGTAGACGGTGACGGCCACAGGGCCGGACCCGGCTCTGAGGCCCCGGGTGGGCATTCCCCTCGGCACGGATGGTGCGGTGACCGAGCCCGCACCTCCCCGTGAGCCACCACCCGCGGCCGGCGCGGCGTTGCGGGAGCCGCCACCCCCGGTGCCGCTGCCCGCTACCGGGGAAATGGGCCGTGTGCTCCCACCACCACCGCCAGCGTTGCCCCCGGGCGATGGATTGCCCGGTCGGTTGCCGGGATTTGCTCCACCATTGCCGTTGCCGCCGGGCCCACCGTTGGGTCCAGGGGCCGAGGGCGGCCGGACGATGACCGGCGGGGCCACGGGGGTTGCCGGCGCCGACGGCGGGTTGATGATCGGGTTCGGCGTGGGGCCCCCACCACCATTGCCGCCCCCACCGCCATTGCCCCCACCACCACCATTGCCCCCACCACCATTGCCGCCATGGGCGCGACCGTTGTTCGGGGCGGCGGAGACCCGATCGGCCTCCGCGGACGGTTGTGCCTGACCCGGCGCGGGCTGCGTCGCGGGCGCCCCAAGGGCCACTGCGGAGGCCGCGAGGAGGATCGCGCCGGACGCGGCAGTGGCCGCGGAGAGGCAGAGGGACCGGGTGCTCACGACCCGACTATGACGGATCGGCGTCGAATTCCCCGCTCAGCGCGGGAATCGCACACAATCTCCTTACAAGCCGTTCGGCCGCGACCGGTGGCCCGGGTGAGTCAGGTGCGTCCGGCCGGTGCCGGGGCGGGCTCGGCCGCGCGCGGGGCATCCGTGCTACCGACCGCCTGGCCCAGGACCACCCATGAGATGCGCGCGAAGTGCGCCGCGCCCGCGACCCCGGCATGCATCGAGCGCCCGCGCGATGCATGCATGAGCACGGGGATCTCCGTGATGCGAAAACCCGCCCGGTGGAGGTCGATCAGCAGGCTGGTCTCCGTAAGGCCCGCCGGGAAGCCCTCGTCTGCGATGCGCGCCGCGATCGACGGGCGCAGCGCGCGCAGGCCGGAGGTCGGATCGGTGAGGCCGAGCCCGCCGACCTCGCGGGCCATCCACCGGCATGCGGCCATGCCCGCGCGCCGCAGCCCCGGGATGCGGTACCCGGGCGATGGGCCGAGGAAGCGCGATCCCAGCACTAGGTCGCATCCGGCGAGGGCATGGGCGAGGCGCGGGAGGTCAGGTGCGCGATGCTGGCCGTCACCATCCATCTGCAGCACGAGGTCGACCGGTTCCCGGAGGGCCTCGCGATATCCGGCCCGAAGGGCGCCCGCGTAGCCGGCGTGGACCGGTAGCCGAAGCACGTCCGCCCCGGCGACCGCTGCCCGCGCCCCGGTGCAGTCGCGCGAGGCGTCGTCGACCACGATGATGCGCGCCGCGGGCATCTCTTTTCGCGCACCGCGCACGACGGCCTCGACCGCGACGGCCTCGTTTCGCGCGGGTATGACGATTGCCGCCCTCATCGGGATGGACGATACGCGACCGGTCAGGGCGTCCACCGCCAGATCGTGGCGCGCCCCACCCGGGCCACCCGCTGCAGCTCGGCGTCCGCGATGGCGTCGCGGATCGCGGCCTCAGCGGCGCCCCAGTTCGTGGGCCAGCCCGCGGTGCGGCGCACCGGCCCCGTCACCACGTAGCCGCCGCGGTAGTCCGCCGGATCGGGGAGGGGATCGAGCGTGCGCGCCCGGGCCCGCGCGGCATCGTCGAGGAAGGCCGGATCGATGTCGCGCCTGATCGGCAGGCGCTCGCGCGCGAGGTACGCGTTCAGCTTGGCCCACCACGTGTAATCGGCGGTCAGCACGGGGCCCGGGGGCAGGTCGCGCAGGGTCGCGGCGACCGACGAGGCGAGCACGACGTTGGTGCCGCGGTTGCCGGCATCGATGCGCGGCTGCACCGCAAGCACCGTCACCACCGCAATGGCGGGCAGGAGCAGCGGGCTGAGGCGGCCGTCGAGCGCGATGGCGATCAGCAGTGCCGCGGGCACCGTGAGCAGGGTGAGGAACCTCACGGGCTTGTCGACGCTGAGAAGGGTCCCCACCTCCAGGTAGAGGAAGCCCCATGCCAGCCACGCTGCGGGAAGCACCACGGCACGCGTGCGTCGGATGATGGCCACTCCCGTGGCGACGAGCAGCAGGGGCAGCGCGAGGAACAGCGGCGAGCGAGGATCGAGTACCCCCTCCACGAGCTGTGCCACGTAGGCAGTGGTGGCGCTCCATCCATCGGCCGGTGAGCGGAATGACCCGGCATCAGCCGTGGCCGTGAGGGGCCACAGGGGCCTGCCGTCGAACGCGAACACGATCACCAGCGACAACGGGATGATCGCCAGCCCGGCCACGAAGGCCCACGCGCGGCGCCACGACGCCCGGAGCGCCGGCCAGGCCGCGAGGCCGATGAGGGGGACCATCACGAGGGCGGTCTCGCGCGCGGACCACGCGGTGCCCATGGCCAGTCCGGCACCGCCGAGCCACAACCAGGTGCTCCGCTCGCCTGTGCCGCGGTTGGCGCGCAGGGCGGCCCACGCGGCGAGCGCGATGAACAGCGGCATCACGGCGTCGGGGCGAAGTCGCGTGGCCCAGAGCACCTCCACCGGGGCCACGGCCACGATGCCCGCCGCCACCAGCGCCGGGCGCCTGCCCACCAGTTCGCGGGCAACCAGGAACGTGGCGAGGATGCACAGCACCGAGCACGCAAGGGGCCACGCCACCGCCCGGTAGTCGTCCGCCCCGGCCACGCGGAAGACGAGGGCGACCGGCCAGAGGAACGCCGCGCGCGCGCCGAACCATTCGGATTCTCCATCCGGGAGGAAGCCGTTGGCGAGGTTCTTCGCCGCGGCCACGTATCGCGCGTCGTCCGATCCCAGGGCGAACTCGAGCCCGCCGAGCGCCCACCACCGGATGGCGGCCCCGATGGCCATGAGCCCGGCGATCGCCAGGGCGGTGAGCAGGCGGATATCCCGGGCGGCCCGACCGATGCGCCTTGCGGCGCGACCCGCGACCGGCTCGCGCCGTGCCAGGGGGTCCGGTGCCCGCGTGGTCATCGGCGCCGCGAGAACGACAGGTTGCTGAGCGAGGTGCGGGCGTCGGCGAACTCACGCGGAGCAAGTACCCGCGCCAGCAGCACGAACACCGCGCCACCCACGAACGAGACGACCGCCAGCCACGCGAACGCGCCCCAGAACGCGCCGGTGTCCGCCGGCATGAGGAACGCCGGGATGAGCGCGATGGCTCCGGCGATGATGCCGGCGGCCAGCACGCGCCCCTGCTGCCGCGCGAGCGTGCGCAGGGACAACTGCGGGGTGCGGCGGTGCAGGAACCACAGGGTGATGCCGGTGTTCACGTATACGGCGATGGCGCTGGCGAGGGCGAGGCCGGCCTGCTCGAGCGGCCCGAGGAACAGCAGGTCGAGTCCGATGGTCAGCACCACGGTGAAGATCGTGGCCACCATGATCTCGCGGGCGTGGTTGCCGGCGGACAGTGTGCGGTTGAGGAGGTATCCGATGAAGTTTCCCCACACCGCGATGCCGTAGAAGGCGAGGGGCGCGGAGATCTCCGACACGCAGGCCGAGTCGCACTTGCCGCGGCCGAATGCCACCTGGGCGATTTCGCCGGCCCCGATGAACATGAGCAGCGAGAGGGGTATCGACACCAGCGCGAGGATCCCCGCGGCCCGGCGGAAGGCATCGACGCCCTCGTTCTTGCGCGACTCGGCGAAGAAGCGGGCGATGAGTGGAAAGAGCGGGGTGAGCAGGGGAAACAGCAGCACGGTGCGTGGCGCTGAGCCGAGGGCGTTGGCGAATGACAGGGCCGCGTTGCGTCCCGCGTCGAGCGACGAGGCGAAGAGCTTGTCGGTGAAGGAGTTCACCTGCTGCAGCAGCGATGCCGCCGCCACCGGGATGGCAAGCACTGCCACCGAGCCGAGGCGGGGGTGCGAGAACGCCACCTTCAGCCCACCGCCGGCCTTCGACTCGCGGATGAACTGCGGCAACTGCAGGGCCACCTGCAGCAGGGCGCCGAGGGTGACGCCCCAGGCAGCGGCGGTGATGCCAAGGGCGCCCGCGCCGAGGATGACGCCCACGAGGATTCCCGCGTTGAACGCCACGCCCACGGCGGCCGGGCCGGCGAAGCGGCCGTGCACCTGCAGGATCGCCGTGAACATCGCGGAGAAGCCCTGCAGCATCAGGGCCGGGGCCATCACCCGCAGGAGCTCGGACGCGATGGCGGCGCGCTCCGGTCCCATGTCGAAGAACCAGATGAAGAACTCCGGGAAGATTGCGACAAGGCCGGTGATCACCACGAGGGCCATGCCGATCCAGCCGGCGATGGCCCAGAGGAGGCTCCAGGCGCTGGCCGTGCCGTTTTGCTCCCGCTCCTGCTGGAAGATGGGGATCATCAGCGTGGTCAGCACGTAGAGCAGCACCGCTGCCACGGTGTTGACCACGAAGAGGGCGTTGACCAGCGCGTCGGTGTCGGCCGTGGCGCCGTACACGCCCGCGAGCACGATCTCACGCACGAAGCCCAGGATCCGGGAGAGGATCCCGAAGAGCGCGACGACGGCGGCCGCGCGGGCGACCTGCCGGATGCTCATCCCGTCGGCTTCATCCCGTAGACCGTGCGCACGCCCGTGAGCAGCAGCATGCCGTCGATCCCCACTGCCGGGGTGTACCGGCCATCGGGGAAGGTGAACACCCGCTCGCCCGTGCGGGCGTCGAGCGCGAATGTGCGTCCATCACTCGGGCGCCGCGCGATGGTGGAGAACCACACGAGGTCCCCAATCACGGTGGCCGAGCCCGCGATGCGCTCGCCGGCGTCGAAGGTCCAGCGCACCCCGCCCGTGACGGCATCGAGCGCATAGAGCTTCTTGTCGTAGGAGCCCACGTAGACCGTCTCGTCGCTCACGGCGGGACTCGAGTACGCCCAGTCACCCACCACTCGCACCCAGGCGATCGAGCCGTCGCGCGAGTTGAGCGAGATGATGCGCCGGTTCACGTTGCTGGCGTAGATGCGCCCGTAGGCCACGGCAGGATTGCCGTAGAAGGTGCCTGCGCCCGCCAGCAGGCGCCCGGGGCTCGTGGTGCGCCACCGGATGCGCCCGGTCTTGGCCGAGAACGACGTGATGCGCCCGCCGTAGTCGCCCACGATCACCTGCCGGCCCGACTGCGTGAGGCTCGACTTCACCTCGCCCGTGGCGCGGGCGGTCCAGATGAGCTTCCCCGTGCGCACGTCCATGCAGAGCACGAGGCCGCCAAGCGTTCCCACGTACGCCCGGTTCCCGATGATGAGCGGCGACGACTCGGTGGAGGTGCCCACGTCGCGCCGCCAGGCGATCTGGGAGTCGTCCTGGTGCATGGCCTCGACGTAGCCGTTGATGGTGGTGAACAGCACGAGGTCGCCTGCAATGGCCGGGGACGCCGCGGAGCGCCCCGTGAGCTTGCGCCACCAGAGCACCTCACCGGTGTCGGCGTCGAGGGCGTACGCGCGTCGCTTGTTGGTGCCCACGAACAGGCGCCCGTCGTTGACCACCGGCGGGAACTCCAGGAGCGATCCGAGGTCCTGCTTCCACGCCTGCCGGTAGGGCGGGGGCAGGTCGAGGTCGGGGTTGGCGCGGGTGCGCTGTGCGTCATAGCCGTACTCGGGCCATCGGTCGGTGCCAAGCGCACCGGTGGGCCGCTGCGCCTCGTCGAAGCCCACGGTCGTGCCCAGCTGGTCGCCGTCGTCGAGGCCACCGCCCGCCACGGCGTAGGCCACCAGCAGCAGCGCGATTGCAAGGAGGACACCGGAGATGGTCCAGGCGATGGCCTTCTGCGAGCGCGGGATGAGCCTCACGCGGGCGCCGCCCGGCTACGCGGCGCCGGGCTCGCGCCGGATGCCGCCGCTGATGGCCAGCGCGATGACGATGCCGATGAGGAACCCGATGACCGCGCCGAGGATCGTGGTGCGAGCGCGGTTGGTGGTGCTGCCCGACGACGCCGCGCCGGTGGCGACGGTGACGATGGCGGGGGCCTCGATCTGCTGCACGCGCGCCAGTTGGAGCTCGGAGGTGGTGAGCACCTCGCGCACGTCGTTGAGCTGGGTGAGCAGGTCGTTGCCGGGCTGGCGACGCGCGGCCGCGGCGAGGCGGATCTCCTCGGCACGGAGCTGGCGCACCTGGCGCTCGAGCGTGGCGCTCACGGTGTCGTACCCGCCGCTGGCTCCGGCGAGCGCGGCCTTTGCGTAGGCGTTGGCGAGGCGGATGGAGTCGTCGCGCTCGGCCGTGGTGGCCGTGATCGTTGCGATGGCCGGCTGGTTGGCGGTGACGGTGCCCGGCGCGCGCGGCACGGCGACGTCGGTGCGCGCCCGCACCGTGGACGGCGTGAGCCCGGTGTCCTTCGCCACCGCGGCCACCACGGCGTCGCCCTGCAGCATGGTGGCGGCCGTGAGCGGGTTCGTGCCGGGCGTCGAGGCGAGGTTGCCCATCATGGTGGTCGCCTGGCCCAGGTAGACCTTGGCCGACGCGGTGTAGGTGGTGTCGGCCGTGAACGTGAAGGCGAACGCGATGAGCGCGGCCAGCACGGTGGTGCCGACCACGATCCACTTGCCGCGCCAGATGGCACGCCAGACGTCTCCCAAGGTGATCTCGCGCTCAGATGCCACCGCTCACCGCCTCTTCGTGGCCATCCATCGCCGTGAGCCCATCCCCGTCGCGCACGAGGATGTGCTCCGACAGGAAGCGTGTCATCACGACGCCCACCCTGTGTGTTCCGAGTTGCGGCGCGACGTCCTCCCCGGCGGCCATCGCGAGGATGAGGAAGGGATAGTCGCCACCCGCTGCAAGGGGCAGGGGGAAGCCGCCGCCGAAGCGCGTGTTGATGTCTGTCACGCCGAGGATTCGGCCGTCCTCGCGGAAGCACTGGATCGTGCAGGGACCCACGAGGCCGATTCCCTCGATCACCGCGGCGGCGAGATCCACCAACTGCGGGTCGTCGAGGGTCTCGCCCTTGATCTGCTCGCCCCCCTTGCTCTGGTACATCGCGCGCGGGATCGCCCCGATGGCGCGCCCGTCGAGAGACGCCAGGCAGTCGATGCTGAACTCCTCGCCGGGCAGCGCCTGCTGCAGCACGCTGGCCACCGGCGTGCGCGAGAGGAAGAAGTCGAGCTCCTGGCGGTCGTCGCAGCGGTGGATCCACCGGCCGGCGAACCCTATGCGCGGCTTGATCATCATCGGATAGGGAAGGGCGTCGCGGTCGGTGCCGTCCACCGGCCACGTGGGGGGAGAGGGCAGCCCCGCTCCCTCGAGGATCTCATGGCACAGCCACTTGTCCTGGCAGGCCGCCGCCACCTCGGGCGCGGGCAGGAACACCTGCCCGCCCGCATCGCGCACGAGGTGCGCGGCCTGGGCGAGGATGACCGGGTCGAGGTCGGTGAGCGGCAGCACGGCGCCCACGCCGTGGGCGGCCACCACGTCGGCCACGGCCTGGCCGTAGCCCGGGTCATCCACGGCCGGGAGCTCCACCACCACGTCGGCGGACACCAGAGAGGGCGAGAGCGGGTCGAGGTCGCTCACCACCACGCGGCCACCCTCGCCACGGCGGGCGAGCGCATCGCGGAAGGCGCGGACGATATCCACGCGCTGGCCCGCGCACGTGAGCAGCACCGACGGCTGCTCAGCCACCGGACGGCCCCGCCAGGTCGAACCCGCCCTGCTCGCCGCGGTACTGCCCCTCGCCCCGAAGCACCACGCGCACGGTGTCGGCGATGATGCGCAGGTCGAGGGCCATCGACCACGTGTCGACGTATTCGACGTCGAGCGCGATGCGCTCTGACCACGGGATGCTTGCGCGCCCGCGCACCTGTGCGAGGCCGGTCATGCCGGGGCGCGCGAGCAGGCGCCTGCGCTGCATGGCGTCGTAGTGGGCGATCTGGGCGGGCACGGTGGGCCGTGGACCCACGATGCTCATGTCACCGCGGATCACGTTGATGAGCTGCGGCAGCTCATCGAGCGAGAGGCGCCGCAGCACGCGGCCCGCGCCGGTGATGCGGTCGTCATCCTCGGTCACCTTGAGCCCGGCGCCCTTGCGCTCGGCGCCGTCCACCATCGAGCGGAACTTGAAGCAGGTGAAGGGGCGACCGAACGCGCCGGCGCGCTTCTGGCGGAACACCGCGGGCCCGGGTGAGTCGATGCGAACCCACGCGGCCAGCCCCGCCATCACGGGGGCGAGCACGATGGTGGCGGGGATCGCCACTGCGAGGTCGAAGGCGCGCTTGGCGGCGCCGCCAAGCGGCTGCGTCCGCGGGTGCGCGCCCGCCTCGGTGTGGGGCACGGTGTCCTGCACGTCCTCCCCACGGTAGCGGAGCGGGTGCGCGCCCGGCGTCACCTGGCGCCCGCCGCGAGGTCGTCCACCAGCGCCACGAAGCGGGCTGCGAGGGCGGTCCGGTCGTAGTGCTCGAGGGCGTACTCACGCCCGGCCTCGCCGCGTGCCCGGGCCCCGGCGGGGTCGGATGCCGCCCTGCGGATGGCATCAGCCATTGCCCGGGGGTCCTCCGGCGACACGTTCCAGCCGCATGCGGCGTGATCCACGAGGCGCGTGAGCTCGCCGGTGGGGGCCGCCGCGATGATCGGTCGCGAGGCCGCCAGGTAGTCGAACACCTTGTTGGGAAGGGCCCCCGCGAACAGCTCGCGGTCCTGGTAGGGCAGCAGGCAGAGGTCGGCGCGCGCCAGGTACGCCGGCACCTGGCGCTTGGGCACGGGGTCGACGAAGGTGACGTTGGGCAGATCAAGTGAACCGGCCATCTCCACCAGCGCGGGCTTGCGGTCGCCCCCGCCCACCAGCACCACCTGTATGCGCGGCTCGTCGCGCAGCAGGTCGGCAGCCTGCAGCACCGTCTCGAGCGACGAGTACGTGCCGTGCGCCCCCACGAACATGGCCACGAACGCATCCGCGGCCATCGGCAGGTTGGCCGGATGGGCGGGGTCGGGAACCACGTCGAGGTCGACGCCATTGGTGATGAGGCTCACCCGGCCTGCGGGCACCACTCCCGACCCCACGACCCCCTCGGCGATGCCCTCGGTGAGCGCCACGATCCGGTCGGCGCGTCGGTAGCAGTAGTGCTCCATGCGACGCGCGGCGCCGATGACGCGCGGGTTGGTGACCAGCCCCATCGCCACCGCGGAGTCGGGCCAGAGGTCGCGCACCTCGAGCAGGAACCGCGAGCGGCGCCCCTTCGCCAGTCCGGCCGCCGCCGCTGCCGCCGGCAGCGAGGGCGAGGACGCCACCACCACGTCGGGGCGCGGCAGGCGGAGTTCGGCGATGAGCGACCAGAGCGCGAAGGTGCCGTAGTTCGACAGCCGTGAGCGCAGGTCGCGGCCGTAGCCCGGCGTGGAGTAGGTGCGCACCACATCGAGACCATCCTCCTCGGTGCGCACGATGCGCCGGCCCCGGTACTCCTCGGGGATCGTGCGCTCCTTGTGCTGCACGTATGAGGTGACCACCGTCACCTCGTGCCCGGCGCGGGCAAGCGCGCGGCAGTGCTGCCAGTGGCGCACGCCACCGGGCTGGTCACCGCTCACGAAGTACTGCGACACGTAGAGCACCCGGGCCATCAGCCGAGCACCTCGGAGTAGAACGACGTGAGGGCGCGCGCCTCGCGCTCGAACGTGAGGCCCTCGAGGAACGCTCGGCGCCCCGCCTCGCCCATCTCGCGCGCGAGGACGGGGTTCCGGAGCAGTTCGCGGATGGCGGCCGCGTGGGCGGCCGGGTCGTCGTGCGGCACCACGATGCCGCAGCCGGTGGAGCGCACGATGGCCGCCATGCGTGGCAGGTCGCTGGCCACCACGGGGCGTCCCATCGCCATGGCCTCCACGAGCTTGGTGGGCACGGCGCGGTCGTAGTTGCCGTGGCGGCGCAGGGGGATCCATGCCACTGATGCCCGCTCGAGCAGCCCCGGCACCTCCGAGTGGTCGACCACCCCCAGGTATTCCACTTCGGGCGGCACGTCGCCGGGGTCGCCCGGACCCGCGAGCAGCAGCCTGGCGCCGGGCACGCCCACCTGCGGGAACGCCTCGAGCATGAGCGGCAGCCC
>JAURGT010000037.1 GCA_030833665.1 Miltoncostaeales bacterium
GGGGCGGCCACGGCACCTCGAGCGTGAGATACACGCTGTCATCGGCCGCGAGCGCGTGGTCGAAGCCGCCCTCGCCGTGATCGACGATTCGGGGGTGAAGGGCTGCAGCATGCGCGCGGTGGCATCGGAGCTCGGGGTGGAGGCCATGTCGCTCTACCACCACGTGCCCGGCGGCAAGGCCGAGATGATGGACGGCGTTGTGGCGCTCGTGCAGGCGGAGTTCGTGTCGGGGCTCGACCTCACCGGCGACTGGCGCCACGACATGTGCACCTTCGCGCGCGGATACCGCGAGACCCTGAAGCTGCACCCGAACGTCGTGGCGATGATCGCCGCGCGTCCCTCGGTGGCCTATCGCAGCAGCACCGTGCTGGTGGGCACCATCTTCAACGCCATGGAGGACACCGGGTTCGCTCGCGAGGACGCCCTGCGGGCCGTGCGCGTGGTGTCGCGCTGGACGATCGGCTTCACGATGGGCGAGGCATCAGCGATCGAGGACAGCGCCTCGGCCGAGGAGTTCGACGAGCCGCTGCTCGTTGAGGTCTTCGCCGACATCGCCCGCGGCGAGGACGACGTGTTCGAGTTCGGCCTCGAGGCCCTGCTCGACGGCCTCGAGGCGCGCCTCAGCTCGTGATCATCGCGCGCGGATGGTCACGTCGCCGGCCGACGCGCTGGCGATGATCACCCGACCCGATGACGGGGTGTCGGCGATGCCCTCGAGGTTGACCGAGCCGGCTCCCGCGCTGGCATCCACGCGGTAGTCGCCGCGCGGCACGACCACGGTCACCCCTCCGGCCGTGGTGGAGGCCTCCACGCGCTCAGGCGCCCGCTCGGCCTCCACCCGCACGTCGCCGGCCGTGCTCGATGCGCGGATATCCCGCGCGCGCGACCGCAGCACGGCCACGCCTCCCGCGGTGCTCTCGGCAACCACCGGACCGGCTGTGCCCGTGACCATCACTGATCCCGCCGTGCTGGTGGCGCGCACGGCCGCCGCGGGCGGCATCACCACGTCGAAGTCCACCGAGCAGCCCGTGAGCACGCCCAGGGTGGGGCAGTCGGTGTCGAGCACCACCTTCCCGGCCGTGGTGGTGGTCATCACCTCCGGAGCGAAGAAGGCGTAGCCCTTGGTGATGCGGGCGATGAGCCGGTCATCGGCCCCGGCATCCACGGCCACCGATCCCGCACCCGTGGTCACCGAGACGTCCGTGACAGGGCCCGGCGCGGTGAGCACGTCGGTCACCTCCGTGCGCGCCACCGTGCGCATGATGAGGAAGGCCACGCCTGCGGCGATGGCCATCAGAAGGATGAGCGTGAGCAGCCGCTTCACTTCAGGCGGGCCACGCGCGATGCCACGTCTGCCGCGAGCCGCACGCCGAAGCCAGTCGCATGGTCGCCCTGCATCGCGGTGCCCGCGACATCGACGTGGCACCAGGGGCGGCCCTCGGTGAAGTCGCGCAGGAAGCGCGCGGCGTACACGGCGCCGGCCTGGCGCTTCTTCGCGGAATTGCTGAGATCGGCCACGGAGCTCTTCACGAGCGGGTCGTAGCCCGGGTGCATCGGCATGGGCCAGCAGAGATCGCCTGTCTCGTCGCCGGCTTCGCGCACGAGCTCGGTGAAGGCAGCATCCGACCCGAAGAGCCCGGCGTAGACCTCTCCGATAGCCACGACGATGGCGCCTGTGAGGGTGGCCATGTCCATGATGCGCGTGGCCCCCTGGCGAGCGCAGTACGTGAGGGCGTCGGCCAGGATCAACCGGCCCTCGGCGTCGGTGTTGGTCACCTCGATGGTCTTGCCGTTCATCGCCGTGAAGACATCGCCCGGCTTCATCGCGGCCCCGTTGAGCATGTTCTCGGTGGCGGGCACCACGGCCAGCACCTCGGCGGGCACCTCGAGGTCGGCGATCAGGCCCATGGCGGCGATCACCGCCGCGCCTCCCGCCATGTCCATCTTCATCTCCTCCATGCCGCCGGCGGGCTTGATGGAGATACCGCCGGTGTCGAAGGTCACGCCCTTGCCCACGAGGCCCAGCACCTCGCGCGTGGTGCGCGCGGCCTTCGGTGGGCGGTATCGCATGACGATCATGCGCGGCTGCTGGGACGAGCCCTGGGCCACCGCGAGGAGCGCCCCGGCCTTGAGGGTGGTGAGCTCGCGCGGGCCGAGCACGTCGATCGACAGCGTCCGCCGGCCGCGCGCCACCTGCTCGGCACGCTTGGCGAGGATCGTCGGGGTCATGTGGTTGGACGGGGTTTCCGCCAGCTCGCGCGCGAGGTTCACGGCCTCGGCGGTGGCGCCAACCACCTGTGCGGCGGCGGGCGGCAGCCCGCCGCCGGCCACCACGACCTCCATCTCGCCACGGTCGCGCCCGCGCTTGCCACCCTCCTTCTTCCCCGATCGGAAGGCATCGAGGCGCCACGCGCCGGTCGCAAGCCCCTCGGCCATGGCCCGCACGTCACCGCGATCGGTACCAGGAGCCGGCAGCAGGGCCACCCGACGCGCCCCGGCATCGCGTGCCGCCCGCGCCGCCGCGCGGCCGGCGGCAGCCCATGCGCCGCGATCGGGGGCGTCGCCCACGCCTGTGAGCAGCACGCGTGCGGCGGGAAGGTCGCCACGCGTGTGCAGCACGCGCACTTGGCCGGCCCCACCGGTCACCTCGCCGTCGGCGATCACCGCCGACACGAGCCCGCCGAGCGCGGTGTCCACCGCGGCGAGAGCCCCCTCGGGGTCGCCGGCAGGCGAGGGCACCGGCACCACCAACGCGTCGGCCTTGATGCGGGTGGGGTCCGTGGCGCGGCTGGTCGTGACATTCATGCGGCGGCTCCTGTCTGGCGGGCGATCATCGGTAGTGTGCCCGTCGACGCGCCCCCGAGCCATGAGAAACCCCATGCGCATACCCACACGCCCGCTTGCCCGCGCGATCGCACTGCTTGCCGCACTCGGCGTGATCGCCGGCGCCGTCTCCGGGTAGGTATTCTGCGCGCTCTATGGGACGCCCGATCCGAGTAGTCATCGCCAAGCCCGGCCTCGACGGCCACGACCGCGGGGCCAAGATCGTCGCCCGGTCGCTGCGCGACGCGGGGATGGAGGTCATCTACACGGGCCTGCACCAGACGCCCGAGCAGATCGCGGCCACGGTGGTGCAGGAGGATGCCGACGCAGTGGGGCTGTCGATCCTGTCCGGCGCCCACATGACCCTTGTGCCCCGCGTGATGGAGTTGCTCGCGGCAGAGGGCGCGGATGACGTTCTGGTGATCGTGGGCGGCACCATCCCGGCCGACGACGCCGAGGAGCTTCGCTCGCTCGGCGTGGCCGCCGTCTACACCCCGGGGGCCCCGGTGGACGACATGGTGTCGTTCCTCGAGGGTGCCGTCACCGCGTAGTGGCCGTCCAGCGCGAGCGCCGCGGAGCGGTGCAGGTGCTGGTGCTCGACCGGCAGGAGGCGCTGAACGCCTTCTCGCCCGAGCAGATCGTCGACCTCACGGCGGCGCTTGCCGACGCCGCGGCCGACCCCGGCGTGCGCGCCGTGGTGCTCACCGGTGCGGGGCGGGCGTTCTCGGCCGGCGCTGACATCAGCCGCATGGCCGAGATGGATGTCGACGCCGCGCGGGCCTTTGCCGCGCAGGGGCACGGCATGTGCAATGCCATCGAGGACCTCCCGGTTCCGGTGATCGCCGCCATCAACGGGTTCGCGCTGGGCGGGGGCTGCGAGGTGGCCCTGGCATGCGACATCCGCCTGGCATCCGACGCCGCCAAGATGTCCCAGCCCGAGGTGGCGCTGGGCATCCCGCCCGGATGGGGCGGTTCGCAGCGCCTGCCGCGCATCTGCGGCGAGGGCTTCGCGAAGCGCATGATCCTCACCGGCGCCATGATCGGTCCGGACGAGGCACTGGCCACGGGCCTGGTGTCCGCCGTGCACCCGGCAGACGACCTGCTGGACGCCGCGGTGGCGATGGGGGAGGAGATCGCGCAGAAGTCGCCTGCGGCCGTGGCGCTGTCGAAGCGCCTCATCCACGGGGCCCTCGGGCCGCGTGAGGACCTGCTCGCCGCCGAGGCCGAGGCCTTCGCGCAGCAGTTCGCTCACCCCGAGCGCCTTGAGGGCATGACCGCCTTCCTCGAGAAGCGCCCGCCGTCCTGGGCGGGCTAGCCGCCTGACAGACGGCCCGAGGTCTCCGTACGTCCGCATCGGGGCTGCGCGCCGTTGGTATGCTCGCCGCCGTTCGCAGGGCTGCGCCTTTCTCCCTCTCGCGCGCCCTTGTCAACTCCCAGGAGCCCGTCTTCGTGAAGATCGCCGTATGCGTCAAAGAGGTGCCGGACACGACCGCTGAGAAGCGGATCGACCCGGGCACCGGCCGCCTCGTCCGTGACGAGGGCGACCGCATGCTGAATGAGTTCGACAAGTACGCCGTCGAGGAGGCCGTGCGCCTCAAGGAGGCCGGCGCGGCCGACGAGGTGATCCTCATCTCGCTTGGCCCCGAGAAGGCCGTGGAGTCGCTGCGCCAGGCCCTCGCCATGGGCGCCGACAGCCTCGTGCTCGTGAGCGACCCGGCCGCCGCCGGCTCCGACTACCTGGGCACGGCGAACGCGCTTGCCAAGGTGCTCGACGATTCCGGGGCTGAGCTGGTGCTGCTGGGCAGCGAGGCCACCGACGCCCGCTCGGGCGTGATGGCCGCAGCGCTCGGCGAGGTCTCGGGCCGCGCCTGGGTGACCGCCGCCAACTCGCTGGCCGTGAGCGGCGGCAGCGTCACGGTGGACCGCCAGAGCGACGACGGAGTGGACACCGTCGAGCTTCCCCTGCCGGCCGTGGTCTCGGTGACCAAGGCCATCAACGAGCCGCGGTATCCGTCGCTCAAGGGGATCATGGGCGCCAAGAAGAAGCCGCAGGAGGTCAAGTCGCTGGCGGACGCCGGCATCGACGCCTCCAAGGTCGGAGAGGCCGGCGCGGGCACCAAGGTGCTGTCGGTCGAGACCCCGCCTGCTCGCCAGGCAGGTCAGGTCGTCAAGGACGAGGGCAACGGCGCCCAGCAGATCCTCGACTTCCTGATCGAGAAGAAGATCGTCTGAACCCGGACTCGGAACCGAAAGGACTTAACGACATGCCAGGCATCCTCGTCGTCGCCGAGCCCCAGGGCAGCGGCTTCCGTCGCGTAGGCCTCGAGATCCTCTCGAAGGCACGCGAGCTCAAGGACTCCACCGGCGGGCCGCTCGCGGCCTACGTCGGTGGCTCAGGCGTGGCCGACCAGGCCGCGCAGCTCGGCGCATATGGCGCCGAGAAGGTGTTCGTGGCCGACCACGAGGCGCTGGGCTCCGGCCTGGCCGCCCCGCACGTGGACGTGCTCGCGCAGCTGCAGGCCGAGAACGACTTCTCGGCCATTCTCTTCGGCGGCACCTCGCAGGGCCGCGACACCGCGGCCGCCCTCGCGGCGCGCCTCGGCGCGGGCCTCAACAGCGACTCCACCGACCTCGCGCCCGGCGGCAGCGGCCTGCAGGCCACCCGTCCGGCATTCGGCGGCCAGAACCTCGTGCAGAGCACGTGGACCGGCGGCCCGCAGATCGCGCTGGTGCGCCCAAACTCGTTCCAGGCCTCCGAGAGCGGTGGGTCGGCCGAGGTGGTGGCGGTCACGCCGGCCATCTCCGACGACGCCCTGCGCGCCAAGGTGACGGCTCGCAAGCCGGCCGAGGAGGGCAAGATCAGCCTCGAGGAAGCCAGCATCATCGTCTCCGGTGGTCGCGGCCTCGGCGCCCCCGAGAACTTCGCGGTGGTCGAGGCGCTCGCCGCCTCGCTCGGCGCGGCCGTCGGTGCCTCGCGCGCCGCGGTGGACGCCGGCTGGTACCCGCACCCCAACCAGGTGGGGCAGACCGGCAAGACCGTGTCGCCGAACCTCTACATCGCGTGCGGCATCTCCGGTGCGGTGCAGCACAAGGTGGGAATGCAGACGTCCGACGTGATCGTGGCGATCAACAAGGATGAGGAGGCCCCGATCTTCCAGTTCGCCGACTTCGGCGTGGTGGGGGACCTCTTCGAGATCGTCCCTCAGCTCACGGAGCTCATCAACCAGCGCAAGGGCTAGCGCCCGAGCGGTCGTGCATCACCGCGCGGCCGGGGACCCCCCCGGCCGCGCTATCATGCCGCCCCCGTGGCACCGACCGGGCCACGCACACCGAGGGAATCGAGAGGGAACGTGAAGGCAGAGATCCACCCCGAGTACGTCGTCTGCGATGTCACCTGCACCTGCGGGAACCACTTCACGACCCGCTCGACGCAGCCCGAGATCCGCGTCGAGATCTGCTCCGAGTGCCACCCCTTCTACACCGGCAAGCAGAAGATCGTGGACACCGGCGGGCGCATCGAGCGCTTCAACAAGAAGCGCCAGAAGGCCCAGTAGCGCCCCAGGGCGCCTCCACGGCATGAGCGGGGTCGCCCCCCTCGTCGAGCAGATCGAGCGCACGCGCTCCGAGCTGTCGGACGCCCTGTCCGACCCGGACGCGGCGTCTGATCGCACGCGCTACGCCGACCTCACGCGTCGGTACTCCGGCCTCGAGGAGGCCGCGGCGCTCGCGGCGCGCTGGCGTGATGCCAGCCAGCAGGCCGACGAGGCCCGCGAGATGCTGGCCGAGGACGACGACCCGGACATCCGCGCGCTGCTCAAGGAGGCCGAGGCCGAGATCGAGGAGCTCGAGCCCCTCATCCGCGAGGCCATGGTGGAACCCGACCCCAACGACTCCCGCGACGTCATCGTGGAGGTGCGCGCGGGCGCGGGTGGGGAGGAGGCCGCGCTCTTCGCGCGCGACCTGCTCGACATCTACCAGCGCTATGCCACCGCGCGCGGCTACAAGGTGGAGCTCCTCGATGTGAGCGACGCCGACGCCGGTGGGCTCAAGGAGGCCACCTTCGCGGTGAAGGGCTCCGGGGCGTTCAGCGTGTTCAAGCACGAGGGCGGCGTGCATCGCGTGCAGCGCGTGCCGGCCACCGAGAGCCAGGGCCGCATCCACACCTCGACCGCCACCGTGGCCGTGATGCCCGAGGCCGAGGAGGTCGACGTGCAGATCGACCAGAACGACCTCAAGATCGACGTCTACCGGTCCAGCGGCCCGGGCGGCCAGAGCGTCAACACCACCGACTCCGCGGTGCGCATCACGCACATCCCCACGGGCGTGGTCGTCTCGATGCAGGACGAGAAGAGCCAGCTCCAGAACAAGGAGCGCGCGATGCGCGTGCTGCGCTCGCGCCTCCTGGAGAAGGCCCAGGCGGAGCAGGAGGCCGAGATGCGCGACACCCGCCGCGCACATGTGGGCAGCGGCGACCGCTCCGAGAAGATCCGCACCTACAACTACCCGCAGAACCGCGTGACCGACCACCGCATCGGCGTGACCGTGCCCCTCAAGGAGCAGGTGCTGCAGGGCCAGCTCGCGTCGCTCACCGATGCCCTCCAGGCCGAGGAGCGCCGCCTGCTGCTCGAGGCGCAGGTGACATAGAGCCGCCTGTCCTCCTGCCTTCGGTCCCGCTCCGCACGGTTGCTGATGCGGGTGCGGACAGGTTCCACCCCTTTCGGGGCGGCGGTGGCATGCTGTGAGGCGTGAAGCTCTCTGAGGTGCTTCAGAAGTCCACGGAGTGGCTCGGTGGGAAGGGGTCTGACACGCCGCGGCTCGATGCCGAGGTGCTCATCGGGCATGCGCTCGGGCTCCAGCGCATCGAGCTCTACACCGAGGCCGACCGACCGCTCAACGAGGATGAGCTGGCGGAGTGCAGGGCGCTCATCGCGCGGCGGGGCGACCTGGAGCCCGTGGCGCACATCACCGGACGCCGGGCATTCGGGAGGCTCGACCTCGAGGTGACGCCGGACGTGCTGGTGCCCCGCCCGGACACGGAGGTGGTGGTCGACGTGGTGGTGGAGCTGGCACCCCACGGAGCGCGCATCGTCGATTGGGGCACGGGGTCGGGGGCAATCGCGCTCTCGGTGGCCGACCTGCGGCCCGATGTGACAGTGACGGGCCTCGAGCGGAGCCCTGCCGCGCTGGCCGTGGCGCAGCGCAACCTCGATGCCCACCCCGAGCTGGACGATCGCGTGCGCCTGCTCGGGAGCGACGGCATGGCGGCGGTGGCAGGTGAGCGGTTCGATGTCGTCGTGAGCAATCCGCCCTACCTCGTGCCGGCGGATCTCGACCGCTACCCCGCGCTGCGCCATGAGCCCGAGCAGGCCCTCGTGGCGGGCCCGGTGGGCACCGAGGACCACGCGCGCGTTGCCGTTGAGGCGTCGGGCGTGCTGGAGCCGGGCGGCTGGCTCGTGATGGAGATCGGCGAGGGGCAGGCCGCTGCCGCGACGGACATCCTCACCGGCGCCGGATTCCGCGACGTGTCGACGCGCGCCGACCTGGCCGGGATCCCCCGGGCGATCTGGGGCCGTTCGGCCCAGCCGGGGGCCCCCGACTCCCCCGCCTCGTGATTTATCCTTGGCTCGTTCGCCAGACGTCGAAAGCCGGAGCGCGCGCGTGAGCTTCTTCGATCCCGAGAGCCAGCTGTCCCAGGACGTGTCGGATGCCGATCCGGCGGTCGCCGCGCTGCTCAGGCGCGAGCTCGAGCGCCAGGCCGAGACGCTCGAGATGATCGCCAGCGAGAACTTCACGAGCATCTCGATCCTGCAGGCCGTGGGCTCGGTGCTCACCAACAAGTACGCCGAGGGGCTGCCGCACAAGCGCTACTACGGCGGGTGCGAGGTGGTGGACGAGGTCGAGGACCTCGCCATCGCGCGCGCCAAGGAGCTCTTCGGGTGCGACCACGTCAACGTGCAGCCGCACTCGGGCAGCACGGCCAACGAGGCGGCCTACAGCGTGCTCCTCGAGCCCGGCGACACGGTGATGGGCATGTCGCTCGCCCACGGTGGACACCTCACCCACGGCCTCAAGGTCAACTTCTCGGGCCGCATGTACGCGTTCCACGGCTATGGGGTGAACCCCGAGTCGCACCGCCTCGAGATGGAGGACATCCGCGCGCAGGCCCTCGAGGTGCGGCCCAAGCTCATCGTGGCGGGTGCCAGCGCGTACCCGCGCACGCTCGACTTCCCCGCCTTCCGTGAGATCGCCGACGAGGTCGGGGCGAAGCTGATGGTGGACATGGCCCACATCTCGGGGCTGGTGGCCGGCGGCGTGCATCCGAGCCCGGTGGGCATCGCGCACGTGGTCACCTCCACCATGCACAAGACCCTCGGCGGCCCGCGTGCCGGGTTCATCATGTGCGACGAGGAGTTCGGCAGCGCGATCGATCGCGCGGTGTTCCCGGGGCTGCAGGGCGGCCCGCTCATGCACGTGATCGCCGGCAAGGCCATCGCCTTCGGGCAGTGCCTCACGCCCGAGTTCCGCGAGCGCCAGCAGCGCACCGTGGACAACTGCCACGCCATGGCGGAGGTGCTCATGGCCAACGGCATCAACCTGGTCACCGGCGGCACCGACAACCACCTGGTGCTCGTCAACCTCTCCGGAACGCCTCTCACCGGCGTGGACGGCGAGGAGCGCCTCGACCGAGCGGGCATCACGGTGAACAAGAACGGCGTGCCGTTCGACGAGCGCCCGCCCACGGTCACGTCGGGCGTGCGCATCGGCACCGCCGCGCTCACGACCCGCGGCATGGGCCCGGACGAGCTGCGCGAGGTGGGCGCCATCATCGCCGAGGCCCTCACGCCTGAGACCACCGACGCCGACCTCGACGCCCTTCGCCAGCGCAGCAAGGCGCTGGGCGACCGTTTTCCGCTCTACCCCCAGCTCATCGCGGAAACCGCCCGCGTGTGATCGCCTGCGCTCTGCGCTGCGTGACGGTCCGGCGGGGCGGGGTGTTCCCTGCGCGTCGCGACCGTAGGCAATGCCCCGGTGCTTCCCGTTGCCGATCCCCCCGCAGCATGGAGGCGCGCCAGCGTGCCTAGCGACCGGCGGGGGTGGGCGCTCGTAACAGGGGCCAGTGCCGGGATCGGGGCCGAGGTGGCGCTTCGGCTCGCGCGGCGCGGGCATCCGCTCGTGATCGTCGCGCGCCGCGGCGACCGGCTGGCTGCGCTCGCCGAGCAGGCGCGGCGCGAGCACGGCGTGGAGGTGCGCGGCGTGGCCGCCGACCTCTCGCGCGAGGATGGCCGCGCCGCGGTGCGCGGGGTCGTGGAACAACTGCGCGGGCCGCTCGAGGTGGCGGTGCTGAACGCCGGCATCGGCACGCAGGGGTCGTTTGTCGAGCTCGACCGCGAGAGGGAGGTGCGCGAGGTGCGCCTCAATTGCGTGGCCGTTGTGGACATGGCCGCGCAGGTGCTGCCGGGCATGGTGGCCAACCGGCGGGGTGACCTCGTGGTCATGTCATCCGCCGCGGCATCGCAGGCGATCCCGTACATGTCCACGTATGCCGCCACCAAGGCCTTCGAGATGCGCTTCGTGCGCGGCCTCGACCAGGAACTGCGCGGCACCGGCGTGCGCGCCTTCGCGATCTGTCCGGGGCCCGTGCGCACCGCGTTCCATCGCCTGGGGTGGGGGAAGGACCTGCCGAGGCTCATGCCCACGGAGTCGGCGGGATCGGTGGCCGCGCGGGTGATCCGGGTTCTCAACCGCCGCCGACGCAACCCGGTGGTGGCCAGCGGGCCTCTCGCACCCATCACGATGCCGCTCACCGCGCTGCTGGGCGAGGCCATCTCGGCGTGGGGTGCTGGCATCTACCACCGGCCGGGGCACTGACGGCCGGGCAGGTGGCCCGCGGGGCCCGGAACGTCGCAGGTACCCGCAGGTCACTCGTAGAATGACCCCCAGGAGGCCATGACGGCCTCCGCGACACCATGACCACGACGCTGATCCCCATACTCAGCGCTTTCGCCGCGGCAGTCGTCGTGCTCGTCCTCACGCCCGCGACCATGGCCCTGGCCCGCCGCGTCGGGGCCGTCGACCAGCCATCGGCCCGGCGCATCCACGACCGGCCGATCCCCCGCCTCGGCGGCGTGGCGATCCTCATCGGCTTCCTCGTGCCCGCGCTGTGGTTCCTGCCGATCGAGCCCGGCGCGCGCGGGCTCATCGCGGGCGCGGTGCTCATCGCCCTGCTCGGGATCGCGGACGACATCCTCGGAATGCAGCCCGCCGTGAAGTTCGCCGCGCAGGTGGCCTGCGCGTGCATCCCCGTGGCGGCCGGCCTCACGATCGACCACCTCACGCTGCCCTTCCTCGGCGCCATTGACCTGGGTGGCGCCCAGTACCCGCTCACGGTGCTCTGGTTCGTGGCGATCGTGAACATCATCAACTTCACCGACGGCATGGACGGCCTCGCCGCGGGGGTGGTCGCCATCGGCTCCACCACATTCGCGATCATCGCCGCCTCCCTCGGCCGCGCCGACGCGGCGATCCTCGCGGCAGCCCTCGCCGGTGCCTGCGCGGCGTTCCTGCGCTTCAACTTCCACCCGGCCCGCACGTTCATGGGCGATGGCGGCTCGATGTTCCTCGGGTTCATGCTCGCCGGCATCGCCATCAGCGGGGTGATGAAGAGCGCCGCGGCCATCGCCATCGTGCTGCCGCTCATCGTGCTGGCGATCCCGATCCTCGACACCTCGTTCGTGATCCTCAAGCGCCTCAAGCACGGCAACCCCGTGTACTCCGCCGACAAGAGCCACTTCCACCACCGGTTCCTGGCGATTGGCTGGAGCCAGCGGCGCACGGTGCTGGCGATCTACGCATGGACCGGCCTCATGGCGATCCTCGCCCTTGCCATGCGCTTCGTGCCCTACATGGACTCCCCGGGCGACTGGAACCCCGGCTGGACGGCCCTGCTGGCGGCGATCGCCGCCATCGGCCTGGCAGGCGCGGTGTACCTGGTGTACGTGCTGGAGATCCTGAAGTGGCGCAGCGAGCCGGTTGTGCAGATCGTCCGCCGGCGCCGCGCGGCGGGCAACGAGGTGGCCGCGAACAAGCGGTAGGGCCTTCCGCCCAGGAACGCGGGACGCCTGTCACCCCATAACGAGGCGCGGTTCCCATCGCATGCCACGGGCGGATGGGTATGCTCCCGCCCGTTGCCGCGGACCGTCGCGGCGAGGTTTCACGCCCGGAGGGAAGAGCATCACCTCAGCCGCCCCTGGCCAGGCTGCAAAACAGATAATGCCTGTGCCCGCCTCAACGGAAGTCCCGCGTCGTGCGCTCGTGTTCGCGACCGCCGCGAGCATCGCCTCCTGCATCGTGGCCCTGCCGATCGTGCTGGCCCTCGGCGGCCCGCTGAACGGCTGGGTGCTGGGCACCGCGCTCTGGGTTGCCAACTGGGCCGTGCAACTGGCCACGGCGAAGTACGCGATGAGGATGGGGCAGTCGGCCGCCGTGGGCGTCACGGGGCTGTCATTCATCATCCGTGCCTGGACCGTGGCCGGCGTGCTGTTCATCACGGCGCTCCGCTTCAACGAGACCGTCGCACTCGTGGCCGCCGCGGTGTTCATCGTGGCCTTCACATTCGACCTGCTGGGCCGCGCGATCGCGTTCGGCACGCGCGAGAAGGCCATCGCCGACGCCAAGGCTGCCGCCGCGGCGGGGGAGGACGAGGAGTGAGGGCGTCGCTGACCCGCCTCAAGTGGTGGCTCATCGCCACCTTCGGCCTGCTGCTCGCCGCGCCTGCCCTTGCGTCGGCCGCAGAGGAGTTCGACCCGGCCGAGGAGTTCGAGACGTCCGCATGGGTGGACCTCAACCTCGGGTTCGTCGACCTCAGCATCAACAAGGCCGTCTTCTACATGCTGGCCTCGAGCGCGATCATCATCCTGTTCGGCGTCTTCGTGGTGCGCGGCGGGCTGAAGATGAAGCCCAACAAGGCGCAGAACGTGCTCGAGATCACGTACGAGTTCGCTGAGGAGCAGATCGCGGGCGCCACCCTCCCGCAGCGCGTGTTCACCAAGTGGTTCCCCTACCTGGCCACGCTCTTCCTCTTCATCGCGGTGAACAACATCATCTCATTCATCCCCCTGCCCACGGCCCCGCACACCGACACCTTCCAGGTGGTCGGCGACCTCGGGCTGTACGCCGCCACGGCCAACATCAGCGTGACCATCGCCCTGGCGCTCATGACGTTCGTTGCCTTCCTGTACGAAGGCTTCACCACCCACGGTTTCATCGGCTACTTCAAGACGCTGATCCCGCCGGGTTCCAGCAAGGGCATCACGCCCTTCATCTTCGCCCTCGAGCTGCTGTCGCAGGTGCTTCGCCTCGTCAGCCTCTCGGTGCGACTTTTCGCAAACATGCTCGCCGGCCACCTTCTCATCATCATGGCCGCGGGCTTCTCGATCCTCGTCGGAAGCCTTCTCGGCGTCCTGGGGATCCCTTTCGCCCTCTTCTTCTACGTGTTCGAGTGGCTGCTGGTGGCCGGTCTGCAGGCGTTCATCTTCGCCCTGCTGTCCGGCATCTACATCGGCTACGCCGCGCAGTCCGAGCACTAGAAGGCAATTCACCACACAGGAGGCCACGTGGCTCTCGAAGGCAGCATCGTCGACGCATCCAAG